>DATHHR010000136.1:0-40390 GCA_035317105.1 Ferruginibacter sp. | reverse complement strand
CGATGATATCTCCCTTTACAAAATGGTAATTAGGCTTACCCTCAATATCTTTTAGGTTTAGCAGATTGCCTGCATAAGTAAGTTTATCAAGGTTTACGATCTTATAATCAGGGTATTTTAAAACAAATAACCTGGTAAGGTGTGAACCAATGAATCCTGCTCCTCCGGTAATAAGAATCGACTTTGACATTGTATATTTTATTATAAAATGAAATTACTGTAATTATTGCGTTTTAAGGTTCAACTTGATCTGTAATTCATCAAATTGTTTTGCATCGATAGTACTTGGGGCATCGAGCATCACATCACGGCCACTATTGTTTTTAGGGAATGCTATAAAGTCCCTGATACTTTCGCTGCCACCCAATAAAGCACATAAACGATCAAAACCAAAAGCCAGTCCGCCGTGTGGCGGTGCACCATATTCAAAAGCGCCCAATAAGAAACCGAATTTGTGCTGTTGTTCCGCAGCATCCATTCCCAATGCGGCAAACATTTTTTCCTGCAATTCTCTTTGGAAGATACGAATAGAACCGCCACCAATCTCATTGCCGTTTAAGACCATATCATATGCGTTGGCCTTAATGCTGGCATAAGGATGTTCTAAATATTTTTCTGCATTTTCGATAACAGGATTGTTGTTGATCATGATATCGATATGATCAGGCTTAGGAGAAGTGAACGGATGATGACGGGCAACCCAACGGTTATCGTCTTCGGCATATTCAAACAAAGGAAAATCAAGCACCCATAATAATTTAAATTCAGTTGCTTTACGTAAACCCAATGCTTCTCCTAAATATAAACGGAGGTCGCTGATCGCTTTTCTTGTTCTTTCTTCTGCACCTGCAAGGATCAGGATCAAATCGCCGGCTTTTGCGTTAGCAGCGGCAGCGATCGCTTTTAATTTATCGGCGTCGTAAAATTTATCTACGCTGCTTTTATATGTTCCATCCGCATTCGCTTTAATGAACACCAATCCTTTCATGCCAATTTGCGGGCGTTTAACCCATTCCGTTAGTTCATCGGTCTGTTTTCTGGTGTATTCGCTACAGCCCGGTACAGCAATAGCTATAACCGTTTCAGCTTCATCAAAAACTTTAAAGTCAACCCCACCGATCAATGCCGCATGATCTGATTTATTAGTAAAGACGGTCGACGGTTTTTTAAAATTGCAGAGCTTCATATCAAACCTGATATCTGGCTTATCATTACCGTATTGCCACATGGCTTCTTCCCAGCTCATGCGTTCTACTTTGTCTGTGTAATCGATATTTTTTACATCTTTAAAAATTCGTTTTACCAAACCTTCAAACATGTTTAAAATATCTTCCTGTTCAACAAAGCACATTTCACAATCTATCTGTGTAAATTCCGGTTGCCTGTCTGCACGCAGATCTTCATCTCTAAAACATTTTACAATTTGGTAGTAGCGATCATAACCGCTCACCATTAATAATTGTTTAAATGTTTGCGGAGATTGAGGTAACGCATAAAACTGCCCGGGATTCATTCTCGAAGGCACCACAAAATCCCTTGCACCTTCGGGTGTGGATTTAATTAAAAAGGGCGTTTCAATATCCATGAAATTATTTTCATGTAAATAGTTTCTTGTAGAACGGCCAACGGCATAACGCAATTCTAAATTTTTCTTCACGGCATTTCTGCGAAGATCCAGGTAACGGTATTTCATGCGCAGTTCATCACCGCCATCCGTATCATCCTGAATTGTAAAAGGAGGAACGGCTGACTTGTTCAAAATAGTAAATGCTGTTACTGTGAGCTCAATTTCGCCCGTTGGGATATTGGCGTTTTTGTTGCTTCTTTCATTCACGGTTCCTTTTACCTGCAAAACAAATTCTCTTCCTAATGGATTTGCATCTAACTCGTTATTCAGACTTTCAGAAAATAACAATTGGGTAATGCCATAACGATCGCGAAGGTCAATAAATGTAATGCTGCCAAACTTACGCACGGTTTGCACCCAACCGGCAAGGGTAACTTCTTTTTTTACATCTGCTATTCTTAATTCACCACAAGTATGAGAACGATACATTATTGATTATTTTTTTATACTGATTATAAGCGTTTTAGTCGCGCAAAGATATTGAATTGGGGCATTGAAAAAGCCATGTTACAAGCACTTAATGCTGCTTTTTGCAAAAGATTACAAAAACAAAAAAAGCCTGTCAAACATAGTTTGAACAGGCTTAATGATTTATTAAGCAACAAGTAAAGAAATTACTTGCCTAAAGCATTCACTTTTTTAGCCAACTTACTTTTTAAGTTTGCCGCTTTGTTTTTGTGGATAGTACCACGTTTTGCCAATTTATCAATCATAGAAGCAACTTCAGGTAATTTCGCTGTAGCCGTTTTCTTTTCGTCAATTGCCTTGATATCACGGATTGCATTACGGGTTGTTTTACCGTAATAGCGGTTACGTTCGTTACGTTTAGTGCTCTGACGTACGTCTTTTTTGGTTGCTGAGTGATTAGCCATTTAATTCAATTTTTGGGCTGCAAAGATAACACTATAAATTTAGAAATCAGCATTGGTAGCGGATAATTTTTGAAAAATGGTAATATTTATCGCTAAAACACGTTTATTGGACAGTTAATAGTATTTCTAAGTTATTAGATGAATGCCAATTTTGCTCATTTTTAGCAAAATTGGTCGCTATTTTGTATATAAATACCGATATTTGCAGCCGATTTATTAATGAACGATTTGCCAATTTTTACCGCTTTTCAGGCAGTTTAAATTGAAGAAGATTATAAAAATATTCTACAAATGAAAGATTTCCAGTACATCACCAATTCAAGTCCCGCGTACATCGAAAATTTATACAATGATTTTCTAAAAGATCCTAATAGCGTGGACCAGGAAATGCGCAGTTTTTTTGAAGGGTTTGATTTTGCCGTAAGCAATAGCAATGGTGGGTCTGTAACTACAGCTGCACCTAGCACAAATGGTAACGGTACAGCTTCATTCAGCAAAGCGGCGATGGATAAAGAATTTAATGTTTACAAGCTGATATTAGCATACCGTAGAAAAGGGCATTTAATTGCTCAGACAAATCCTATCCGCCAAAGAAAGGACCGACAGGCAAATCTTGAATTAAGCAATTTCGGATTTACTGATGCAGATCTACCCAAAGAATTTGAAGCAGGTGAATTTGTTGGTTTAGGCAAAACATCACTTAAAAATATTGTTGATCATTTAAATAAATGTTACACGGGCCATATCGGTGTTGAATTTAGCTCCGTTAACAGTAGAAGAAAAAGAGACTGGCTTAAAAATGCGGTAGAAAATACCATGTTGCAACCAGTATCTCTTCCTCAAAAGAAAAGAATATTACAGAAATTGAATGAGGGCGTGATGTTTGAAAAATTTCTTCAGACAAAATATGTTGGTCAAAAACGTTTCTCTTTAGAAGGTGGAGAAACTACTATTGCTGCATTAGATGCTATCCTGGATGTATCTGCAGCCACAGGCGTGCAGGAAGTAGTGATCGGTATGGCGCATCGCGGACGATTGAATGTGTTGGCAAATGTGTTGGGCAAAACATACGAACAGATATTTAGCGAGTTCGAAGGAACGGCTACACCCGATACAACAATGGGTAGCGGGGATGTTAAATACCACATGGGTTACAGCAGTGAAGTAGAAACATTTTCGGGCAATAAAATTCATTTAAAACTTTGTCCGAACCCTTCGCATTTAGAAGCGGTAGATCCTGTTGTGATCGGTTTTGCAAGAAGTAAAGCCGATGTTCTATACAATAGCGATTATGATAAAATATTACCTATATTAATTCATGGAGATTCGTCAGTAGCCGGACAAGGGATTGTGTACGAGGTTTTACAGATGTGCAAACTGAAAGGATATTATACCGGCGGAACGATCCATTTTGTGATCAATAACCAAATTGGTTTTACCACTGATTTTGATGATGCGCGTAGTTCTGATTATTGTACCTCTATCGCTGCAATGGTGAATGCGCCTGTATTACATGTAAATGGCGATGATCCTGAAACAGTAGTTAAAGCGGTGCAGATCGCTACGCATTACCGCCAGGAATTTAACAATGATATTTTTATTGATATGGTGTGTTACCGTAAACACGGACATAACGAAGGCGACGAACCTAAATTTACACAACCACAATTATATTCCCTGATCGACAAACATTTAAATCCAAGAGAAGTATACACACAATACCTTATCAATAACGGTGAAGCAGATGCACAGGCATTGGCGAAGGAAATGGAACAAAAATTCCTGGCGCAGTTACAGGAACGCTTAGACGAAGTAAAGCAAAATCCATTGCCGTATAAATTTCAAGCGCCTGAATTATGGTGGCAAAGTTTAAAACGTGCTACAGCGGCAGATTTTGACTCATCTCCGGTTACGGCGATCAAAGAAACTGAATTAAGGTCGTTGTTTGATGGATTAATGAAATGGCCGGCAAATTTTAAACCATTGCGTAAGGTTGAAAAATTATTGCAGGATAAAATAAAATTATTACAAGACGAAAATAAAATAGACTGGGCAACTGGCGAATTAATAGCGTATGCAAGTTTATTGACTGAAGGAAAAGATGTGCGTATGAGCGGACAAGACGTGAAGAGAGGAACTTTCAGCCATCGCCATGCTGTTTTGTATGATGAAAATACCAACGTTGATTACAACCGTTTAAACGACCTGAAAGAAGGACAAAAGCCTTTCAGGATATATAATTCATTGTTGAGTGAATATGGTGTTTTAGGATTTGAATATGGTTACGCAATGGCCAATCCGAATGCCTTAGTGATCTGGGAAGCGCAGTTCGGTGATTTTTGTAACGGTGCTCAAACGATGATCGATCAGTTCATCGCCGCAGGCGAAACAAAATGGCAACGGATGAATGGCGTTGTAATGTTATTGCCACATGGTTATGAAGGCCAGGGTCCCGAACACAGCAGTGCAAGAATGGAACGCTTTTTACAAATGTGTGCAGAGCTGAATATTGTGATCACAAACATTACTACATCTGCTAACTTATTCCATGCAATGAGAAGGCAATTAACGTGGAATTTTAGAAAACCTTTGATCAATTTTTCGCCAAAAGCCAATTTGCGCCACCCGGGAAGTTATAGCCTGGTGAGCGATTTTACCAACGGCGGTTTCAAAGAAGTGATCGATGATACTTTTGTTGATAAAGCGGGAGACGTTAAAAAAGTATTGCTATGCAGCGGTAAAATGTATTTTGACCTGGCAGAAAAACAACAAAAAGAAAACAGAAAAGATATTGCTATTGTGCGTTTAGAGCAGATATATCCTTTGCCACAAAACCAGCTGGATGAATTGTACAAGAAATACAGCAAAGCCATATGGCATTGGGTACAGGAAGAACCATTAAATATGGGTGCCGCTTCTTTTTTACGAATGAATGTAAAAAATATTAATCTGTTTATTATTAGCAGATCTGCAAGTGCCTCAACAGCAACGGGTTATGCAAAAGTCCATGCTAAAGAACAGGCCGAAATTTTAAATACGGCTTTTACTATTTAACTAACTAAAGGCAACGGGTATTCGCTTTTGCTTTTTTTTGACCAAAAAGCAGCAAAATCGCTCCTGAAAGAATCTCTTAAAAGGCGGTACAGGTGCGATTAACATACGGAATGTTAAAATATTTGTATTGCTTAGTATCAGTCAAAAAATAATGTTTTTTGTTTCAGATATTATATATATTTTGCATCCCGGTTTAGGAAACGATTGCTAAAAATCTACGCTATACTTAAATTTCAAAATCGTTCTACAAGCCCTGAAAAATAACATAATAATAAATTTTAAACTTTTTATATAAAGCATAGTCTGTAAACCCCTGGTTTTTGCAATGCTTTAATAATACAATAACGATTCTTTACATATTTATCAATTCAACAATTAAACTCAAAAAAAAATGAAACAAATTAAAAACGCAACACTCGCTATATTAGGTGGGTTGTTAATTTTATCTGTTGCTACGGTTTCTTGCGGTAAGAAAAGCAGCGGTGGTGGTACAACACCAACGATTACTTCTGTATCTCCAAACCCTGCAACAAGTGGTGGAACTGTAACTATTACAGGTACAGGCTTTACTAGCCCTGCAACAATAACAATTGGTGGCGGTACTGCAATTACAGGAACTGTATCTGCTGATGGTACGTCTATTACATTTACTGCTCCGGCTGCAACTTCTGGTGTTTTATCAGTAACAACAAACGGGCATACAATTGCTTCTGGAACTAACTTCGTAGTGAATCCAGCTCATGTTGGTCCTACATCTGATTCAGTTTATAAAACTGCTTTAGTTGCTAACTGGAAATTTGATGGTAATGGCCAGGAATTAATTTCTGGTGATGCTCCAAATACAACTATCGGAACTGTTACTTATACAAGTGCAGGTCAAATCGGTAACTGTGCTAATTTTACTAATGGCGCATTATTGTTTAACCCAATTGCTCAAATTGACAATGATACCTCTTTACAGAGCTACACAATTAGCTTATGGGCTAATGTTCCAACATCTACAGGTTCTGAACAATTAAGATCTTTGTTCCAAATGACAGGTAATAAATACTCTGATCTTTGGGGTCAAGTTGATCTTGAACTTACAAACAGTGGTATCGTTGGAGATAGCTTAACTATCGGTGCAAGACAACATCAACAAGATGGCCATGCTCCTTACGATCATGAAGGTTTTACAGCACTTAATGCTGGCCTTAACAGTGGTATCTGCAACAACTGGGTTTTACTTACTGAAACTTACAACGGTAGTGGAACTAATGAAACAATGCAGATTTACATCAATGGAAATCGTGTTGATTCAGCTGAATTCACTAACGTTACTAAACCAGAAACATTCAACTTAGTTCCAACTGGTAACTATCCAACTGATGGTATCGTTCCAAACACTAAAGTTTATATCGGTTCTTTAGCATTCTTTGACAGAGGTAACAATGCGGGTGATGGTTATACTAACTATGCTCCATCTTCAACTGATCGTCCTTGGGCTGCTGCTGATGTTACACTTAAATTAGATGATATCAGAGTTTACAACAGACCACTTTCTGCTGCGCAGGTTGATAGCTTGTACACTATAGGTTCTACAGGTTTTTAATTCTTGTAAAAGAGAATATTCATAATAATGGTCCCCGGCTTTTTAGCCGGGGATTTTTTTTGCGCCGACAATTCCGGTATTCATTTAATTGTACGTTGCCCAACCTTTTGCGTTTTTAAAGTAGTATATATACCAAAGCGATTGTTATACGAATACCAATTTCAGTTTCGGCTATTATTAAAACTTTAAATCCAACAAAATGAAAAAAATTAAAAATGCAACGCTCGCTATTTGCGGTAGCTTTTTATTGTTGTGCGTGGCAACGATGTCTTGTCATCCTCATCATGATGCGCCAACGGTAACAGTAACAGGCGCTGAGCCCAATCCTGCTATTACAGGCGATACGGTAACGGTTAGCGGTACCAATTTTACAAGTCCTGCAACGGTAAGTATTGATGGTGGAGAAGCGATACCTGCTACAGTATCAGCAGATGGTAAAACGCTTACTTTTGTTGCCCCTGCAGCAGTATCAGGTGTTTTATCAGTAACTACAAATGGCCAGACAAAACCCCTTCCAGGTAATTTTGTAGTCGGCGTAGCAGGGCCAACATCCGATTCAGTTGCAACAACTGCATTGGTCGCAAAATGGACATTTGACAGTAATGGATCAGAAAATATTTCGGGTAATTCACCTTATTCTACAATTGGTACTGTTGATTATTCAAGTGCAGGAAAAATTGGCCATTGCGCTACATTTACAAATGGCGCTTTGTTGTTCGATCCTATTACACAGATCAATAATGATACCTCTTTAGAAAGCTACTCAATTAGCTTATGGGCAAATTTTAGTGCATCTACAGGTGCAGAACAATTAAGGTCTTTATTCCAAATGACCGGTACTAAGTATGCTAATATTTGGGGTCAGCTTGACCTGGAACTTACAAACAGTGGTATTGTTGGCGATAGTCTTACTATTGGGGCAAGGCAACATCAGCAGGATGGTCATATTCCTCCCGGACCAACACCATATGATCATGAAGGTTTTACAGCAACTAATCAGGGTGGCGTAACTGGTAAATGGGTTTTCCTTACAGAAACATACAATGGTAATGGCACTAACCAAACAATGCAGCTCTATTTAAATGGCAGCCGTATTGATTCTGCCGAATTTGCTAACGTTACTAAGCCAGAAACATTCAACCTTGTTCCTCCTGGTAATTATCCAACCGATGGGTTAGCTCCTGCAACGAAAGTGTACATTGGTTCCATGGCATTCTTTGATAGGGGAAATAGCGTGGGTGACGGTTATACTAATTACGCTCCAAATATGGTCGATCGCCCATGGGCAGGTGGTGATATTACCGGTAAATTAGATGATATCAGGGTTTTTAAAAGAGCGCTTACTGTAGCAGAAGTCGATTCTTTATATGCCCGCGGTTCAAGGGGGCTATAATACTGATAAGAAAGATAAATTATAAACGGGTCCCCGGCTTTTTGCCGGGGATTTTTTATAACCAGTCTTTATAATAGACGAATATAAAAACTTAGTGCAGTATCCAATAGTCAATGTTTTTTTCTTTGTTTATGAAAGAAAAATAACATTTTTATTTCATACAGTCTTGTAAAATAAAGCCTTTATTTGAGAAACATTCATCTCTATTAATTCCGAAATCCTATGAAAAATTTTAAATTATTAATAATGCTACCTGCATTATTCTTTACTACTTCCATCAAAGCACAACTCTCATGGCTTACGTCAGGCAATACTCTTACGGCTACAGGAATATTTGGTGGTAATACTGGAAGTAATTATGATATCCTTTTTAAAAGGAATGGTATTCCGGCTGGATTATTAAATGTAAGTGTGGGAACCACTTCATGGGGTGTTGGAGCTCTTCAGGGTTCAACAGGAGCAAATAATACTGCAATGGGTTATTATGCACTTAGTGCAAATACAACTGGAACTAACAATGTTGCCGATGGAAATCAGGCACTTAATAGAAACACCTCAGGGACCGACAATATTGCTAGTGGGTATCAAGCACTTCTTTTTAGTCAAACAGGTCTCTATAATATTGCCACTGGAAGCCAAGCGCTTATGAATAATAGTGGAAATGGTAATGTTGCTTACGGTTTTCATAGCCTTTATACAAATACGACAGGAAGTTATAATACGGCTGTAGGTGATTCGACCGATGTGAGCACTGCGGGTTTAACCAATGCTACAGCCATTGGAGCGTATGCAATAGTTGGACAAAGCAATAGTATTGTACTCGGGGGAACAGGAACTCATGCAGTAAATGTTGGTATCGGCATTACCTCACCTAATAGCAATGCCTTACTTGATCTTAGTAGTACAACGCAAGGCTTATTGCCACCACGTATTGCATTAACTAATACTGGTAGTCCGACTCTTGGCAATGTAACGGGCATGATATTATATAATACTGCTACGTCAGGAAGCGGAGGTACTGCAGTGACTCCTGGATATTATTATAATAATGGAACCAATTGGGTGAGATTAATTGATGCTATATCCACAGGTTGGAACCTTACTGGTAATCCAAGTACAACTCCGGGAACCGATTTCATGGGAACCACAGATAATAATGATGTTATGTTCAAACGTAATAACATATTAGCCGGGCTATTAAATGATAATTTGGGAAATACTACTTGGGGTGTTGGTGCATTTAATCTTACAGCGTCAGGATTTGCCGGAGGCAGTAATACCGCGATCGGATATGAAGTGCTTGACCACACAAATGGTTCAGGACCTGGTTCAGGTAGTTTAAATACGGGTACTGGATATCAATCACTTTTTGAAAATATTGGAGGAGATGATAATTCAGCTTATGGTGCCAACTCATTATTTGATAACACTAGTGGTCGTTATAATACTGCGGTTGGTTTTTTATCATTGGTTGACAATACCACCGGCGTTGGTAATTCCTCATTAGGATGGTCCTCGTTAATATCAAATAAGTCTGGTACATATAATACAGCTCTTGGATATGATGCTGATTTAGCAGATACGGCTTTGACCAATTCCACAGCTTTAGGCAATGGAGCAATAGCGAGCACAAGTAATACAATTCAATTAGGTAATAGCAGTATTGTTACAATTGAAGGTCAAGTAGCATATACTCATCCTTCAGATGCTCGTTTTAAAAATAATATAAAGCCTTCTACATTAGGGCTTGATTTTATTAAACAGCTAAAACCAATTACCTATAAATTTGACACCAAGAAATTTGACCTGTACCTAATGCAGGGAATACCTGATAGTGTAAAAGCACGGCGAATGAAAGATCGGGATTATACAACATCATCTAATATAACGCATGCAGGCTTTGTAGCACAAGATGTTGAAGCTATATGCAAGAAAAATGGCTACTATTTTGATGGGTTACATGTTCCAGACGCCAAAAATAAAACTGATCATTACTCTCTCGCGTATAGTCAATTTGTTGTACCATTAGTAAATGCTGTACAAGAATTATCCGCACAAAATGACTCATTAAAAAACACTGTCCAACAACAAGAAGAACAGTTAAATGACTTAAAAGCAATTGTTAGTCAAATGCAATCTTCTATTAAATTATTACAGAAAAATTAATACTTGCAAAAAGGATGGTTAATATGCTTTATACACCTCGACTTTGGTTCAGGCTTATTAATCGCATATCCATTAAGATAGGTATAGATTTTCTGATAAGAACCTTAAATTAATGCTTCGAGTTGCTAAATGAGAGTTTATAATGAAATTCTCTAGCTTTTAGCTGGGGAATTTTTGTGAAATGTCTATTTATAATCTAGCATGACAATACTTTTATAACCCTTATTTTTGCAACGTTTACAACTGTTTATACCAGTAACTCGTTAAAAGATACATGAACCATTTAGAGACGGTCCGCACAAAGTTCGATGAGTTAAAAGCTTGTGTTATAATACCTACTTATAATAATTCAGCTACACTTGCTGGTGTGATCACCGATGTATTAGAATATTCCAACAATATCATTGTTGTAAATGACGGCTCTACAGATAACACGGCAATTATCGCAGGATCTTTTCCGCAGGTACAATTGATCAGCTATACAAAAAATGTGGGCAAGGGCTGGGCACTTCGCCAAGGCTTTGCTTACGCTACGGAACACAATTATAAATTCGCTATCACGATCGATTCTGACGGACAACATTTTGCAAAAGACCTGCCGGCGTTTATCGAAAAATTAGCAACAGTTAAAGATGCTATTATTATCGGCGCAAGAAACATGGACCAGGCTTCTGTTCCGGGCAAAAGTAGCTTTGGTAATAAATTCTCTAACTTTTGGTTCAAGGTAGAAACGGGTATTACTTCTCCCGATACACAATCGGGTTTTAGGGCCTACCCTTTAGAGCTGTTAAAAGACATACATTTTTTTACAAAGAAATATGAATTCGAGATAGAAGTATTGGTCCGTGCTGTATGGAAAGGCGCTAGTATTGAAGCGATACCGGTTACAGTATATTACGCACCCAAAGAGATCCGCATTTCACATTTTAGGCCCTTTAAAGATTTTACCAGGATCAGTATATTAAATACGGTATTAGTGTTGATCACTTTTTTATATATCAAGCCACGTAATTTTTTCAGGATATTGTTTGATAAAAAAAAAGCCTACTCCTCATTGAACAGTTATTTGATCCTAACGAATCTGATCAGCGTAAAGCGTTTTCAGTTGCCTTTGGCATTTTTATGGGGATCATTCCTATTTGGGGTTTTCAATTAGTAGTAGGTATTTTTTTGGCGATTTTGTTTCGGTTAAATAAGGCGCTGGTTATTATTGCTGCAAACATTAGTATTCCGCCGATGATACCGTTAATTATTTTTTTAAGTTATAAATCAGGCGGATATTGGGTTAGCGCCAAATCAGCTTCTACCATAGAATACAGTAAGATCCTTTCATTGAGATCGATCGAAAATAATTTTACGCAATATCTTTATGGTAGTATTACATTGGCTTTTGTAGCAGGTATTGCATTTGGTTTGCTAACTTTTACGTTACTTAAATTATTCAAAAGAAAATCCCCGGCAGGATAAGGTATCAACAACATGGAAAAAATTCTGGTAAGGATATATAATTATTTTGCAAGGCATCGGGTAGTTTTTTTTGTCACTTTCGGTGTGTGTTTTTTGCTGCTGACCTATTTTGCTTTGCAGGTAAAATTTGAAGAAGATATTTCGAAAATATTACCAAAGGATAAAAAGACTGAAAAGCTGAATGAAATATTTCAGAATTCTAAGTTCATAGAAAAACTGGTGATCACCGTATCACTTAAAGATACCACGGCACAACAACCCGATAGTTTAGTTGCTTACGCAGATGATCTTTCTGCAAGAATTCAAAATGACCTTGGTCCTTTTATCAGTAAAGGAAATTACAGGGTAGATGATGGCTTGGTAATGGATCTTTTTAGCACTATCAGCGATCGCTTGCCCATTTATCTAAATGAAAAAGATTACACAGCGATCGATACCCTTATTACACCTGATAAAGTAAAACAAACACTTACACAGGATATAAGAACACTTACTTCTCCCACAGGCATCGCGCTTAAAAATATTATCAGCAATGACCCCGTAGGGATCTCCTATATAGGACTAAAAAAATTACAACAACTTCAATACGATGAAAATTTTGAATTATATGATAGCTATATAGTTACAAAAGACCATAAGAATTTGCTGATGTTCATCACACCGGCATATGCTCCTAACAATACCGGTAAAAATGCTTTATTATTTGCGGGACTTGATAAAATAATTGACAGTCTTGATAGGGATAATAAAACTATCGGCACTACCTATTTTGGTGCAGCTGCTGTATCGGTGGGTAATGCCTTGCAATTAAGAAAGGATACCATTTTTACACAAGGCATTACGTTATTTTTTCTTATCGTCTTTTTAGGATTTTATTTTAAAAAGAAAAGGGCGCCCGTTGTGATCCTTATTCCTGTATTATTTGGCGCTCTATTTTCATTGGCGGCTATTTATTTTATTAAAGGAAGTATCTCCGTTATCGCATTGGGTGTGGGTTCGGTAGTATTGGGCATTGCCGTAAATTATTCCCTGCATGTATTTAATCATTACCGGCATACGCGAAGTATTGAACAGGTGATCAAAGACCTGGCAATGCCTTTAACGGTGGGTAGCTTTACAACGATCGGCGGATTCTTTTGTTTAGAGTTTGTAGAATCTGAAATGCTGAAAGACCTTGGGTTGTTTGCAGCTTTTAGTTTAATAGGTGCATCGCTTTGCTCACTGATATTTTTGCCGCATTTTTTGGCTACAAAAAAAGAACAGGAAGAACACCAGGAAATTGAATTTTCCTGGATCGATAAAGTATCCCGATATAATCCGGAATACAATAAATTTATTGTGATCGGTATTTTCCTGCTGACAGTATTCTTCTATTTCACCGCGCAGAATGTAAGTTTTCAATCAGACATGCTGAAGATGAACTACATGTCGGATAAATTAAAAGCATCTCAGGCGAAGCTTGATAAAATAAACCAGTACTCTCTTCAATCAATTTATTTAGTAACTGAAGGGAAAACGCTCGATGAAGCATTGGTGAACAATGAAAAAGTAGTTGGCAAGATCGAAGCGCTGAAAGACAAACAAATTATTACGAAATACTCCGGCGTATCATCACTTATCATTTCAGATTCTCTGCAAAGAGAAAGGATTGCGCGTTGGAAAGCCTATTGGACGCCCGAAAAGAAAGAGCAATTATTTGCTACGCTGGAAAAAGAAGGGACTGCTTTAGGTTTCAGGCCGGCGGCATTCGATAAATTTAAAGACCTTGTCAATAAAAATTTTACCGTACTTGATTCTGCGTCAATGGCAGCAATAAGAAAAAGTTTCCTTGATGATTTTATTACAGAACGGCCGGGTAAAGCAACTGTAGTAACATTAATAAAAGTGAGGCCTGAGTATAAACAAACGGTTTACAATGCATTTGATAACGATCCTAATATCACTGTTGTTGATAAACAATATTTAACGGCAAGATTTGTACAGATCATTAATTCAGATTTTACAAGTATTGCTATTATGTCTTCCTTGCTGGTATTTGTGGTGTTGCTGATGACGTATGGACGTATCGAACTTACGCTTGTTTCTTTTATCCCCATGTTCATTTCATGGATATGGATATTGGGTTTGATGGGATTATTTGGTATTGAATTCAATATCGTTAACATTATTATATCAGCGCTTATTTTTGGTTTGGGGGATGATTATAGTTTATTCATCATGGATGGTTTATTGCAGGAATACAGAACAGGCAAAAAAAATCTATCCTCTTACAAATCTTCTATTTTTCTTTCAGCCATCACAACAGTAGCAGGGTTAGGCGTTTTGATATTTGCTAAACATCCGGCATTAAAATCAATTGCCTGGATATCGATCATCGGTATTTTATGTGTAGTGTTGATGGCACAGATATTAATTCCTTTCTTATTCAATATCTTAATTAAAGATAGGGTTGATAAGAAAAAATTCCCGTGGACGTTTACCGGGTTTGTGATCTCTGCTTTTGCATTTTGTTATTTTGTTTTTGGCTGCATTTTATTAACGATCCTGGGATTAGTTTTTGCTAAATTAAATCCGTTTAAAAAAGAAAAAAGCAAGCTTGTTTACCATACGATATTATCGAAATTTTGTAAGTCATTGATGTACATCATGGCCAATGTAAAAAAGGAAATTATCAATCCCGGCCATGAGGATTTCAGAAAGCCTGCCATTATTATTTGTAATCATCAATCTTTCCTAGATATTTTATCGGTAGTGATGTTAGAGCCTAAGCTGATATTGTTCACTAATAAATGGGTTTGGAATTCACCGTTTTTTGGCGGCGTAGTACGCATGGCAGATTATTATCCTGTTGCCCAGGGTGCACAGCCAAGTATAGAATTATTGAGAGAAAAGATTAACCAGGGCTATTCCATTTTAGTTTTTCCTGAAGGAACAAGAGCTGTTGATGGAAAGATAAAGCGTTTTCACAAAGGCGCTTTCTACCTGGCGCAGGAACTGGATGTAGATATTTTACCGATCGTGATACATGGCACAGGGTACACCATGTCTAAAGGAGATTTTTTATTGAAAGATGGAAAAATAACATTGAAATACCTGCCAAGAATAAAACCGGAAAATACACAATTTGGTATGGGTTATTCTGAAAGAACAAAACAGGTAGGGAAATATTTTAAGGAAGAATTTAGAAAGCTAAGTGAAGAGATCGAGCAGCCGCGTTATTTTAAAGAGCAATTAAAATATAATTATCTTTATAAGGGCCCTATCCTTGAGTGGTACATGAAAGTGAAAGTGAGAATGGAAAAGAATTATTTACCCATTCATCAACTCTTGCCTAAGGAAGGGAAATTTCTGGATATCGGTTGTGGCTATGGGTTTATGTCTTACATGTTGCAGTTTACATCGCCGCAAAGAGAAATAACAGGTATTGATTATGATGAAGATAAGATTGAAACAGCCAATCATTGCTTTAGTAAAAACGAGAACATCAATTTCATTGCTTCGGATGTATTGGAATTTTCATTTGAAAAATATGATGCGATCATTTTAAGTGATGTGCTACATTATTTAAAACCCGAAGAACAAAAGCTGGTGATGGAAAAATGTTTTGCTCACTTAAATGCTAATGGTGTTATTCTATTAAGAGATGGTAATGCTGATCTTAAAGAACGGCACAAAGGAACTAAGCTGACAGAATTTTTCTCTACCAAATTTTTTGGCTTCAATAAAACAACGGATACCGGCTTATCGTTTTTATCAGGCAGTTCAATTAAAGAACTGGCTGCGATACATAATATGCATTGTAAAGAGATCGATCAGACAAAATATACATCTAATATTATTTTTGTAATTAAACACGCACAGTAAGTAAGGATGAAGGATTTTGATATTATAATTATTGGTAGCGGTATTGGCGGACTGGTATGTGCAGATATATTAGGCAAGGAAGGGTATAAGGTAGGCGTAATAGAAAAAAACAAACAGATCGGCGGAAGCTTGCAAACTTATGTTCGCGATAAAGTGATTTTTGATTCCGGCGTGCATTACCTGGGTGGATTAAGCAAAGGACAAAACTTGTATCAGATATTCAAGTACCTCGGCATCATGGATAGGTTGAAACTGAAACAAATGGACCTTGATGTGGTTGACAAGATCATTATTGAAAATGATGATAAAGAATATATTTATGCGCAAGGGTATGATAATTTTATTGCCAAGCTTTTACTTGATTTTCCTGAGGAAGAACAAGCATTAATAACTTACTGCGATACAATAAAAGATGTTTGTCAAAAATTCCCATTGTATAATTTCCGTACCGGCTCAGAAGGTTTGGAAAAAGCAGAAGTGTTGGGAATAGACGCAAAGGCATTTATTGAATCGGTTACTACCAATAAAAAATTGCAGGAAGTGCTGGCAGGTAATAACCCTTTGTATGCAGGCCAGCCAGGCAAAACGCCCTTATACGTTCATGCGCTTATTATCAATAGCTATATCGAAAGCTCATGGAAATGTGTTGATGGCGGATCACAGATCGCTAAATATATTGCCAGAAATATTCGTGAACAAGGTGGTGATGTATTGCGTGATACAACGGTAAAAAAAATAGTAGAAGAAGGCGGCAAAGCAACATATGTTGAATTGGCCAATGGCAAACGATTGTATGCCGATCATTTTATTTCTAATATCCACCCGGTAAAAACACTGGAAATGACGGAAACAACGCTTATCAAAAAAGCATACCGTAACCGTATCACTTCATTAGAAAATTCTGTGTCGTCTTTCACATTGAATATCGTATTTAAAAAAGATGCGTTTAAATATTTTTCCTATAATTATTATTGTTGTTTAGAAGGATCCGTTTGGGAGGCAGCAAATTACACACAAGAGAACTGGCCAAAAGGCTTTGCTATATTTTTAGCACCAACATCAAAAAATACTGAATATGCAGAGGGCATGACCATTCTTGCCTACATGACATTTGATGAAGTAAAGCAATGGGAAAATACTTTCAATACTGTTTCTGAAGAAAAAGAAAGAGGAGAGTCTTACGAAGAATTTAAAATACGTAAGGCAGAGCTTTTGCTGGATGCCGTAGAGAAAAAATTTCCGGGAATAAGAGATTGTATCAAATCATATTACACGGCAACGCCTCTTTCTTATAGAGATTATATAGGAAATGATGATGGATCATTATATGGTATTGTTAAAGATCATAGAGATCCGCTAAAAACATTTATTTCTCCAAGAACTAAGTTGCCAAATCTGTATTTTACAGGACAAAATTTAAATATGCACGGTGTTCTGGGTGCCGCCATGAGTGGATTGGTTACTTGTAGCGCTTTATTAGGTAATGACGATATCGTAGAAAAAATTAAAAATGCGTAAAAAAAGAACATTTTGGGGAAAGGTCAGAAGAGCGATAGTGTATGCGTTCCTGTTTTTTATTGGCCTGTTGATCGTCGGTGCTATTTATTTAGCTGCAGTGGCATTAGAATATCCACCGAAGGTGAAAGACGAAAGCTGTTTGCAATGGCAACGCAGTGAACCATCTCCTGGCTTTTATACTTTAAAAGATAGCTGGTTCCGCAAAAGCAAAAGCGGCTTGTATGAAATGTATGTAGAAGGAGAACCATTTGAACGCGGCGTTATCAATGGTAAGCTTTCGAAAGAATTAGTTGTAAGACAAGAAGATCATTTCAACGAGCAGATCAACAGGTTGATACCGTCAAAATTCTATTTACATTTTTTAAAATATTTTATTGGCTGGTTCAATCGCGACCTGGAAAAAAATGTGCCGGATGAATACAAGCAGGAGATCTACGGCATCTCCACCTCGGCTTCTGATAAATACCAGTACATCGGTTCTAACTACCAGCGCATTTTAAATTATCATGCGGCGCATGATATCGGTCATGCTTTACAAAGTATGGCGCTTGTTGGCTGCACGTCTTTTGGTACCTGGGGAGCAGATTCGGAAGATAGCACCATGATCATCGGAAGAAATTTTGATTTTTATGTAGGCGATAAATTTGCAGAAGATAAGATCGTAGCTTTTTTCAACCCGTCTACCGGCTATAAATTTATGACAGTTACCTGGGGCGGCTTTATTGGCGCCGTTTCCGGCATGAATGAAAAAGGATTAACAGTAACGATCAATGCGGCTAAAAGTAATATTCCTACTGGTTCTGCAACGCCCGTTTCTTTGGTTGCGCGCGAAATATTGCAATACGCAAAAAATATTGATGAAGCTATAGCGATCGCCAAAACCAGGAAGATGTTTGTGTCAGAATCATTCCTGATAGGTTCTGCTGCTGATAACAAAGCTGTGATCATTGAAAAAACACCGGATACTTTAGATGTGTACGATCCGCATAAAAATATGATCGTTTGTACCAACCATTTTCAAAGTGAAGGATTAGCTAAGTCAAAAGAAAATATTCAACAGTTAAATGAAAGCGCTTCGCCTTATCGTTATGACAGGTTAATGCAATTATTAGACAGCAATGGAAAAAATACCGTTCAAAAAACGGTTAATATTTTGCGTAATAGAAAAGGAATGAACGGAGAAGATATTGGAATGGGCAACGAAAAAGCAGTCAACCAGTTAATAGCACATCACTCTATTGTATTTGAGCCGCAAAAATTAATTGTATGGGTTTCTACATCTCCATGGCAATTAGGACAGTTTGTTGCGTACGATCTAAATAAAGTATTTGCATTAAAAGGAATGAAAACAGACCAGGAGATCATCGATAGTAATTTAACCATTGCTCCTGATCCATTTTTGCTAACGCCACAATATCAGGATTTTGTTAGGTTCAGGCAATTCAAACAGCGTATTGCGGATGGCGATACGGTAGATACGGATAGTTTGGTGGCAAGCAATCCTCAATTTTATCATGCGTACGTGTTGGCGGGCGACTATTCTTTTAAACATGAGCAATATAAAAAAGCATTGGCTTACTATAATATTGGGTTGACAAAAGTAATTGCTACGAAAAGAGAAGAGGATCATATCAAAAAGCAAATTGTGCGCTGTGATAAAATAATAAATCCTTAAACATGATAGCCGGACTGGGTATTGATATGATCGAGGTAGAAAGGATCGCCAATAATATTGGCAAGGATGCCGGCTTTAGAGAATTGGTATTTTCGAAAAATGAGATTGCTTATTGCGAAGCAAAGACAAATAAATTTGAGCATTATGCAGCGCGCTTTGCTGCCAAAGAAGCCTTCTTTAAAGCAATGGGAACGGGGTGGATGACAGGAACGGCCTTTAACGAAATCGAAATAAAGAACAACGAGAACGGAAAGCCGGAATTGATATTATCGGGCGAAACGGCTATAGCAATAAATAAAAACGGCCCAATAAAAATTTCCGTTTCTTTATCGCACCTTAAAACATTTGCATCGGCAGTAGTCATTATTGAAAAAATATAAATGTATTTACCAAAGGCAGCATATCGATCTTCACAAGAAATAAAATTACAGCAAGAAGAAAGGCTTCAGGAACTGCTTGCATACCTCAATAAATATTCTCCTTTTTATAAATCATTGTTTGCAAAAAACAATATTGATATCACGACTATTAAAATACTGGAAGACCTTAAAAAAATTCCAACCACAACAAAAGAAGACCTGCAACAACGCAATGATGATTTTTTATGTGTGGGCCGCGATAAAATAATAGAGTACAGCTCTACTTCGGGAACTTTAGGAAGTCCGGTTACAGTAGTACTTACAGAAAACGACCTGAATAGATTAGCCTACAACGAGTATTCTTCTTTTACTTGCGCTGACGGATCGCCAACAGATATTTATCAATTAATGTTGACACTCGACAGGCAGTTCATGGCAGGCATGGCTTATTATTCGGGCATTCGTAAAATTGGTGCCGGTATCATAAGGCTCGGTCCTGGTGTGCCTTCCCTGCAATGGGAAACGATCATGCGCTTAAAGCCAACAGCCATTGTTGCCGTTCCATCATTCATCGTAAAGCTGATACAGTTTGCGAAAGAGCATAACATCGATATCAATAAAACTTCCGTAAAAAAAGCGATCTGTATTGGAGAAAATATCCGCAACACTGATTTTTCTTTAAATATTTTAGGTAAAAAAATTACCGAAGCCTGGAATATTCAATTATATTCTACTTATGCTTCTACAGAAATGCAAACGGCATTTACGGAATGCGGTGAAGGTAAAGGCGGCCATTTACAACCCGAATTATTGATCGTAGAATTGCTCGATGAAAATAATGAGCCGGTTGCTCCAGGTCAACCAGGCGAAGTAACCATTACTACATTAGGTGTTGAAGGTATGCCCTTGCTAAGGTATAAGACGGGCGATATTTGCCTGCATTTTGAAGAAAAATGTTCTTGCGGAAGAACGAGCTTGCGCTTATCGTCTATTGTTGGCCGTAAAAAGCAGATGATAAAATTCAAAGGCACTACATTATATCCACCTGCTTTATTCGACCTGTTAAATGAAATGGAGGAAGTAAAGGATTTTGTAGCGGAAGTTTATTCAAATGATATTGGAATGGATGAAGTGCTATTGCACATTCTGCCTATTAATTATACAGAAGATTGCGATCATAAAATTCGCGCCTATCTCCAGGCCCGTCTTCGCGTTAGTCCGCATGTAAAGTACATTTCAGCCGAAGAAATGCAAAAAATGCAGTTCCCCGAATCGGTTAGAAAGCCAGTTAAATTTATTGATAAAAGAAGCCAATTGTAGAGATCGGCCACAGACGACGGACGACCGACCACGAAAAGAGCCTGTTCTGCGGTGGTCGGTGGTCTATTGTCGCTCGTCAAAAAGAAAAAATATCAATTGGCAATTATTAATTGTCAATTATCTTTGCCACCTTAAAAAACTAAAACCTGGCTCATGATACACGTTGGCGATAAGACACTTTCATTGCAAGATTTCTCTGCCATCTTGTTTAAAGAAAAGGAAGTTGTTTTGGATGCATCTGCTGTTAAAAAGGTTGAGGTGAATCATGAGTTTCTAAAACAATTCGCTTCCAACAAACTCATCTACGGCATTAATACCGGCTTTGGTCCGATGGCTCAATATAAAGTGAGCGAAGAAAATCTTTTACAGCTTCAGTATAATTTGATCAGGAGCCACTCATCAGGCAGTGGAAAATTAATGTCTCCTTTAATGACGAAGGCGGTGATGATCGCAAGACTAAGCAGTTTAATGCAAGGGTATTCCGGCGTTCATACAGAGATCGTAGAACTGATCAAAGAGCTGATCAATAAAAATGTTAGTCCTTGTATTTTTGAACACGGCGGTGTTGGCGCAAGCGGAGATCTTGTTCAATTAGCACACCTTGGTCTAGTATTGATCGGCGAAGGAGAAGTAACCTACGAAGGCAAATTATATCCTACCATAGAAATATTCAACAAGTTAAAAATAAAACCGCTTGCTATTCATGTAAGAGAAGGGCTGGCGATATTGAATGGTACCTCTGCGATGACGGGCATTGGTATGTTGAATATTATCCAGGCACAAAAATTATTTGAGTGGGCGGTTATGTTATCATCAATGGTGAATGAAATTGTGGAAGCATACGATGATCATTTTTCTTATGAATTGAATATTGTTAAACACCATGCGGGACAAAATAAAGTAGCAGAAATGATGCGCGGTATTTTGAAAGACAGCAAGATGATCCGCAACCGTTCAGAGCATTTATACAATCCGGATAATATCGGACAGGAAGTTTTTAAAGATAAGGTACAAGAATATTATTCATTGCGTTGTGTAACACAGGTACTTGGTCCTATTTATGACACGATCGTTCAAACAGAAAAAATTGTTGGTGAAGAATTGAACTCTGTAAATGATAATCCTGTTATCGATCATACCAATAAAAATATCTTTCATGGCGGAAACTTCCATGGAGATTATGTTTCATTAGAAATGGATAAATTAAAAATTGCCATCACGCGTTTATCAATGTTATCAGAAAGGCAATTAAATTATTTGTTGAACGATAAACTGAATTTGAAATTTCCGCCATTTGTAAATTTGGGTGTACTTGGTTTTAATTTTGGAATGCAGGGTGTGCAATTCACTGCGGTATCAACAACGGCCGAAAATCAAACCTTATCTTTTCCAATGTACGTGCACAGTATTCCCAATAATAATGATAACCAGGATATTGTTAGTATGGGTTGTAACGCAGCGTTGATGACGAAAAGGGTGATCGATAATTCTTTCGAAGTATTAGCAATACAAATGATGACGATCCTACAGGCAATTGATTATTTGGATTGTGTTCCACGTTTATCATCTTCAACAAAAGCTTTATATACAACGATCAGAAAGATATTTCCAAAATTTGTGGAGGATACACCGAAGTATAAAGACATAGAAAGGATCAAAACTTATTTTGAAAATACTGATCCAATTATTTCTACAAAATAAAATAAATAAAAGCTAAACTTAAAAAAATGAAATGCGCATTAGTAACCGGAGGGTCAAGAGGAATAGGAAGAGCGATCTGTTATAAATTAGCGGGTATGGGCTACCATATCATTGTGAATTATAAAGGAAATGAAGTGGCAGCAAATGAAACATTGGATAAAATAATAGCTGACGGCGGAACGGGTGAATTATTGCGTTTTGATCTATCTAACAAAGAAGAAATAGAAAAGATATTGGGCGGATGGATAGAAACAAATAAAGAAAAATTTATTGAAGTATTGATCAATAACGGCGGTATTAAAGATGATGGATTGTTGATGTGGATGAAAGATGAACAGTGGGATAGCGTTATAAGAACAAGCCTGGATGGAACTTTTTTTGTTACCCGTTTGGTGATAAATAGTATGCTCACCAAAAAATACGGCAGAATAGTGAATGTTGTTTCTTTATCCGGTTTAAAGGGATTACCGGGACAAACAAATTATTCGGCAGCCAAAGCGGGCGTAATTGGTTTTACAAAAGCGCTGGCGCAGGAAGTTGGCAGAAGAGGGGTTACTGTAAACGCAGTTGCTCCAGGATTTATCAAAACAGATATGACCGAAGGATTAAATGAAAAAGAATTGCAATCTATGATACCCGTGAAGCGCTTTGGCCTGCCTGAAGAAGTAGCGCATGCAGTGGGCTTTTTAGCTTCACCCGAAGCTTCTTATATTACTGCGGAAGTTCTCTCAATTAATGGTGGATTATATTCATAATCAACCCAATACGCATACACAATTATTTTTATTCATAAGTATTAGAAATTAAGTTATTTTATCGTTAATTTCGGCCTTAAATCTTTATAAGGTCAGGCACTTATGCCGTTTAGTTAACTATAAATCATCTGATTTTTATATGAACAGAGTGGTGATCACGGGGATGGGCATTTATTCTTGCATTGGAAAAAATCTTGATGAGGTTAAAAACTCTTTATATCAAGGTAAATCTGGTATAGTGCTGGATGCTGTGAGAAAAGAATTTGGCTATCGTTCGGGGTTGACCGGGTTTGTTGAAAGGCCTAACCTGAAAGATGTATTGGATAGAAGATCCCGTATCATGTTACCTGAGCATGGAGAATATGCCTACGTTGCCACAGTAGAAGCATTAAAAAATGCAGGCCTGGATGCAGATTATTTAATGGCACACGAAGCAGGTATTTTATACGGGAACGACAGCTGCGCAAAAGCAGTGATAGAAGCTACAGATATTATTCGCCAAAAAAAAGATACCATGTTGGTTGGTTCGGGTTCGGTTTTTCAAACGATGAACTCAACTGTAACAATGAATCTGGCCACCATATTTAAATTGAGAGGCGTAAATTTCACCATTAGTGCGGCTTGCGCAAGCGGCTCACACGCGATAGGTTTGGGTTATCATTTTATAAAAAGCGGCTTACAGGATACCATTATTTGCGGTGGTGCACAGGAAGTAAACCATTATGCAATGGGTAATTTCGATGCACTTTCTGCTTTTTCGATTATGGAATCTGATCCAACAAAAGCATCAAAGCCTTTTGACAGGGATCGGGATGGTTTAATTCCAAGCGGTGGTGCAGCAACGGTTATTTTGGAAAGCCTTGAATCTGCCCTAAAAAGAGGTGCGCCTATTTTGGGAGAGATCATTGGATACGGGTTTTCATCAAACGGAGCACATATTTCAAATCCAACAGTGGACGGCCCTGCGAGATCATTGAGCATGGCGCTGAAAGATGCCCAAATGTCCGCCGCAGAAGTAGATTATATCAATGCGCACGCAACATCTACACCGGCAGGTGATGCCAGCGAAGCAAGGGCGATACATGAAGTATTTGGCGCAAGCAGGCCTCCTGTAAGCTCTACCAAATCAATGACAGGGCACGAATGCTGGATGGCTGGCGCAAGCGAAATAGTGTATTCTACTTTGATGATGCAAAACGGTTTCGTAGCGCCAAACATCAACTTTGAAAATCCCGATGAGGATTCTGTAAAATTGAATATTGTAAATAAGACCATCGAAAAAGATATAAATGTATTTTTGTCCAACTCGTTTGGATTCGGAGGAACTAACTCCTCTTTAATTGTTAGAAAAATGTCGTAAAAATTAACTTATGAAAGAAGCAGAAATTATTGAGAAGATTAATGAATTTCTTGTAGAAGAATTTGAAGTCGATGGAACAAAGATCACTCCCGATGCTAATTTGAGAGAAACCCTTGACCTGGATAGCCTGGATTATATTGATCTTGTTGTGGTGATCGAAAGCAATTTTGGTTTTAAAGTAAAACCAGAAGACTTCATAGGTATAGAAACCTTTCAGAATTTCTATGACTATGTTACCAATCGTGTAAATTCAAAAGAATTGGTATAATGCCATCGTGGCAAGGTAAATCGAAAGGAACTCCACTTGGTTATCGCATATTTGTAAGCGTTCTAAAAAATTTCGGCGTGATGCCGGCTTACTTTCTGCTCAGGTTTGTGGCGCTTCATTATTTTCTTTTTTCCTATAAGTCATCCAAAAGTACCTTTGATTATTTTCATAAAAAATTGGGCTATAGTACGATACGATCGTTATTTAAGCTATACCAGAATTATCATTTTTTTGGTCAGACATTAATTGACAAAGTGGTAGTGATGTCCGGGATTCGTAACAGGTTTACTTTTGATTTTGACGGAGAAGAAAACCTTAGAAAAATAGTAGCCTTACAAAAAGGCGGATTACTATTAAGCTCACATATCGGCAACTGGGAAATTGCAGGCCATCTGTTAAAACGCCTCGGTACCCGAATTAATGTGGTTATGTTCGATGGTGAGCATCAGCAAATAAAAGAATATATTACAGGTGTAACAGGAGAGAGAAATGTGAACGTGATCGTAATAAAGAATGATCTGTCGCATATCTATGCCATAAGCGATGCGTTGGCAAATAACGAATTGGTTTGTATGCATGCCGATCGTTTTTTAGAAGGAAACAAAACACTTAGCGGCAGTTTCTTAGGAGTAGAAGCAAAATTTCCAATGGGCCCCTTTGTATTGGCTGCTAAGTTTAAAGTGCCTGTATCGTATGTTTTTGCAATGAAGGAAAGCAGTTTGCATTATCACCTTTTTGCCAGCGACGTAAAAGAATATACCAACCCGGATAAAAATGTAGTGATGCAGGAAATGCTACAGGATTTTGTTACGGAGATGGAAGGAAAAGTGAAACGATATCCTGAACAGTGGTACAACTATTATAATTTTTGGCAACAATAAATAAGTAATGACAGCAGCAGAAAGTATCATAACATTGATCCCGCAAAGGCCTCCATTTGTGATGATAGATCAGTTGATTTATTCCGATGATAAAAGCAGCCGTTCTTCCTTTGTAATAAAGCAAGAAAATATTTTTGTCAGCAATGGCAAATTTCGTGAAGCGGGATTGGTTGAAAATATTGCACAAACGGCAGCAGCAAGAGCAGGGCATGAATCAAGATTGAAAAATGAACCTGTAAAAGTTGGCTATATTGGCGCTGTTAAAAATTTAGAGATATTCTCTTTACCTAATGTAAATGATACGATAGAAACAGAAGTGGCTATTGAAAACCAGGTTTTTGATGTTACAATAATTGTTGGTAAAGTAAAGTGCAATGAAAAATTATTGGCACAATGCGAAATGAAAATATTTATTGTTCAACCAAAATAATCAATCATGAAAAGTACCATTAAATTAAACTGGTTTCTTGTATTTTTATTTATTTGCGCAAATGTAACAACAGCTGTCGCACAAAGTAAAGACGATATTCTTGCCGGCAGTGCTAATATCACATTTCTTGGGTTAGATTTTTCTCAAACAAAATTTATTGGCGAAGCAACACAATTCAAAGATGCCGGAGCTATTACAAATAATGAATTTAGAGATAAATATGCTCCGGGATGGAACGAGCTTTTTGTTAATGAAGAAAAAAAATATGATGTAGCAAAAGCTATTGATTATAAAAAGGATATTCCTTATGCTTTAGATGTAACGGACAAAGCGAATAGTAAAATTAAAAAGCCCAATTTCTTTTCTAACGATCTAAATGATTATAAAAAATTAACTGCTGATAAAATTGCAGGATTGGTTAAAAAATATAACTTTCAAGGTAAATCAGGTGTAGGGTTGATAATTTTTATTGAAGGCATGAGCAAAGGAAAAGAAGAAGCAGGGGCCTGGGTAGCGTATGTTGATATGAAAAGTAAAAAGATTTTGCTTTCGGGATATGTAACAGGAAAATCAGGAGGTTTTGGATTTAAAAATTATTGGGCAAAAGCCTTTTTAAATATCTTAAAAGATGCTGAACCAAAGAAATTAAGTTAATAAATAACCATACAGTAAGACTGCATGGTTTGTTTTATAAAAGCTATCAAAACGAATAAAAACAAGTGAGTTGCAGAAAACATTAGTACACGTTACAGAGTTAGATGTAAAATTTAGTGAAGCGGATCCATTGGGCATTGTTTGGCACGGGCACTACATTCGTTATTTTGAAGATGGCAGAGAAGCTTTCGGAAAAAAATACGGCATTGGCTATTTAGATGTTCATCAACAAGGGTTTGTGATCCCTGTTGTCAATGTTCAATGCGATTATAAACGCTCCTTGCGTTATGGCGATACGGTAATGATAGAAACAACATTTGAAGCTTGTGAAGCAGCAAAAATGAAATTCAGTTATAGGCTGATCAATACAAAAACGAAGGAACTGGTAGCAATAGGATCTTCCATACAGGTTTTTTTAGATGCTGTCGGTTCTGTTTTGCAATTGACAAATCCTGATTTTTTTATGGAATGGAAAAAGAAGCATGCGTTGATTTAATGTAAACAATTATGACAGATGTATTTATTGTTTCAGATAATATTTTATCACCGCTCGGTGCAACTACGGAGGCAAACTTTGCGCAATTAAAAAAAGTATCATCCGGCATCCGGTTACACAACGATACAAAAATATCTCCTGAACCTTTTCATGCTTCTTTATTCAACAATTTTCAATCCAACAATAAGGGTACAAAATTCGAACAGTTATTAATAGGGTCTATCGATGATGCTATAAAAAATAGCGGACTAAATAGCAAAGATAAAAATACCCTGCTGATCATTTCTTCAACAAAAGGGAATATCAGTTTGCTCGAAACAGAAGGGGATTCCCCGGCTTTAAAAGATAAAATTGCCTTACACCACTCGGCAAAATTAGTAGCAGCGCATTTTGGTTTTGTGCATCAACCGGTTGTCGTATCCAATGCTTGTATATCAGGATTGCTGGCATTGTTAACGGGTATGCGTTTGATACAATCCGGACAATACCAAAATATTGTAGTGGCTGGCGCAGATGTTATTTCAAAATTTGTATTATCAGGCTTCCAGTCTTTTCAGGCCATCAGTAAAGAAGCATGCAAACCTTTTGATGCGGCAAGAGATGGAATAAATTTAGGTGAAGGCGCGGCAACAATTATTTTATCTGCTAATAAAAAAGATAAAAACGATATAAAAATAACCGGCGGTTCTGTTAGCAATGATGCCAACCATATTTCAGGCCCATCGCGCACGGGAGAAGAATTATTTCAGGCAATTAAAAAAGCAATTGAACTGGCAGGACTTACTGCAAAAGATATCGATTTTATTTCGGCACATGGCACAGCAACTATTTACAATGATGAGATGGAAGCCAGAGCGATCACATTAGCCAATATGCAAAACGTTCCGGTAAATAGTTTAAAAGGATTTTACGGACATACATTAGGCGCCGCAGGCTTAATAGAATCTGTTGTTACGATACAGTCAATGAAAGAGAATATAGTTATACCGAGCAAAGGGTATACACAATCAGGCGTTACTAATTCATTAAATATTACTACAACATTGCAATCAGCCACTTTAAATAATTGTCTTAAAACGGCTTCTGGTTTTGGTGGGTGTAATGCAGCGCTGGTATTTAGTAAACAATAATCTTTATCAATACCTTTTATATTAGAATTATGAAAAAAGAAAAAGTTGATGTGCTTGTTATAGGTGCCGGTCCTTCGGGAACAGTCGCTGCATCTATCGTAAACAAGGCTGGCTATAAAGTTAAGATCGTAGAAAAATTATTATTTCCGCGGTTCGTTATTGGTGAAAGCTTATTGCCGCGCTGCATGGAAGCCTTGACCGAAGCAGGTTTTGTAGATGCCGTTAAAGAAAAAGGCTTCCAGGAAAAGTTTGGCGCTAAATTCGTAAAAGACGGAAAAGTGTGTGATTACTTTTTTGCCGATCAGTTTACACCGGGATGGAACTGGACATGGCAGGTGCCTCGCGCAGAGTTTGATAAAACATTAGCAGACACAGTAGAAAAAATGGGCGTAGAAGTTTGTTATGAAACAACAGTAACCGGTATCGTTTTTAATGGTTCAGATTCGGTAACTACAATTGAAGATAAAGACGGCAATAAAAGCGAAATAGAAGCAAAATTTATTGTTGATGGAAGTGGCTATGGTAGGGTTATTCCGAGATTATTCAATTTGGATAAACTTTCTAATTTAGTTGGCCGCAAAGCTTTGTTTGCACATACTGTCGATAAAAAACGTGTAATGGATGAAGAACCAAACCGTATCACGATTGTAGTGCATGCTCCTGGGGTTTGGATATGGATCATTCCTTTTTCAAGTGGTATTACATCATTAGGCTTCGTTGGTAATCCTGAATTCTTTGCGCAATATAAAGGAACAGATGAAGAAATATTTCGCGAATTGATGGCATCACAACCATATATCAGCGAACGCTTTAAAGATGTTGAATTGGTTTTTGATCCAAAGATCTTAGAATCATGGTCACGCACTACTGATAAATTTTATGGAGAAGGATTTGTTTTGACGGGTAATGTAACAGAATTTCTTGATCCTATATTTTCATCGGGCGTTACGCTGGCAACAGTATCAAGTCAGAATGCTGCTCATTTAGTGATCCGTAAATTAAAGGGTGAATCGGTTGATTGGGAAAAAGAATACATGGAGCCCGTGATGCAAGGTGTAAATACTTTCCGTTCTTATGTGATGGCCTGGTATGAAGGAACTTTGGATACGATCTTTTTTTCTGATAATCCAAATCCCGAAATTAAAAATATGATCTGTTCTGTTTTGGCAGGATATGTTTGGGATTTGAACAACCCTTATGTAAAAAAGCATGATACAGAATTGACAAGACTTGCTAAGCTGATCTCCTTTGAAAAAAAGATGGCTGAATTGAACTTTAATAAAAATTAGATCATTGTCGAACGATATATACATTAGTGGAAGTGCTGCGATCAGCAATAATATTGTTTATAAAAACGGACGATCATTATTTGAACAAAAAGCGATCAATGTATCTGAATTTTTAATTACGGCTTATCATCATTTTGGAATGAATTATCCAAAATTTTATAAGATGGATGCCATTAGCAAATTAGGCTTGTTGGCCGCAGAAATATTATTGAAAGATGGTTTTAAAATTGAGCACTATAAAACAGAAGATGTAGGAATAGTTTTATCGAATGCAAATTCAAGTTTAGATACGGATCTTAAATATTTCGAGACAACCAAAGAAATGGCAAGTCCTGCTTTGTTTGTGTACACTTTGCCCAATATTGTAATAGGAGAGATATCTATCAAACATAAATTAAAAGGAGAAAATGCCTTTTTTGTAAGTGAAAAATTTGATGCAGGCTTTATGCAACAATATGTGAGCAATCTCTTTAATAATAATATCTTGCAGGCTTGCATTTGCGGTTGGGTTGAAGTGTTTGGTGAAGAATATAAAACCGTATTGTTTTTGGTAGAAAAAATGAACAGCGATAATGCGCAGTTATTTACAATAGAAAATATTAATAAAATTTACGAAATACAAAATGGATAAATTAATTGCGGATCTAAAAGCGCAGATCATCGAACAACTGAATTTACAGGATACAAAACCTGAAGATATTAGTGATGATCAGCCACTTTTTAATGAGGGGTTAGGATTAGATTCGATCGATGCGTTAGAGTTGATCGTTTTATTACAACAACATTACAAGATCAAATTATCAAATGCTGAGGATGGCCCTAAAGTATTTAAGTCAGTTAAAACGATGGCTGAATATATTACGGAACATCAACCAAAAGTATAAAAATGAGTTCACCTGTTTTTGTAGTAGGACTAGGAGCGATTTCGGCAATTGGTAACAATGTAGCTGAATGCCTTACTGCACTTAAAACAGAAGCTGCAGGAATTGGTGATATTAATAATTTACAAACTGCCCACAGAGGTAAATTACCAGTTGCAGAAGTTAAATTAACGAATGAACAATTAGCGATAAGGTCCGGGTTGCCTTCTACAATAAGTCGCACTGCATTATTAAGTATGCTTGCTGCAAAAGAAGCATTGGATGATGCGGCTATTCAAAATATTTCTTCTTTACGAACGGGTTTTATATCAGCCAACTCAGTTGGGGGTATGGATAGGAGCGAAGATTTTTTTGCTGAATTCTTAGCGGATAATGCAAAAGGAAAATTACGCGATGTAGTTAACCATGAATGTGGTGCGGTAACAGAATTAGTGGCAGATAAATTAGGAATAAAAAATTATATCACTACTATCAGCACAGCGTGTTCGTCTTCGGCTAATGCCATTTTTTTAGCAGCAAGATTGATCAAACACAATATGCTGGATGTTGTTATTGCGGGGGGCACGGATGCATTAACAAAATTTACATTAAACGGTTTCAATACTTTGATGATATTAGATCAACAATTTTGTAAGCCTTTTGATGAAAATCGTAAAGGATTAAATTTAGGCGAAGGTGCAGGCTATGTTGTGTTGGTATCTGAAAAGGTAATGGCAACTTTAAAAAAAGAAGCATACTGCACATTGAGTGGTTATGCTAATGCAAACGATGCTTACCATCAAACGGCTTCATCGCCTGATGGTACGGGATCTTTTTTAGCGATGACAGGTGCATTAGAAAAAAGCGGATTAAAACCTGCTGATATTGATTATATCAATCTTCACGGAACAGGAACACAAAATAATGATATCGCCGAAGGCACAGCGATCAAGAGATTGTTTGTTGATCAGTATCCAAAAATGAGTTCAACAAAATCTTTTACAGGTCATACGCTTGGTGCTTGTGGGGGTTTGGAAGCTGTGTTTTCCGCATTGGCAATAAAGCATGGTATTATTTATCCTAACCTTCGGTTAGAAACTCCAATGGTTGATCTGCCTTTTGTTCCTGAAAGGAAATTTTTACAAAATGTTCCGGTTAGAAATGTGATGTCAAATTCTTTTGGCTTTGGCGGTAATTGTTCATCCTTAATTTTTTCAAAAATATAAGATGAAGACCTACATACGCGCCACAGGAAATATTTCACCACAACAATCATTCGGGCATCAATTCCTGACAGAAATTATTGAACATACAGGCGATCGGTTGACTTGCATTGAACCTGATTATAAAGGCATCATTGATGTAAAGCTGATCCGCAGAATGAGCCGCATTATTAAAATGGGCGTAGCTGCTGCGATGGAATGTTTACAGGAAAGTGGCGTAACAATACCTGATGCCATTACTACCGGCACAGCTTATGGTTGTCTGGAAGACACCGGCGTTTTTTTAACGAAGATGGTCGAGCACAATGAAGAGCTACTTACACCTACTGCATTTATACAATCAACACACAATACGATCGGTGCACAGATCGCGTTGATGTTACAGTGCCATAATTATAATAATGCATTTGTACATCGTGGTTTTTCTTTTGAAAGTGCCTTGTTAGACGGAATGTTACTATTAGCAGAAAAAGAAGCAAACAATGTATTGGTTGGTGGTATTGATGAGATCACGAATATCAGTCATTCGATATTAAGCAGGATGGATCTGTATAAGTGTGAGCAAATATCTAACCTTGATCTTTTCACAACAAAATCAAAAGGAACTATTGCTGGTGAAGGTGCGTCATTCTTTTTGCTTGCGAATGCATCATCTGATAATGATTATGCAACATTGGATGGTATGCATACTTTTTACAAACCAACTTCTGCTACAGAAACAGAACAACAAATAACCTCTTTCTTATCAGCTCAATCAATTAGTATAAATGATATTGACCTGATACTAACAGGAAGAAATGGCGATACAAAAAACGATGAACTGTATAGCCAGCTGCAACAATCTGTTTTTAAAAACAGTAGTACGGGCAATTACAAACATCTTTGTGGCGAATATCCTACATCCATGGCATTTGCTTTATGGGTGGCTGTTAATATCATCAAGACGGCAACAGTCCCAACAGTTATAAGCAAGGAAGTAAAAAATAAACCAAAGAAGATACTGATCTATAATCATTATCAAAATATACATCATTCTCTATTATTGGTTTCAGCATGTTAACATTCAAAAACGCCAATATCGTTTTTATCACACTGCTGATCATTTTAATTAGCTGTAGTTTTATCTATGCTATTTCTTTTTATGCGTATGTAATTTTATTTTTTCTTTACTCACTGATCTTATTTTACGGCTGTTATTATATCGGCTCTAACTTTTTTCTTAAAGTAATTTGTTCGGCCTCTACCGATAAAAAACAAATTGCTATAAGTTTTGATGACGGTCCGGCTACTTCATATACCGAAGAAATTTTAGAAGTATTAAAGAGGCATCATATAAAAGCGGCATTTTTCTGCATAGGCAATCGGATAGCAGGCAATGAAGAATTATTACTGCATTTGCATAACGAAGGTCATATCATTGGCAATCATAGTTATTCGCATCATTTTTGGTTTGATCTTTTTTCAACAAAAAAAGTGATCGCTGATCTTCAATTAATGGATGCAGTTACAAAAGAAGTGATAGGCGTAAAACCAAAATTATTCAGGCCACCTTATGGGGTTCTGAATCCCAATATTAAAAAAGCAATTATCAATGGTGGTTATACACCTGTCGGCTGGAGCGTACGCTCTTTTGATACTGTGATTGATAATGAAAAAAAGTTGTTTGATAAGATAACAACTTCATTGAAACCCGGAGCTATTTTCTTATTTCACGATACGAGTAAGACAACTGTTAATATCCTTCCTTTGTTTATTCAATTTGTTAAAGACAAAGGATATGAAATAGTTCGATTAGATAAAATGCTAAATTTGCAACCATATGCGTAAAATATTACTATTATTAGCGATCAGCACCAGTGTACTTTCTGTACAGGCGCAGCATGCGGGTTATACAGCTGTAATTGATCTTACAAAATTCAAGGCAGCATTTATGGAGGTGGCTCAAAAAACCACTACCATAAAAAGTGATTTTATCCAGGATAAGAACATGAGTATGCTAGCTGAGAAAATTACTTCCAAAGGCAAATTTTGGTTCAAGAAAAACAACCAGGTAAGAATGGAGTATACGGATCCTTTCCAATACCTGATGATCATTAACCAGAATAAGGTTTATATAAAAGATGGCGCAAAAGAAAATACCATCTCTACTAAATCAAATAAATTGTTTCAACAGATCAATAAAATAACGGTTGATTGTGTGCAGGGAACGGCTTTAAATAATCCTGATTTCGCGACAAAAGTATTTGAAAATAAAGGAGGCTACTTAGTTGAGCTAACGCCGGTATCAAAGAGCCTGAAAGATTATTTTTCAACGATCAATATTATAATTGATAAAAAAGATTATTCTGTAGCGAGTATTGAAATGAACGAAAGCTCAGGTGATAATACAACCATAAAGTTTGTTAATAAAGAAATGAACACAATCCTTCCAGATGCGTTATTTTATATTAAGTAGTTGTCTGCTTATTTTATTTAGTTGTAATAAGGCTTACAAAAACCTTCACCAAACCATGGGTGATATAAGCGTATTGCAAAAATTCAAAATAAATGCGCCGGTTGCATTATACAATACGCTGGTAGAAGTTAAGATCGGTGGTAATCTGAGCGGATTGATATTAATGAAAAAAATGGCCGATAGTAGCACAAGGGTTGTCTTTGCGAGCCAGATGGGATTGAATTTTTTTGATTTTGGATTTAATAATGATGGAAGCTTTAAAGTGTATTCTGTGTTAAAACAGATGAACAGAAAACCGGTGATAAAAACATTGCGTAAAGATTTTGACCTCATTTTAATGCGCGGCTTAGATTCAAACAAAGTATCGATCCGTAAAAATGATTCGCTTACTTATTATATATTTAAACAGACAAAAGGTTACTATACTTATATCACGAATAATGTAGGAACTCAATTAGTTGGTATGGAAATTTCATCAAAAAGAAAACCGGTTGTAAAAGCCATCATGGAAAATTATGTTGATGGAATTCCTGATACGATCGGTATCTCACACCAGAACTTTAAATTTAATATCGGCTTAAAACGAATAGAAAGATGATGTTACAAAACGATTTTTTTTCTTTTGCTGCTCCGCAGACAGAAGGCAATACGGTTAAGACAACCATCGAATTAAATGCGGCGCATAAAATATTTGAAGGGCATTTTCCGCAACATCCGATAGTGCCAGGCGTTTGCATGATGCAAATGGTAAAAGAAGTGGTGGAAAGTGTTATCGGCAAAGAAACCAATCTCTCCATTGCCCATAATATTAAATTCTTAACCATCATTGATCCGCGTGAGAATAGAACTATTCAATTGGAATATAAATTTGCTACTACAGAGGATGGGAAAATAAGTATTGATGCCCAATTGTTGAATAGCCCTACTGTATTTTTTAAATTTAAGGGTACGTTTGTTTATAATTAATAATTATCTTGAATCTACTATTCAGTGAGGGATTAATCAGTATAGCACAATCCGACAAAATATCTTAGCTCCATTTTATTTTTAAAATAATTGAACTTTTTAATAGTAAATTCAAAATTTTGCATTTACTTTGTATTTCAAAGTACTTTTATAGTATACACAATATGACTGAACAACAAGATCATCTCGAAACCATTTCCGAAATAAGATCCTTAATGGAACGCTCTTCGCGTTTTATTTCATTAAGCGGTTTGTCGGGCGTGTTTGCAGGTATTTTTGCGCTAATTGGTGCAATAGCTGCCTATATTTATTTTAACCTTAGTCTTACAACACCAAGATATTATGATTATGCGCTCAACGACCGTGGAGAATCAAATATCAGTTTTTATGTTTTCTTTTTTGTGAATGCTATTTGTGTACTAACGGCCTCAATAGCAGTAGGAAGTTTTTTAACTATCAGGAAAGCTAAAGCAGCCACTCAGCCTATTTGGGATAATACAGCAAAACGTTTATTGATCAACCTTCTAATTCCGCTGGCAACCGGAGGGGTATTTTGCCTGATCATGATATACCATGGTTTTGTAGGAATGGTGGCACCTGCTATGTTATTGTTTTATGGCTTAGCATTAGTAAATGCCAGCAAGTATACGCTAAGCGATGTTCGCTACTTAGGTATTTGTGAAATTATTCTTGGTTTGATCGCTGCAGTATATGTAGGATACGGCTTAATTTTCTGGGCAGCAGGTTTTGGTATTTTGCATATTATTTACGGTACGATCATGTACTTTAAGTACGAGAAATGAAAAATTATTTTGACGAATTAAATAAGGCTTTTGAAAGCAGGGTGAGGTTAGGCATAATGTCTATGCTAATGGTAAACGAATGGATAGATTTTGCCGCAATGAAAGAGATGTTAAATATAACGGATGGTAATCTTGCCAGCCATATTACAGCTTTGGAAAAAGCAGAATATATACAAGTGAAAAAGCAGTTTGTAGGAAAAAGACCCAATACATCTTACGCTATAACCAAAGCAGGGCAAAAAGCTTTTACCAATCATCTGGATATTCTTGAAAAAATACTGAAAAAGAGAAATTAATTTTTTTTACCTTTTTACTTTGAAATACAAAGTACTTTTAAATAAATAAAAATGATAACAGCACAACAACTAACAAAACGAATAAGAGTACTGATAGTAACTTTTATTATTTTTCTGGCCCTTAGTGGTATCACGGCTTTTCCATTGGAATGGGAGCTATCTATATTGACGCATCACTCTGGTAGGATGCCGGAATTTATGCAACATTGGTTTCAGCAAGTTTACTCGGCTATTAAAGAAACCAATAGCAAATATTCTTTTATGAGCTATGGTACCGATTGGCTGGCCTTTGCGCACATTGTAATTGCCACTGTATTTATTGGTCCCTTGAAAGATCCGGTCAAAAATATATGGGTAATACAATTTGGAATGATCGCTTGCATAATGGTTTTTCCATTAGCTTTTATTTGCGGAAGTATAAGACAAATTCCACTATACTGGCAATTGATCGATTGTTCATTTGGCTTATTTGGGTTCATCCCGCTTTATAGCTGTTATCGCAGCATTTTACAACTTGAAAAAATAAATTCTACTAAATAATTAAAAAATATCAATATGAAAAAGAATGATTGGATACTATTATTATCTGTTGCGACATATAGCTTTTTATTTTACGAGCAAACCGCAGGGATCAATTTTTTACTTTTCACCATTGTATTAATAGCGGGCCTATTGATAAGAAATAAAGAGATACTTACAAACCGTTCCTGGCAATTGATCGCATTGGGTAGCTTGCTCTCTGGTGTTTGCGTAGCTTGTTATGGAAATGCTTTATCTGTTATTGCCAATATTATTTCACTAAGCATATTATCCGGAATAAGCCTACGTACCAAGCCAACAGTAATATTATCATTACTGTTTTCAATTTATTCGTACATCACTGCTCCGGTTTTTATATTTCTTGACAGGATAGAAAAAAAGAAAACAAGTGATACAGTCCCCAATAAATTATATCGCCATATAGGATTGATCGCTATACCTGTTGCAATAACACTTATTTTTTTCTTTATTTACCGTGCGTCGAACCCTTTATTTGCAGAACTGTCTGATAAAATAAATTTTGATTTTATTTCCTGGGATTGGGTATTTTTTACATTGGGAGGGTTCCTGTTACTGTATGGATTTTTTTATCATAAAAAAATAAAAGAGATCTTTTTATTAGATGAAAATGCGGCTAATAATTTATCAGTCACCACCACTGAAACCACTATCATATTTGGAAAAGAAATAAGCATTAGCGAAGAAAATTTCTCCGGTATCATATTGTTTTCCCTCTTAAATATTTTATTGCTTATTGTAAACTCATTGGATATTAATTTTTTATTCATTGATGGAAAATTACCGCCAAATATTACTTACGCACAATTTGTGCATGAAGGAATAGGAGCGATCATTATCTCGGTTATAACCGCCATCGCTATTATTCTATTTTATTTCCGTGGCTCAGTAAATTTTTATAAAAAGAATAAAGCTATAAAAGTGCTGGCATATTGTTGGATAGTTCAAAATGCTTTTATGTTGATCGCTACTATAAGCAAAAACAACCTGTATGTTAGCCAATACGGGCTTACCTACAAAAGAATAGGCGTATATATATATTTATTACTTACGATCATTGGGCTTATTACAACATTTATTAAAATACTACAAGTAAAAACTAATAATTTCTTATTTCGTATAAATGGCTGGCTGTTTTATAGCGTTTTAATAATCAGCAGTTTTATTAGTTGGGATAGGTGCATTACTTTTTATAATATCAACCGATCAAAATACCTGGAAAAAAGTTATTTGTTAAACTTATCAGACAGTAACCTTCCGCAGTTATTTGAAATGAAAAATACTGCTGCGGCTAAAGCAAGGGTCATCGTTTCAAATGATGAGACCGATTCGTTGCAGACTGAAACTGATTTTGGTAATGCCTTAAACAAAAAATTATATACCTATTTACAAACCTATGATAGCATTGGATGGAGATCATGGTACTACGATGATACAAGGATCTATAACCGGTTAACAAAAGCGGCGGTCTTTAATAAAATAAATGATCTGGATCTTAGTAATACAACAGATTATGATACCACCACATTGCTTCATTTCACTTCATTAACAAACCTTAAACTCAGCAACTGTAATATTACGACCATTGGTTTTCTAAAAAACAATACAAAGCTCGAATATTTAGACCTGACAGGTAACACGATCAATGATTTTTCAGCCTTATACGGACTTAAGCAACTAAAAGAATTATATGTATCTGATATCACCCGCACGAATTATCAATTATTGGTAAGCAATCTACCTAAAACAAAAATAAATTTTCAGTAATATGGCTAATAGAACATTTCTTTCTTTACTAACGTCTTTTGCCGCAGGTTTTTTTGGAGGCTTTATATGTACAGGATTATTCACTACAATATTTTATGCACTCTTTAATAATCATGACCTGGATGGATTTGAGGTAGGATTTATAGTTATAGGCATGGGCGTATTTATCAATGGATTAATTTGTTTTTTATTATGCCTATTGATCTATCTACCACTCTGTATTTACGATAAAAAAAATATTACAGTTTATTCATTCCGGGATCTGCTTATCCGGTATGCGCCAATTGTTATTGTTCCGATGAGTATAATTTGTCTTTTATTCTATTTATTATTTCAACATGATATTGATAAAGACATGATGTATATTTTTTTATTAAGCGCATTCAGCGTGACATATATTTCTCTTTTCTTTTTTACAAAAGTTATAAAATCTGGCATTCATGAGATCAATCAGCAATAAACTTACCTGGATAACGCTATTTAGCGTAGCCATGGGGTTTTTAGAAACAGCGGTAGTTATTTATCTGCGAAAGATGTATTATCCAAATGGATTTTCATTTCCTTTGGTGCCAATAGGTGCTGATATCGCGCGGGTAGAATTTTTGAGAGAGGCAGCTACAGTCGTCATGTTGATCGGTATCGGGGTGATCGCCGGAAGAACGCCTGCGCTGCGATTTGCTTATTTTATTTATTGCTTTGCCATTTGGGATATTTTTTATTACGTATTTCTTAAGCTATTCATCAACTGGCCGGCATCATTTTTTACTTGTGATATTTTGTTTTTAATTCCGATACCATGGGTAGGCCCTGTTTTAGCACCGTGTATACTTTCTATAACCATGTGCCTGTTGGCACTAGTCATTATTTATTATAGTGAAAAGGGCTATGCTGTCAGCATAGCTTATAAAGAATGGCGTTTACTTATTTTTGGAAGCCTGGTTGTATTGTTTTCTTTCACAAAAGATTATTTAGATATTTTATTTATGAAAAAAAATCAGCAGGTATGGACACTGGCTGGCAAACAAAGTATGTTTAATGAAATGAATAGCTATATACTGGGTTCGTACAATTGGTGCCTATTTTTAATAGGAGAGCTTGTTATCCTATATAGCATTTATGTTTTTATTAGAAGGATCAAAAATAGTCGCCGTGCAATATAATTTCGATCAGATTTTTTTGGGGATCAATGATGCAACAATGTGGGAATGGATCAGAGGACTCTTTATTTTAGGACTAATCGTTAGTGCTATTTGTTTTGCCATAGGATATGAGTTAGTGCTTATTTTTAGATTCCTGAAAAGAATTATCAAGAAATATTTTTAGGTGGCCTCGCCAAGAATCGAACTTGGATCTGGAGCTTCGGAAACTCTTATACTATCCATTGTACTACGAGGCCTGGATAATTTAGTTTGCAAATATAGAATCTAAAGCGGGATAAAGATAAGAATCTATCACGATGTATTTACCAGCTGCCGCTGGCTCCGCCGCCACCAAAACCTCCGCCGCCAAAGCCGCCGAATCCACCACCACCCGAATCGCCGCCCCGGCCACCACCAAAACCGCCTCCTAAAACATTGCCTAATAATAAGCCG
>DATHHR010000135.1:0-4529 GCA_035317105.1 Ferruginibacter sp. | reverse complement strand
TATCGTTATTCTGTGTTATGATGCCTATATGTCCTATTGATCTGTCCGTGCTATCTGTTCCTGTAAATAAAATAATATCTCCCGGTTGCGCACTGGCAATACTTACTTCATGCCCTTCATTTAAAAATTCTCCCGAGGACCTTGGTACTTTAATATTAAAATGGCCAAATACATAAAACACAAAGCCCGAGCAATCAAATCCTTCAGATGGATTGGAGCAGGCATATTTATACGTAGTGCCCAATAAGGTCTTGGCAAAGTTGACAATATCGTCTCTTTTAAAAGTGGCCGGTGGCGCCACAGGCACGGTATCTTTTTTATTAACCTCCGTACCATCCTTTATATGATTGATACTATCTACAAAATGAAGACTGTCAGCGCTATCCATCGGAATTATCCCGTTCCCTGGCTCGCCACAGGCCGTCAAACTCAATACCAGTAAAAGATTTATAGTTAAATGCATAGTTAAAAAGTATCAGTATAAAAATAAGGGTCGTTGTGGGTTTTGAAGTAATTTCGCAACGCTAATAACTATAACACACAAACTATACCACATTATGGAATACAGAATTGAAAAGGATACTATGGGCGAAGTAAAAGTTCCTGCGGATGCTTATTTTGGTGCCCAAACACAACGCAGTATCGACAATTTTAAGATCGCGCAAGACATTAATAAAATGCCGAAAGAAATCATCAAGGCTTTTGCGTATTTAAAAAAAGCAGCAGCGATCACCAACCTCGAAGCGGGTGTTTTACCTAAAGAAAAAAGCGACCTGATCGGTAAAGTATGTGATGAGATTCTGGAAGGAAAATTAGATGCGTATTTTCCATTGGTAGTTTGGCAAACAGGTAGCGGCACACAAAGCAATATGAATGTTAATGAAGTAGTAGCATATCGCGGACATGTGATCAACGGCGGACAATTATCCGACAAAGAAAAATTCCTGCACCCAAATGATGATGTAAACAAATCTCAATCAAGCAACGATACTTTTCCAACAGCGATGCATATTGCTGCCTACAAAATATTGATAGACGTAACGATCCCCGGCATTGAAAAACTAAGAGATACACTTGCTGCAAAAAGCAAAGAATACATGCATGTGGTAAAAATTGGCCGTACGCATTTTATGGATGCAACACCATTAACTGTGGGACAAGAATTCAGCGGTTACGTATCTCAATTGAACCACGGATTAAAAGCTATCAAAAATACTTTAGCGCATTTAAGTGAATTAGCATTGGGTGGTACCGCAGTAGGAACAGGCATCAATACACCAAAAAATTATTCGGAAAATGTTGCCAAACATATTGCTACATTAACAGGACTGCCTTTCATCACTGCAGAAAATAAATTCGAAGCACTAGCTGCACACGATGCTATTGTTGAAGCGCATGGCGCTTTAAAAGTGGTGGCGGTTAGCTTAATGAAAATTGCGAACGATATCCGCATGTTATCAAGCGGGCCACGTAGCGGTATTGGTGAAATATTTATTCCTGATAACGAACCGGGTTCTTCCATCATGCCGGGCAAAGTAAATCCAACGCAATGCGAAGCATTAACCATGATCGCTGCACAGGTAATGGGCAATGATGTTACCGTTGGTATCGGCGGCAGCATGGGCCATTTTGAATTAAATGTTTTTAAACCCGTAATGATCTTTAACTTTTTACACAGCGCGCGATTGATCGGCGACGGCTGTGTTTCTTTCAACGATAAGTGTGCGATAGGTTTAGCGCCGATCGAAGAAAATATCAAAAAGCACGTAAACAATTCTTTAATGCTGGTAACATCGCTCAATACAAAAATTGGTTATTACAAAGCCGCAGAGATCGCACAAAAAGCACACAAAGAAGGAACAACCTTAAAAGAAATGGCCGTAAAATTAGGCTACGTTACACCCGAAGAATTTGATGCATGGGTGATCCCTGCAGAAATGGTTGGTGAACTTAAATAAGTCTGACGGTCCCGTCTGACTTATTTTAATAATTATGTAACCGGCATTTATACTAAGCTCAACATCGTTGCGTCGCACACTTGAACGGCATGGCTTTGTTGAGCTTTTTATTATTTAGTTAGATAAATTAGCGATGCCGTTTATACCTTAACTGCACTTCACCCACTCCATCCTGAATAATGCCTAATTGTTTTGCAGCAGCATAACTCAGATCTATAATTCTACCTTTTGCATAAGGGCCGCGGTCGTTGATACGCACTTTCACTGTTTTGCCGGTTTTCAAATTCTTTACTTCTACTTCTGTATTAAAAGGCAAAGTTTTATGTGCCGCTGTGTAGCCATTGGTATTAAAAGTTTCTCCGTCTGCAGTTTTTCTTCCATCGTACCCGTCGCCTTTTCCATAGAAAGATGCCTTACCTGTTTCCGTAACATATTTTGAGCAGGAAGAAAACAAAAGCGCAATAGCTATCAGTATGGGAATAAACGATTTAGAAATAAACATTGCATTTTTTTATAAATATAGAACAAGCAATGATAGAATTATATTTTGCGGATATAAACTTTAGTATTTATCTTCAGCGCAACCAAACCTAATAAATCATGAAACGACTCATCTATCTTTCTTCTTTTTTGCTACTGGCAAGTATCACCATTTCTTCCTGTAAAAAAAGCAGCACAAATAGTTCTATTGTAGGAAACTGGGAATTAACATCCCTTCATTCGGTAACAACAGATTCTACCACTACTCCTATTACCGTTACAACTTATGATACAGCTGTAACACATTCTCATGCTGAAGTAATATCATTTTTTGCTGATAATTCAGTAACGGAATATAGCTTCCTTTCATCTCCTGCTACACTTATAGACGGTGGCAACTATCTCGTTCTTGGTGACAGCCTTACAATATTTAATAGCGGCAGTACAACAGGGCAAACATTTAAGTTTACACTTTCCGGAAATAACTTGACCATTTTTGTAGATCAAAGCAGCCCCGGATATTTATATCTGGCGACAGAAAAGTTTGACAGGCAATAAGAATTACCCGGATGGTATTTTTTTAAAATACCGGCAAATTATAAATCAAGCAAATACATTATATAACCAAACCTATAAATCATGAAACGACTCATTTATCTTTCTTCTTTTTTGCTACTTGCAGGTATCACCATTTCTTCCTGTAAAAAAAGCAGTTCCAATAACTCTATCGTAGGTAGTTGGGAGGTCACTTCTTTGCATGAAGTTGAAGTAGATTCTACGACTACCCCTATTACAGTAACAAAAATTGATACTACTACCGTACATGGACATACGATCGTTATATCTTTTTTTGCAGATAATAGTTTAGAGCAGTATGATTATTCAACATCACCTGCCACAATTGAAAGTGTTGGTAGCTATCTTGTTCGTGGTGACAGCCTTACATTATTTTCTGGTAGTACTCCTAGCTCTACCGGCCAAACAGTAAAATTTTCAGTTTCCGGAAACGCGTTGAGTATTTTTCTAAATGATAGCTCACCAGGGTCTTCAGTTACTGCAACAGAAAACTTTAACAGGCTATAAGCAATTACCGATAGTATGTACAATTATTTGAGCAACGCTTTTAAAGGCGTTGCTTTTTTATAATAGCATAACTCCGTACATTTGAAATGCACCTTAAAATAAAATCATGTTAGCAATAGGAACCAAAGCGCCGGAATTTTCATTAGCGGCAACGCCCGATCAAAAAGTACAACTGAGCCAGCTAAAAGGCAAGAAAGTAATATTGGCTTTTTATCCTGCAGACTGGAGCCCTGTGTGCAGCGACCAGATGGGTTTATACAATGAAACACTAAAATTATTTCATCAGCACAATGCGGAGCTCATCGGTATTTCAGTTGATAGCAAATGGAGCCATTTTGCTTTTTGCCAGGATAGAAAATTTCATTTTCCTTTACTCGCAGATTTTGAACCCAAAGGTGCCGTAGCAAAATTGTATGATGTGTATGACGCGACTGAAGGAGAATCACAAAGAGCCTTATTTGTTATCGATGAAGAAGGCATCATTCGCTGGAACTATTTGTCGCCCGTTGGCATGAACCCGGGTGCAGATGGAATATTAGATGCATTGGAAGCAATAGATAAAAAATAAAATTATGTCTAAATTAAGAACGGCTGTCAATAGCCAGGATCATATACAGGGCAATGCGCATGCGCCAATTGAATTGTTGGAATATGGCGATTATCAATGTCCGCATTGCGGCCATGCTTACCCGATAATAAAAAGCATTCAGAAAAAAATGGGTGATAAACTCAAATTTGTTTTTAGAAATTTCCCTTTATCAGAAGTTCATCCCAATGCAGTAAATGCTGCTGTGGCGAGTGAAGCTGCCGCTATGCAAGATAAATTCTGGGAAATGCACGATCACTTATTTGAATACCAAAGCAGGCTCGATGACGACTCGCTTGTAAAATATGCCGGCCAGGTAAAACTAAACGTTGAGCAATTTGAAGATGATTTTGGCAGGCCCGAATTGATACAAAAAGTAGATGCCGATTTTGAAAGTGGTGTAAGAAGCGGCGTAAACGGTA
>DATHHR010000134.1:0-20301 GCA_035317105.1 Ferruginibacter sp. | reverse complement strand
AGCCGAATGCTGCAACACCATAAAACATTTTACGGAACTTGGTTTTTGCTCTGTCTCTTACAGTCGCCAGATCAGGCAATAGGCCTGTGTACCAGAATAAAAGAGAAACTGTAAAATAAGTTGATATCGCAAATACATCCCAAAGTAAAGGAGAGTTAAAGTTAACCCACAAAGGCCCGCGGGTATTAGGGTAAGGCATTACAAAGAAAGCCATCCATACACGGCCCATATGCCAGATAGGAAACTGGCCGGCACACATTACGGCAAAGATCGTCATCGCTTCCGCAGCACGGTTAACGCCTGTTCTCCAGCCCTGACGGAACAACAATAAGATCGCAGAGATCAAGGTTCCGGCATGCCCGATACCTACCCACCATACGAAGTTGGTAATATCCCAACCCCATCCAATGGTTTTATTTAAGTTCCACTGACCGATACCGTAGGTTACTTCGCGGTAAACGCTGTAACCCCCAAAACATAATAACGCAACACTAACATAGAAACCAATATACCATAAACGGCTTGGCTTCATTTCAATGGGACGTATAATGTCTTCTGTTACCTGATGATAATCTTTATCACCATCTACCAGCGGTTCCCTTAATTGTGATTCATACTTTAATAATGACATATCTTTCTAAGTTAAAAGTGAAAAGTCAAAAGCAAAAAGTTGTGCACTTTAAGCATATCTGTTTCTCTTTTTATTTTTAATTATTACCTACTTATTTTTTTGTACCAAACATTTGTTCTTTGCTCATCTTCAGTGGCGTCGCACGTTTCATCATTTTGCAATAATTAAACTTTATAACTTGTAATTTCCTAATTAGCTTATCAGCACATTAGCAAATCAGCTAATTATTTACGCTTCTGCTTTTGCATTAGTAACTACCCTGTCAGTATTCTTGAATTTAACCATGTAGTTAACATTTGGCAATACGTGTAGTTGTTCTAATACATAGAAATTACGGTGTTCTTCTTTTCTGATCTTAGCTACTTCGCTTTCAGGATCATTCACGTTACCGAAAACGATACAGTTACTCGGACAAGCCTGTGCACAAGCCACTTTCACATTACGAACCATTGAAGGGTCTTCTGCTTTTTTAGCGGCTAATTTGCTATCCTGTAAACGCTGAACACAGAAAGAACATTTTTCCATCACACCTCTTGAACGAACTGTTACATCAGGGTTTAATACCATTCTTGTAAGGTCATCATTCATTTGCATAACCACATCGTTCATATCCACACCAACCAAAGGTTTTTGGTTATCAGGGAAACTATCTGCACCAGTGAAATCTAACCAGTTAAAGCGACGAACTTTAAAAGGACAGTTGTTAGCGCAATATCTTGTACCGATACAACGGTTATAAGCCATTTGATTTAAGCCTTCGCTGCTATGGTTAGTAGCGGCAACCGGACAAACATTCTCGCAAGGAGCATTATCGCAATGCTGACATAACATTGGTTGGAAAACAACATCCGGATTTTCCATATCACCCGTAAAATAACGATCGATACGCAACCAGTGCATTTCATGCGCTCTCTGAACTTGTATCTTACCTACAACACTCACATTATTTTCAGCCGTACATGCTACAACGCAAGCGCTACAGCCGGTACAAGTATTCAAATCGATGCTCATGCCCCATTTGATACCCGGCCTTTCTAAGTTTGATTTTGAGTAGATAGTAGCATTTTCTCTGTAAGATTTCGCAACATTTGACGAATCGCTTCCGAAAGGAAGTAGTTTCAGTCTTTCTGCAGTCGGCTCTTCTAAAACAGCTTCAGGGTTTGCAATGAAAGATGATAGGGATGTTTCATAAACAACAGGACGGTGTTCAGATGAACCATGTACCTGTGTTTGTGCTAATGGATAGGTGTTAGCTGTTTCAACAGCGGTTGCAATAGCATCATAAGCAAAACCAGTACCATCAAAGCTAACCCAGGGGAAAGCATTTTGGCCGGCACCGGCAGCAGCTCTACCAATATAATCTTCAGTTCTTTTTGGATCAGTAATACTTTGTCTGCCGTAACCTAACGCAACCGCAATAACGTTTGGATGAACACCCGGAATAATTAAAGCCGGTAATTCAAGTGCTATGCCGTTAACTGTAACAGATATAGTAGGTTTCTCTGGCGTTACTTCGTATTTATCTCCCTGGCGCTGGTTATGCAATACATCAATGCCCAACAAAGTTTTAGCTAATGCAGGGCTTATTAAAGCATAATTATCCCAGGTTACTTTAGAGATCGGATCAGGTAATTCCTGTAACCATGGATTATTAGCCTGGTTGCCTGTACCGATAGATATTTTTTGATACAATACCACTTCAATATCGCCACCTTTTACAGCAGCTAATTTTGAAGCAGCAGCAGCTACAGGAGCAGTGCTGAATGTTGCCGAACCAATAGCAGGCGTAGAAGCGGGTTCTACAACACCATTTTGTAAAGCTGTATCGTATGCATCAGCAGTACCGCCCAATTTAGCGGTCCAGTATGTTTTAAAATAAGTTTCGTAATCAGTTGCATTGCCACTCCATTTCAACAAAGAAGTTTGGAAAGCCCTTGTTTTGAATAACGGATTGATAGTTGGCTGTATCATGCTGTAGTAGCCTGTCTTAGGCTCTGCATCACCCCAGCTTTCTAACCAATGGTGAGAAGGAATAACATATTTACAAAGCTCTGTTGTTTCGTTCATCGTTGCGTTGAAAGAAACTGTTACAGGAACTTTTTTGATCCCGTCTATGAATTTTTTGCTGTCGTAGTAGTTGTACGCAGGGTTAGCAGCGATAACAAATAAAGCACCAATAGTGCCTGCGTTCATATCATCCACCAATTTAGTAATATCAGCGTCTACACCCTGGCGATAGTTAACTGTTGTAGCATAATCAATGGTTGTACCGTTAGCACCGATCGCTTCGTTGATAGCATTTATAAGGATCTGCACATTTACATCGTTACTTCCACTTACAACTAAGGCTGCACCTTTGTTGGCGCTTAAAGAAGCCGCAGCTAATTCAATTCCTTTAGTTAAAGCATCGTTCAAAGAAGGAGCCGAAACAGCACCGCCTAATTTAGCCAGCAAAGCCAATGCAACAGCACCGGTTTCAGATGGTTTGTGTGTAAAACGGTCATCAGCATTAGAACCGGTCAAACTCAAATTGCTTTCAAAGTGAATGTGGCGGCTCATTGCAGGAGCATCCGTTTTAATCCTTCTGCTATCAGCATATTGAGAAGAAAACTCAACAGGACTGATCCATGTTCCTAAAAAGTCTGCAGCTAAACTCACTACAACTTTTGCTTTATCAAAACGATAAGAAGGAATTATTTGTTTACCATAAGTAGCCAGATTCGCTGATAAGATACCGCTATAGCTAGCTGCATCATATTGTACGTGTTTGCTACCCGGGTTTTTAGCTAAAAAGTCTGCTATAATTTGTTTTGTAGTAGGCGATACGATCGTTGAAGTCAGCAATACGATCGCTTTTCCTGCTATACCAGCAAGGTCAGCCGCAACCAGTTTATCAAAAGCATCGAACGTAGTTACTTCTTTGAAATCTTTACCATCGTTTTGCATTGGGTAACGCAAACGTGTTGTATCATATAGATCAAGTACAGAAGCCTGTGCCTGTGCGCTTGTACCACCTTTAGTTAAAGAAGACAATTCATTACCTTCTATTTTAATAGGGCGGCCATCACGTTGTTTTACAACAACAGAAATAGCGTCACCTTCATTTACATAAGTAGAAGCATAATAGTTAGGAACACCAGGAATAACATCATCTGGTCTGTGTAAATAAGGAACAACCTTACGTACCGGCATTTCGCAGCTTGCAGCAATGGCTGCGGCAGCAGTACTAAAGCCCAAGTATTTTAGAAAATCCCTACGAGGACTTTTAGTGTTCAATAATCCCTCATCAAGGTCCTCTAAAGGTAACAGCTCTTCTTTGAATTCATTCTTAGCTGACTCCTGGTAAGCTTCAGATTGAGTTCTTTCTCCAAAATTTTGCCAATACTTTTTACTCATAATATGATAATTCGATAGTGCTAAAAAAACTTACCTATTCAATTGATTATCAGCCGTTAGGCTAACAAATTATTTTAATAATGACATTTTTGACATTCAGTTCCGCCGATATTTTCAACTGTTACACTGTCCATTTTACCGTCTTTGATATCGTTTTGGAATTTCTCGTAAATGCTATAATATTTATTGCCTTTACCTGTTGCCGAATCGTAAAAATTAACCTTGGTTGTTCTGTGGCAATTGATACACCAGCCCATACTTAACGGTGCAAATTGATATACCTGAGATTCTTCTTGTATAGGACCATGGCAGGTTTGACACTGTTGCTGACCAACTTTTACGTGCTGACTATGGTTGAAATAAACATGATCCGGTAAGTTGTGGATCCTAACCCATTCGATCGGATGACCAGGGTGGTCGTATGTTTTAGTATCAGGATTCCATCCTGCGTAAGCGTATAATTTCTTTATTTCTGCATTGGCGTCGATCGATACACCTTCTTCGGTAACAATTGGATCACCTGTGTATGATTTGATCGCTTTATGGCAATTCATACAAACATTCACTGAAGGAATACCTGCAGTTTTGCTATCCTGAGCACCACCATGGCAATATAAACAGCTGATCTGGTTAGTGCCTGCGTGAACTTTATGAGAATAATAAATAGGCTGTACCGGTTGGTATCCCTGCATGCGGCCCAGACCTATAGCGGAATTGATCAGGAACCAGCCACCGATAAAGAACAATACTAAAACGCAAAGCATTAAGTATGTTTTGTTACGGTAGAAAGGAACCGGCTCGCTGCGAACGATACCTTCTTTATCATCGGTCAATTTGCGTAAGCTGCTATTGATCTGTAATAATATCAATGCGATAACGGCAAGTATTAAAGTAAGGATGCCGTATAAAAGTGAATTGTCTTCGCCTCCGCCGCTAGCTCCAGGTGCGCCGGGTGCAGCTACTGGCGCTTTATAATTATCAGCCCAATCTAAAATAGCCTTTGTTTCAGCCTGAGTAAGGTTTTGCTGCTGCATTGGAGAGCCAAATTTTGCATACAAAGCCATTGCATAAGGATCTGTATGTAACATGGTGTTTACATTATTCACCCATTTGTAAGCCCAATCTGGCGATGGTTCTCTTTTCCTGGCTCCCTGCAAGGCAGGACCCGTAAAATCTACGAGAGGTTTATGACAGTTAGCGCAATTAGCCTTATATAATGCCTCCCCGTCCTGGGCAAAACTCTTATTATTAAAGGAAATTAATGCAATGAAGATTAAACTTGCGAAGACTTTTGTAAAGATTTTGCTATAACGACTCATACAGTAATATCTGTGCTTGTGTGTAAAATGTCCTAGTTGGGGCACAAAAATAAGTCAGGATGTTGACATAATATCAACATTTGTAAAAAAAATTTTCCCTTACCTGGTGCGGGTTTCAGCCGATTATGCTTTTTCTCATATAGTCATTGTCATATATTTGTCAATCAGTTTTTACTTTCGGATTTTTTTTGCGTGCAACACTTATTTACATTTTTTTATTGGACTTTTACCGCGGGTTACAAAAGCCAAAAAAGTACATGGTTATTTCAAACCTAAACTGCTATTGGCTTGTAGCTGTTTTTATATTTTGTTTTAACCTGTTTTAATAAAAATTCGCGTAGGATGTCTGAAGAAAAAATTACCGAAAATATCAATATTGCCATTTTTGCGAGCGGAGCGGGTAGTAATGTACAAAAGATCATTGATCATTTCCGGGATCATCCAACGATCGCTATAAAATTGATCGTTTGTAACAAGGAAGGGGCCGGTGTTCTATCTATTGCAAAAAAAGAACATATAGCGTCATTGATGATCGATAAAGAACGGTTTTTTAGAGGGGATGCTTTTGTTGCGGACTTAAAAGCATATGCTATCGATTTTATAGTATTGGCGGGCTTTCTATGGAAAATACCGGTTAAATTGATACAGGCTTACCCTGATAAGATCATCAATATCCACCCAGCTTTATTGCCTAAATATGGTGGTAAAGGAATGTATGGCGGTTTTGTACATGCCGCAGTGATAGCTGCCAAAGAAAAAGAAAGCGGCATTACCATTCATTATGTAGACGAAATCTACGATCATGGCGGCGTTATTTTCCAGGCCAGCTGCATGGTTGATACAACAGATACTCCTGAAACCCTGGCCAAAAAAATTCACGCATTAGAACATTTACATTACCCCGGGGTTGTGGAAGAAGTGGTTAAATTGCGAAATCGCCGTTAAAAAAAATGAACGGTAAACGGCACAGGTATTGTTGCTTTAATATTGTATTTCACAAACATTGATTCAATTTACTTTACTTGTACAAAGCATACATCCTGCATTTTTTTTTATTACTTATAGCCGGCAACAGTTTCGGTCAGCTTGCTGTAAGTGGTACTGTCTATGATTCTACACGTACTATCCCTGTAAAAAATGTTTTGGTAAAAAGTAAAACAGGTAATCATACCATTACTGATTCTTTAGGCCGGTACACCATTGTTGTTACCAAAAATGATTCCATAGGTTTTGTTTACCGGAATAAAGCTACTCCGGAATTTGCTGTAAGCGATATTGCTAACAGGAACAATTTTGATGTAGCCATTCAGGTACGTGTGTATGGAAAATTCAAAACCCTTAAAGAAGTAACGATAACGTCTAAAACGTATAAAGAAGATTCTATCGAGAACAGGGAAGATTATGCAGATATATTTAATTACCATCGGCCGGGCGTGCAAACAAGTACATCAGCTTATTCCGGCAATACGGGGATAGACCTTGATGAATTGATCGGCATGTTTCAGTTTAGAAGAAATAAAGAAATGCACATGATGCAAAACAGGTTGATAGAAGAGGAGCAGGATAAATATGTAGATTATAAATTTAATAAAAGACTGATCGAAAGGATAACAACAATTGATAGTACACAGGTCGATGTATTTATGAAAAGATACAGGCCCAGTTATGAGTTTGTACAAGGTAGCAGCACAATGGATTTTTATCAATATATTTTAGATGCTTCTTATGAATTTAAGGGCGAGACATCTAAACTCGATTCATTAAAATTATTGAGCGGCAATTAAGCTATAAGTTATCGTATTCGTACATCGGATCGATGCGGGTTCCCGGAGGCATTTCCAATACGGGTTTAATAAGACCATCTTTTAATCCATATACCCAGCCATGTAAATAAGGGCGTTGATCATTTTTCCAGGCACGTTGTATGATGGATGTTTGTGCAAGGTGCATGACTTGTTCCATTACATTTAACTCCGTTAATTTATCTGTTTTGCTTTCTTCGTTTTTTATAGCGTCCAGTTCATCTTTGAACTGATGGTAAACGTCTTTGATATTTCTTAGCCACATATTTAGTACGGGCTTATAATCATTATTGTCCATCGCGGCTTTTATGCCACCACAACCATAATGGCCACAAACGATCACGTGCTTCACTTTTAAATAATTAACGGCATAATCTAACACACTCAATAAGTTTACATCAGTATGCACTACCATATTGGCGATGTTACGGTGTACAAATATTTCGCCGGGTTGTGTGCCGGTTATCTTATCTGCAGGCACCCTACTATCACTACAGCCGATCCATAAAAATTCGGGCGTTTGTATAGAGCTCAGGCGTTTAAAAAACTCTGGGTCTTTTTCTTCCTGCGCTTTTGCCCAGGCTTTATTTTCCGATAAAAGTTTTTCGTATGTAGTCATGTTAATTAAGAATTAGTAATTGAGAATTAATAATTCTATCAATGCCAATCAATATAAATATACAATATTCCTTATTAAATATTGAGTCCTCCGCAAACGCTGATCACTTGTCCTGTGATATAATTGCTTAGGTCACTGGCTAAGAAAAAAGTCAGGTTCGCAATATCTTCGGTCGTCCCAAATCTTCCTAAAGGAATATCTTTTTTATATTTTTCTGCAGCTTCGCCTTCTTTTAAATAATTGGTCATATCTGTTTCTACAAAGCCTGGCGCTATTGCGTTACAACGGATATTGCGACTGCCTAATTCTTTTGCGATACTTTTTGTAAAACCAATTACACCCGCTTTAGAAGCGGCATAACTGCTTTGTCCTGCATTGCCCATTTCGCCAATTACACTGCTCATGTTAATGATGCTGCCACTTTTTGCTTTCATCATCGGGCGAATGACCTGTTTGGTCATGTTGAAAACACTTTTCAAATTTGTTTGCATCACTTCATCCCATTGCTCTTCTGTTAAACGAAGCAGCAAATTATCTTTACTGATACCGGCGTTGTTTACGCATATATCGATCGAGCCAAATTCTTTCAACACATCATTTACAAAAGTTTCGCAAGCAGCAAAATCTCCTGCATTCGTTTTGTATCCTTTCGCTTTTACACCTAGCGTAAACAATTTTGCTTCTAATTCTTTTGCTTTTCCCGCACTGCTATTGCTTACATAAGTAAAAGCAATGTTAGCGCCTTGTTCTGCTAATTTAATGGCAATTCCTTCGCCAATTCCACGGGCTGCACCTGTTACAATGGCAACCTTGTGTTGTAATAATTTCATGAATAAATTTTATAAGTGTTTTATTTGTTGTGCGAATTTAACAAGCGTAAACGAACTATTCAAATTAACTCGTAAAGCTGTTGAATTATGATAACCGGCCGTTTGCTATTATTGCTAAAATATCTTCCACAATTTTTCTTTCATTACTCAATCTTGGTACTTTGTGTGCCCCGCCCAGATTGCCTTTTCGGCGAAGCCACTCATTAAATGTTCCTTTTGGCAATGAATGAATAACTGGTAAACGAAGCGCAATATCTCTGTGGCGCTTAGCTTCGTAATCACTGTTGATATTTTGTAAAGCTGTATCCAGTTCAATGGTAAACTGCTTGATGTCTGCCGGCATAGTATCAAATTCGATCAGCCATTCATGTGCGCCATTACTGTTATTACTAAAATATAATGGCGCGGCGGTATAATCATTTACAACAGCTCCGGTTTTTTCTGCTGCTATAGCAATTGCCTTATCGCTGTTGTCAATTATTACTTCTTCGCCAAAGGCGTTGATATAATGTTTTAGCCTACCTGTTACTTTTATTTTATATGGATTGATAGAAGTGAATGTAACCGTATCACCAATAAGGTATCTCCACAAACCGCCTGTGGTGCTTATTATTAACGCATAATTTTTATGTAGCTCAATTTCTTTTAAGCCGATCGTTTTAGGCTCTTTTTTTCCGTATTCTTCTACGGGCATGAACTCATAAAATATTCCATGCTCGGTAAATAGCAACATACCATCATCGCCGGGAAGATCTTGTCCGGCGATAAAACCTTCACTGGCATTATAAATCTCAAGATAATTGATCGGCGCGCCGATTATTTTATCGAATTGCTCGCGATAAGGGATGAATGAAACACCGCCATGAATAAATAATTCCAGGTTTGGCCAGACTTCTTTAATGGTTGATTTACCTGTTATCTCTAAAATCCTTTTTAATAATAACAAGGTCCAGGTTGGTACGCCTGCCAATGATGTTACATTTTCTTCTGCGGTTGATTGCGCCAGCTTTTCTATTTTATTTTCCCATTCGTCTAATAAGGCTACGCTTAATTCCGGCGTGCGTATCCATTGCCCCCAGAAAGGAGAATTTTGCATTAGTACTGCACTAAGATCGCCGTATTGAATGTCATCATCAACTTTGCTTAATTGTAGAGAGCCGGCTATCACTAATCCTTTGCCCGTTAAAAGATCGCTGGAAGGAAATTTTTTGTAGTAAGTGGTCAATACATCTTTTGAGCCCTGGAAATGGTTGTCCTGTAAGCTTTCGTCACTGATGGGAATGAATTTACTTTTGCTGCTGGTGGTTCCGGAAGATTTGGCGAACCAGGTGATCGGCGTGTTCCATAAAATGTTTTGTTCGCCTAACATCATTCTTTCGACATAAGGTTTGATATCGTCGTACTCATGAATGGGCACATTCTTTTTAAATTCTTTTACAGAAAATAGCCTGGTGAAATTATATTTTTTGCCAAACTCAGTGTATTGGGCTGCTGTAATAAGATCTTGTAAAACTGTTCTTTGTGCCGCAACGGGATTATTGCTCCAGTTTTCGATACGCCAGGAGCGCATTCTTGCTAAACGTGATATGGCGGGCGATAACAGTTTCATGAATGGGCAAAATACAGAAATACTACGGAAAGATAGGAAAGGAATTGTAATCTTTTACAGGCGGTTGTAACTCAGTGAATTTACATGGAAGCCTTTTTTTCTGCAACAGATTTTTCCGCTTCATCATGGAGGTAATCTTTTCTTTTCAATTCGAAGTTTCTACCTAGGTATAAACGGCGTACCTGTTCATCGTCTGCTAATTCTTCGGCAGTGCCATGTTTAAATATCTTTCCATCAATTAGTAAGTAGGCTCTGTCGCAAATAGATAAAGTTTCGTTCACATTATGATCGGTTATCAGGATACCTATCTGTCTGAATTTAAGTTTCGCTACGATAGATTGAATGTCTTCTACTGCGATAGGATCCACACCGGCAAAGGGTTCATCCAATAAAATGAATTTTGGGTCAACTGCCAGGGCCCTTGATATTTCAGTTCTTCTTCTTTCACCACCACTTAAAGTATCGCCATTATTCTTGCGTACGTGCTGTAAACGAAATTCATCCAGCAGCTCTTCTAATTTATATTTTTGTTCAGCCTTGGTCAGTTTGGTCATTTCCAACACTGCTGCAATATTATCCTCTACACTTAACTTACGAAAAACACTTGCTTCCTGTGGCAAATAACCAATGCCCATTTGTGCCCTTTTGTACATGGGCAAACTGGTGATATCAATATCGTTTAAAAAAACCTTGCCTTCATCAGGCCTTACTAAACCTACTACCTGATAAAAAGAAGTGGTTTTACCAGCGCCATTTGGCCCTAGTAAACCTACGATCTCTCCCTGGCTTACCTGGAACGATACATTATTAACGACAGTACGGCTACCGTATCTTTTAATGAGGTTCTTAGTATATATAGTTAAGTTCAATGGTATTGGTTTTTAGCAAATTTACTATAAACAAATATACAGGCATAATGGCATTATTATTTAACAGCAGTTTGTGCTTTATTATTACTTGACTAAGTTTGCACATATTTTTTACAGCATGAAAGTTACAGAACATATAGAACAAGCAAAAAACACCCTGGTTTCTTTTGAGATATTACCGCCGTTAAAGGGGAAAACGATCAATTCGATCTACGAGCATTTGGATCCCTTAATGGAATTCAAGCCTGCATTTATAAATGTTACTTACCATCGCAGCGAAACGATGTTCAAGAAAAAACTGGATGGCACTTTTGAAAAGGTAGAGGTACGCAAAAGGCCGGGTACTGTCGCTATCTGCGCAGCGCTGATGAATCATTACCGAATTGATGCGGTGCCGCATTTGATATGCGGTGGTTTTTCTAAAAGAGAAACAGAAGATGCATTGATCGATCTTAATTTTTTAGGTATCAATAACGTGTTGGTATTGCGTGGAGATGCTGCTAAGAACGAGGCTTTTTTTGAACCACATCCCGACGGACATAAATATGCCATTGATCTGCAAAAGCAGGTGATGGATCTGAAGAATGGTATTTATTTAGAAGAAGATATTAAGAATGGTGTAAGACCAGATTTTTGCATCGGTACTGCAGGCTATCCTGAAAAACATTTTGAGGCGCCGAATTTGAAAACGGATATGGAGCATTTAAAGGCAAAGGTAGAAGCAGGCGCTGATTATATTATGACACAAATGTTCTTCGATAATGAAAAGTTTTTTCAGTTTGTGAAAGAATGCAGGGCGAATGGTATCAATGTTCCGATCATTCCCGGGTTAAAGCCGATCACGAATAAAAAACAACTGACGATCTTACCTAAAATATTTCATGTAGACATTCCTTCGGACCTGTCTAATGGCATTTTAAAAGCCAAGACGGATGAAGAAGTTGAAAAAGTGGGGACGGAATGGTTGATACAACAATCGAAAGAGCTGAAAAAATTTGGCGTACCTGTGTTACATTATTACACATTGGGCAAACCAAAAGTTATTTATAATGTTGTGAAAGCAATAAAATAAAAAAAAGCTCCCGATTATTTCGGGAGCTTTTTTTATGAGGAGAATTTTTATTTTAATAAAGATTGAAAAACAGCTTCGTTTACTTTAATAGGATATTTTTGTTTTAATTCGGCCACCCATTTTTCTTCTAAATAATTTTGATAATCGTTTATTACCAATCCTTTTGATTCGGTAAAACTGCGTTGTTGATCTTCAGGATATACTTTTAGTATTACTGTAAAGCTGGCGGTATTATCGTTTTTGTTGACCACAGTATTGGTTATTGATCCTTCCGCAATAGTAGCGCCTGCTGGCAATGTTAGCTGAGATACTTCGTAACGCCCAGAATCTGCCTGGGCTTTTCCTTGGCTATCCTGTGTTATCTTTCTCCAATTTTCATTTGTAGCTAATAAAGCTTTAATGGTATCGGCTTCAGCAGAACTGTTGCAGGTAAATAGTAATGCGTTCACACTTTTTGCCCAGGTATATTTTGCCGTATGCTGATCGTAGTAATTTATTAGTCCTGCGCTATCGTTTGCAGCCTTGTTCCATACGTTTTTTTCCATTATGGCAAACAATAAATTGCCATCAGTAAATTCCCGCATCTGGTATTTGAATTCATCATTGTAATTTTCTAAATGATCACGATAATAATCCATTGCTTTTTTTGCAACAAAATCATCAAAGATCTCTTTATCTGTTTCGCCTTGTTTAAGCCTGTAATCTTTTACATAATTTAACCAGTCAGATACGGTAACAGATAAATGAGGGAAAGAAAAGATCTCTTTATTCCTGATGTGAAAACTGTCAACGGCCCTTGTAAGTAATACCGTATCAGCCAAACGAAAAAGTGCGGTATCTTTTATAGAAAGATTTCTTTTGTATTGTGTTTTTGGTAAAACGACTTCTTTTAAAAAACGGTCATTCACTACACGTATCCTTGCATCGTGGAGTACATGTTGCCTTAATGCATCCATGTACGCATCATCAGTTTTGCTGTTAGGCGTAGGCGTTTGTTGTAATTTTTTTATAATGTGAAAACCATAGCTTGTTAAAAACGGTTCAGCTATATCACTGTCTTTTTTTATTGCCAATACTTTCTCTTCGAAAGCTGGATCGTACTTGCCTGTGCCAAACTCAGGTATTACGCCGCCGATTGCAAAAGTTAATTTATCATCACTGTATATTTTTGCGAGGGTGGCAAAATCTTGTCCGGCTTGCAACAGTTTATAAACGGAATCTGCCTTTTGACGGACGATATTTATGCTTGCAGCATTGGCGTTTTGTGGAAGGGCAAAAAGCATCTGCGCTATTTTTAATTTACCAATGCTTTGTCTTTCATCAGCATTTTTAAAAATATGCCAACCCGTTCTTGTGCGAAAAGGTGCCGAAGATGCGCCGGCTTTTAAACTATAAGCAATATTCTCATAAAAATAGGAGATAGAAAATGCCGTGATATAGCCAAGATCTGAAAAGCTGATTTTAGCATCCTGTTGTGCAAGGCCGGAGTAATCAGTATTGCCTGATGTAAGTGCTGTATAGATGGCTTGTATCTCTTTATAAGCTTTGGCAGTATCGGCCGGTGTCATTTTATCATTGACCGGTATATAAAAATGCAGGAGGTGAATATCTGTTTGGCTTCTTTCAAAGGCTTCGTTTACCAAATTATTGAGGCCGTTTTTATCGCTCATATATTCTTCTACGATCTGGCTACGAAAATTGGCTATATCGTTTTGCATTTGCGACAAAGTATCCATTTTCAATACAGTTGCCGCTTTTACTTTTAATTTAAAATCGGAATATAAAACAAGGTAATCTCTTAAAGATCTTTCTTTATCTGCAACGGGCGTTTTGTTTTTATTGTAAGCCCTTATAAATTCATTTTTGCTAACAGCGTCTTTACCATAAGTAAAAAGTGTTTGTGAAAAGAGCTGTGAAGTGCCAAACAATAATACGACCGCTAAAAATATTTTCTTCATTACTGGTAGGGATTTGTATTATTATTTTTTTGGTTTATTGGCGGCAGCTTCGTTGGCCCATTTTAATGTTAGAAAATCATTTATCTGTTCCCAATCTAAATGTTTCATAACAATCCTTTTGTCTTTATCCAATAAATATAAAGTAGGCGTAGCTGTTACATCATACAATTGTCGGAAGCTTGGCCTGTTTGCATCATCATCAGCTTTTGCCATCTCTGCTGTTTGATAAACATTTGTCCAATCGCCAATATTATTTTCCCTGATGTATTTCGTCCATTCGGTTTTTACATTTTCGGTTAACACTGCATAGATCTTTACATTGTGTTTTTTCCAGCTGGCCTGATAAATTGAATCGATGCGCGGAATTTCTATTTTGCAATGTCCGCAAGTTGGGTCCCAAAAACATACTACTGTATAGTCTGCAGAAAGAGCATACAAAGAAGTGACCTTTCCGGATGAATCGATCAAATTAAGATCTGCCGCAGGCTCGCCTACTAAATTAGACATCTCCATATAGGCACGGTTGCTGATAAGATCTTCCTGCTTTTTTGTTAACCATGGACTTAAACCCTGACTATGATATTTTTCAAACAAATGAACCAATATCGCATCTTGTCCCATGTACCTTGGCGTAAAATATTCGTCCGTAAGCCAGTTCAATAAAAACTTATACATTTCCGGACAAGTACGGGCCAATAATAATTGATAATCTGATTCAGCGATAATGCTATCGGGGTTTTGTGATATAACCTGGCGATAATATCTTTCAACCTTCGGAATAAAAAATGGCGTGCGGATGATCCTTTCATCCATAAAAGTTATTCCATCCCAGTAATGCGCTTTGTAATAATTATAGTTGTCAGTAGAATCCTGTCTGGTAAGCGGCTTTTGCATTAATACCTGCGGATCTTTCATGGCCAATAATAAAGCAGTCAGCATTGAAGTAGGATTTGCTTTGATGATACTATCCCTGGCAATTTCCAGCTGTTTGTTGTACCTGACATAATTAGCTTCGTGTAAAGAGGAATCAGCCTTTGTAGCCGACCTGTTATAGGCATTTTTTTCCTGCATTAATACTTTGCCGATCGGCGTTATGATCTTTTGGTATTTAAAGAACAAGTCGTTTTCAGGCGCGCCGGTTATAGTTGTTTTCTTAAAAAAATCTGCCGTATCCGTTTTTATGGTGAACACCTGGGATTTATCTATAAAGAAATCAAGCGTACGGGTTTTGCCGGGAAATATGATACAGTAAATACCGCCCGGAAGGTTTTTATTATCAGAAAAAACAATGGTTCCATTTTTGTCAAAAGTTCCAGAATCCTGCGCATCAAGCGATTTACCATAATGATACGCCAGGTAAACCAGGCCGCTTTTATAATCGTGCGTATGAACGGTTATTGTATAACCTTGGGCGTGGACAGTAATAAAACAAAGGATGGCAATGACTGCACTAAATATTTTTTTCATATTACAAACTTAAACGAGTACAAATGTATTCAAAATGCGTGGTTATTTAAATGTTCGGCCTTTTCTTACAGATAAAAATTTCAATTCATTAACATAATATAAGGTTTACTTTTGCAGCGTGAAACGAAAAAAATACTTACTCGAAAAAGTGGCAGTTACCGGCTATGCAGCTGAAGGTAAAGCATTATCGAAACAAGATGGCAAAGTTATATTTATCAAAGGCGCCGTACCGGGCGACGTGGCAGATGTTTTTATAACCAAAGACAGAAAGGATTGGGCCGAAGGAAAAGCTACCGTAATAAGGGAATATTCACCGGAACGGGTAACCGCTTTTTGTGAACATTTTGGTATTTGCGGCGGCTGTAAATGGCAAATGTTGCCTTACCAGAAACAGCTGGAATATAAACAGCAGGAAGTTACTCAAAATTTGAGGCGTATTGGCAAGGTTGAATTGCCCGAAATATTACCGATCGTTGGAAGTACTGATACTGTTCATTATCGTAATAAATTGGAATTTACATTTAGCAATAAAAGGTATTTAACCAATGATGAAATAAAAAGCGATGCCGTGATGCCAAATGAAAATGCATTGGGTTTTCATGTGCCAAGGATCTTTGATAAGATCATCGACATTCAACATTGTTATTTAATGGACGATGTAAATAACAGTATCAGAAATAACCTGCGCATCATTGCAAAAGAGAATGACTATAGTTTTTATGATATCAAACAACACACCGGATGGCTGCGCAATATTATTATTCGCTATTGCACAACCGGTGAGCTGATGGTAAATATTTGTTTGGGTTATGAAGATGAAGCCGCAACAAAAAAATTATTGGATAGTCTGCTGGAAAAAGTACCGGCCATCACAACATTGCTGTATACCATTAATACAAAATGGAACGATAGCATTTACGACCTTACGCCTGTAACCTACACTGGCAAAGGATTTGTTATTGAAAAGCTGGAAGAGTTTAGTTTTAAGATCGGCCCTAAATCATTCTTTCAAACCAATACCAAACAAGCGGAAAAGCTGTATACCATTACAAAAGATTTCGCGGGACTTACCGGTACCGAAACGGTGTACGACCTTTATTGCGGAACCGGCAGCATCGGTATTTTTATTAGTTGCTCAGCAAAAAAAATAATTGGCGTTGAAGTAATTGACGAAGCTATTGAAGACGCTAAAGTAAATGCAGCGTTGAATAATATCACACATGCCGAATTTTTTGCCGGTGATGTAATTAAGATCTGCAACGATGAATTTTTTGCTGCTCATGGCCGCCCGGATGTGATCATCACTGATCCACCAAGGGTAGGCATGCACGAAAAACTGGTACACAAACTATTGGATATTGCGGCTCCTAAAATTGTATATGTTAGTTGTAATACAGCAACCCAGGCAAGGGATATACAATTGCTAAGCGAGAAATATACGGTGGAAAAAATACAGCCGGTAGATATGTTTCCGCATACACATCACATTGAGTGCGTAGCACTTTTAAAATTAAAAAATTAACTTCCTAACTTTGTTTTATGTCGTATTTTGATCAAGGTAATAGCATGCAACGTACAACACCGGTTGTACTTAATTTAATTATAATCAACGCGATTGTATTCCTGTTACAGAACGTTGTAACAGCGGTTGATATCCAACAGATCGGTTCTTTGTATTATTACAAATCCTCGTTTTTCAGGCCATACCAATTTGTAACCTACATGTTCTTACATGCCAACTTTACACATATTTTGTTCAATATGTATGGGCTATGGCTATTTGGGACTATGTTGGAAAGGTTTCTGGGTCCTAAAAAGTTTTTCCTGCTCTATTTTATCAGTGGGATAGGGGCTGCGATCTTTGTAGAGATACTAACGCCATATGACGCTATCCAGGCTGCCAAAAACCTGATGCAACATACAGATGGGCAACTCTCTTTAAGTATGTTAGTGGATTCTTATAAAGAAAATTCGGCTGCGTTAGGAGCATCCGGAGCGATCATGGGCCTGTATGGGGCATTTGGATACCTGTTTCCTAATACCGAATTCTACCTCTTTTTTATTCCTATACCTATAAAAGCAAAATACCTTATTACGGTATTTGTATTAATAGATCTTTTCGGAGGCTTATATCGCATTCAGGGAGATAATATTGCTCATTTTGCCCATTTAGGAGGCGCCATAGTCGGTTTTTTGGTAGTGTTGATCTGGAATAAAACCAATCGAAACACTTTTTATTGATCCACGTATTAATTATTGGATCTTAACAGCTTTTTACGTGACTGCTTCGTATTTTTGAGAGAACAAATTATGGGAGAATCAGATAGATACGGTGAATACAGGCTGCCCAAGAAAAATATTTTTAATCTTGGACAAGATGGCAATGCATTAGTGGCTTTGTTTACCATTAATGCCATCTTCTTTTTATTGCTGCTAACCCTGCAGGTTGTTTATTTTTATTTTCAGTCGGATACAATTTTATACAATACACAGGCCGTAGAATTTTTTGCATTGCCTGCACAATTAACGAAATTAAGTGAGCGTCCCTGGACATTACTGGTATACATGTTTACCAATAATGTTGGTTTAAATATGTTAGGCAATGTTTTAAACATGCTTAGCAATATGCTGTGGTTATGGGTGTTTGGTTATGTATTGCAAGATCTTACCGGCAATAACAAGATCATCCCTATTTATATCTACGGCGGTTTGTTAGGAGCCATATTTTTTATAGCAACTAATTATTCCCTGCCTAACTTAAAACCAGTCATCGGCGATTCTTTTTTAATAGGATCGAATGCCGCTACAATGGCAATAGCTATTGCGGTGACTTGCTTAACACCAACATTTCGTTTTTTCAAAAATTTAAATGGCGGCATTCCTCTTTGGATAGTTACCGTAATATATGTAGCGATCGATCTGTTGGGATTAGCAAACCTTAGTACTGCGGCCCTCGCGTTATCACATATTGGTGGAGGACTGGCAGGTTTTTTATTTGTATACTTTTTACGCAGGGGGAAAGATGGCAGCCTTTGGATGAATAACCTGTACAGCTGGTTCATGAATCTTTTTAATCCATATAAAAAATCAGGCGCTGCACATTCTATTAAGGAGAAGGTCTTTTATAGTGTGGGCAATAAAAATCCGTATAAAAAAATATCTACTGTTACACAACAGCGTGTAGATGAGATACTGGATAAGATCAACCAGCAAGGATATCATTTTCTTACTGATGAAGAGAAAGATATTTTAAAAAGAGCCGCTGAAACGGACGATCTTTAGTTAACGCTTTGTTTGCCAAAATTGAAAGCTAACTAATACCCCAACAAATGCCACCAATTTTATTAAGACAATTCATCAAGAAAGGTTTTATTGTTACTAACCTAATAGTGGCAGTATTATTTTTATTGGGTTGTTATGCCAAATGGTTTGATCCTGCTAACTGGTGGTTTATCGGGCTTTTTACTTTAGCGAGTGTGTATCTTTTCCTGATACTTTGTGTTTTTTGTGTTTTTTGGTTGTTTGTAGAACCGGCACTTTCATTAATTTTCATCGTTGTTATTCTACTAACATGGAAGCCTATTCAAAACATTATCCCTTTTCGAGTATCCTCTTCTTTCACAATAAAAAGACAGCCTAACACACTTCGTATCATGAGCTGGAACGTAGCGCAGTTCAATATCCTGGAAGATAAAAAACATCCCGAAGTAAAAAAGCAAATGCTGGCGCTGATAAATAGATACCAGCCCGATATTGCTTGTTTTCAAGAAATGGTAGCAGGCGATAAACCAGTTGACCTCAACACGCCTTACTATCATAAATACCGGTTTTATTCATTAAGCAGTTTTGTAGATAGCCTCCATTTCCCTGAATATTTTTACGGGTATAATTACAAAGAAGATTTTTTAGATAGCCAGCATTTTGGTATTCTTATCTTATCAAAATATCCGCTCATTAACAGGCATGCGGTGATGAAATATCCATACGATTACAATTCTATTTTTCAGTATGCCGATATGGTGAAAGGCGGCGATACCTTCAGGATATTCAATGTGCATTTACAATCATTAAAATTTACGCCGGTCAATCTGAATTATATCGATAGCCCATCGCTTGAATCAAGGGCCGATATTGAAAAATCGCAAAGTGTATTGGGAAAAATGAAAATAGGATTTTTAAAACGCAAGGCCCAGGCTGAATTGGTTAGAGAAAAAATAGACAGCTCTCCTTATCCTATAATTCTTTGCGGTGATTTTAATGATGTGCCTAACTCGTATGCTTATGCAACGATAGGCAAAGGCTTGCAAAATGCCTTTGTAGAAAAAGGATCTGGCATAGGCCGAACCTTTAGCGGCATTTCATCCACCTTGCGTATCGATAATATTTTTGTAGATGATGATTTTTCTGTAGAACAATTCACCAAGATCAATAAAAAATTGAGTGATCATTATCCTGTGATCACAGATATACAATTGAAACCCGAAACCCAGTAAATGAGGCTTTTTTCTTACATTCGTTTTCAATTCCAATAAATAATATGTCTCTCAAAGTTTACAATTCATATACAAGGCAAAAAGAAGAATTCAAATCCATCACGCCCGGCCATGTGGGCATGTATGTGTGCGGACCAACTGTTAGCGGTGAAAGCCATTTAGGACATGCCAGGCCTTATATAACTTTCGATATTGTGTATCGTTACTTAACGTATAAAGGATATAAAGTACGCTAT
>DATHHR010000133.1:0-5673 GCA_035317105.1 Ferruginibacter sp. | reverse complement strand
TTAAAAAGTTCAATAATACCTCCGATAATTTAAATCACAAACGTAAAAAATCTGTCAATAATTGGGATGATGCCGCTAAAGATTTCTTGCATAAACATTTACCCTAAAGCTAAGTAAATGGCTATTAATCAGTTAATTATCTAATAAGCGCTATTACAATTGCATATTAAAGAAAATCGGCGTATATTTGCGCCGCTAAAGGCTCCGCCATGTATAACATATACAAAAGGGTTCGGCAGGGTTTATTTAGCATATTATGAGAGAATCATTATCATATTAAACATCGCCCCCATCCCCTTAAGGGGAGTTCTACGGGATCTGCTATTATTCATAGCAGCAATAAACAAACACATTCACTTTAATTCATAACAACCTTGTCCCCCTTTAGGGGATAGGGGCAAACAAAACAAGATGTCAGATTTACGTTATCAACGCAACTTTGGTATTGCCGCTCACATCGATGCCGGTAAAACCACTACAACAGAACGTATATTATATTATACGGGAGTTAACCATAAGATAGGTGAAGTGCACGATGGTGGTGCTACAATGGACTGGATGGCTCAGGAACAAGAACGCGGTATCACTATCACTAGTGCTGCAACAACTTGCTTTTGGAATTATCCAATGGTTCAGGGTAAAAAAACACCTGATACAAAACAATACAAATTTAATATTATCGATACCCCGGGTCACGTGGATTTTACTGTAGAAGTAGAGCGTTCACTGCGTGTACTGGATGGTTTATTAGCATTATTCTGTGCAGTATCTGGTGTTGAGCCACAGTCTGAAACTGTTTGGCGCCAGGCTAACCGTTACAAAGTTCCGCGTATCGGATTCGTAAACAAAATGGATAGAAGTGGTGCTGATTTCCTGAACGTGGTTAAACAGGTTCGTGAAATGTTAGGTGCTAAAGCGGTTCCATTACAATTACCGATCGGTGCTGAAGATAACTTTACAGGTGTGGTTGATCTGATCACAATGAAAGGTATCGTTTGGAACGAAGAAGATAAAGGGATGACTTTTAAAGAAGTGCCTATTCCTGCAGATATGAAAGAAGAAGTAGATCAGTACCGTCAGGAATTGATCGAAGCAGTAGCAGAGTACGACGAAAAATTATTAGAAAAATTCTTCGACGATCCTACTACCATTTCTGAAGATGAAATGCACGCGGCTATCCGTAAAGCAACTATCGACCTTTCTATCATCCCAATGATGTGTGGATCGTCTTTCAAAAATAAAGGTGTTCAGACTGCATTGGATGCGATCGTACGTTACTTGCCTGGTCCTTTGGATATTGATGCTGTTAAAGGTATCAATCCTGATACCGGTGAAGAATTAATACGTACTGCAGATCCAAAAGGTCCGTTCAGTGCTTTGGCATTTAAAATTATGACAGATCCTTTCGTAGGTCGTCTGGCTTTCTTCCGCGCATATAGCGGTCGTTTAGATGCAGGTTCTTATGTATTGAATACACGTACCGGTAAAAAAGAACGTATCAGCCGTATCATGCAGATGCATGCTAACAAACAAAACCCTGTTGATTTTATTGAAGCAGGCGATATTGGTGCAGCAGTAGGTTTTAAAGATATCAAAACAGGAGATACGCTTTGTAATGAAGATGATCCGATCGTTTTGGAAGCTATGACTTTCCCTGAACCGGTTATCAGCATCGCTGTAGAGCCAAAAACTCAGGCAGACGTTGATAAAATGGGTATGGCGATCGCGAAATTGGTAGAAGAAGATCCTACCTTACGTGTACGTACAGACGAAGAAACCGGCCAAACCATTTTAAGTGGAATGGGTGAGTTGCATTTGGAAATCATCATTGACCGTATGAAACGCGAGTTCAAAGTTGAGATCAATCAAGGTGCTCCTCAGGTAGCTTACAAAGAAGCATTCGGAACTACAATTGATCACAGAGAAATATTGAAAAAACAATCTGGTGGTCGTGGTAAATTCGCTGATATCATTTTCACCATCGGCCCTGCTGATGATGAATACCTAAAAGATAGCAAAACAAACTTCCAATTCGTGAACGCTTTGTTTGGTGGTAGTATTCCAAAAGAATTTGTACCGGCTATTCAAAAAGGTTTTGAATCTGCAATGACAACAGGTGTTTTGGCAGGTTACCCAATGGTAAGCATGAAAGTGACAGTAAAAGACGGATCTTTCCACCAGGTGGATAGTGATGCAATGTCATTTGAATTGTGTGCTAAACAAGGATACCGCGAAGCTGGCCGTAAAGCAAAACCAACATTACTAGAACCGATCATGAAAGTAGAAGTACTAACTCCTGATCAGTACATGGGTGATGTAACAGGTGATTTGAACCGTCGCCGTGGTATGTTAGAAGGTATGGATAGCAAACATGGTGTACAGGTTATTAAAGCCAAAGTGCCATTAAGCGAAATGTTTGGTTATGTAACGCAATTGCGTTCTTTATCAAGCGGACGTGCTTCTTCAACTATGGAATTCAGTCACTACAGTCCTGCTCCAAACGCTGTTGCAGAAACAGTGATGGCTAAAGCAAAAGGTAAAGTGAAAATAGAAGATTAATAATAAGTCCTGATAAATTAAAAGCCCTGATCGAAAGACCGGGGCTTTTTTATTGTCTGACGGTCTCCGTCTGACAATAAATTAAATCTAAAAAAAAATGTAAAAGTTGATGAGTAAAATATGCAGGGCAATAATTTCTTTTTCAATCAAAGGTTCAAGTTAATCACCGGTGCTGGTATTGCCCTCTCGTTCCTTCTTTCTTTTTTTACTGCCCTTTTCATAATCTAATACAGCCTGAGGTTTTGTTGGAGCTTTAGAGGTACTATCAGCTTGCGGAGCGCCCCCGCCGTCACTATCGGGGTCCTTATCCAGATGGCCTCTTGTCCAGTGTTGGGTTGTTTCTACTTCGCCCGTTTCGGTATTATAAAATTTCCAGTCACCGTCTTTAACGCTATACTGTTCAGCTTTTACAATTTTGAAAGAAGTGATCTCTCCACTACCCGTTCCATAAACAGGTATTGTATCATAAGGTGCATCAGGGTTATAACCTTTCCAATTTTCTTCTCTTTCTAAACCTCCGAGGTAACTATAATATTGCTGCAATCCGTCCTTTCCGCCAAAGAGATAATTTTCTACGCCAACAAGATCGCCGGTAGTATTATATAATCTCCATGTGCCTGTTTTTTTATCATCTTTATATTCGCCTTCTTCATCGTAACCCGGTTCGCCTCTTAGTGGCGCAACAGTGTTTACCCACCTGCTTTGTTTTAATCCTTTCTTATCAACAATATTGATGGTATCTCCATTGGGAGATATTTTAAAACTCTTGTACTGTGCTTTTGCATTGATAGCAAACAAAACAAATAACAAAGTAGCTAAACGGATCTTTTGCATTTTTGACATTTTGCAATCATTTTATTTCCCAAATTTACTTTTTCTTTTTTAATTGGCTTTATTGATTTTGATCAGGAGCTTCAACCATTCCCATAAGCATTATATTTGCACTATCTGAGGGCGCTTTCTTTGCATGGCACTTAGTCTTCTTTACTTTCTTTTTGGTTGTAGCAGGTTTATGTACCGGCAGGTATTCTACATCACCCATCATTACGGGACTAACAGGTACTGTGTTTGGTTGTTCAATTTTTTTTGTACTATCCGTTTTGGTTGTTTGGCTAAATGTTTTGTCAGCGCTCGTAAGTACGATCCCAAATGTTATCAGTATCAATGCTGCTATCTTTTTGAAATAGGATAAAGAGGAATTGAAAATATGGAAGGTTAGTTCTTCGTTGGGAATGACAGGAGTATCCACCTGAGCCGACCTGAATCTTCCACAAACCCTTTTTGTAGTATTCTCCTTTAAATATTGCAGGATCTCTTCGGGTTCTTTTGCAGTAAAATCAACTACATTTTTGCAGCATTGTAAGCAATGCCTTCCTTGTTCATTGATAGTCATTGCATTCCAGTCTTCATGACATGGTTTTGGTATTTGAATAGCGTTTATCATATAACTTAGTTTTATTAACTGATGCGAAAAAGAAAGGAATTACATAGGTTTTGGTGCAAAAACGGGTACCCGTTATACACAACTCTGTATAAAAAAGACACGAATAGAATGTTGGCGGTATTAAAAGATAGTAGTAACTTAGCTACAGTGAAACGTGTGTCATTAATATTAATTCTATTATTTGGTTTAATTTTTACTTCTTTTGCTCAAATAAAAACGCCCGGTTTTAGTGACGATGCTGCAAAATATTTAAAATTTTATCCAAACCCCGCTAGCTCTTCTATAGCGTTCGAATTCCTATCTGCCGACTTCGATAAAGGTTCTTCGATTGAGATATACAATTTCATGGGCAAAAAAGTTTACGAGATAAAGGCTGCAAGCCAGGTCGTTACTTTACAGCTGGATGATTTTTATCGTGGAATGTATATTTATCAGCTGCGCGATGGTAACGGTGTTATTGTAGAATCAGGCAAGTTCCAGGTAGTAAAATAGCCTTCTCCTCCCTCCTCTTTTTTATTGTTCTTTATTGCTAAAATTTGTCAGTTAACCGGACATCTTCAGGCAGGTATTTGCCATTAGCTGCAATAAAAGATTTTAAAATTGTCAATTTGACTGCAAAGTCAGCATTGGCAATATGTTTGACTGTTGTACCTTCGCAATCAATTTTTAAATATGGAACAGAAAATGCAATCGGCGGAAGATATCAATGACTCGAATATAAACGTGAATCCGGAGGCAGAAAATGCTTCAGGAACAGAGAGCGTTGTTGAAAAATTACAGAAAGAATTAGAAGAGCAAAAAGATAAATATTTACGCCTTTTTGCGGAGTTTGATAATTTTAAGCGCCGTAGCGCTAAAGAACGTAACGAGCTGTCACAAACTGCCGGAAAAGAGGTTATCAAAGACCTTTTAGATGTAGTAGATGATTCTGAAAGAGCAGAAAAGCAAATACAGGTAAGTACCGATCTTCCACAGATAAAAGAAGGTATTCAATTGGTGTTTAATAAGCTGAGGAATGTACTACAATCAAAAGGCTTAAAAGCTATGGAAAGCGTACACACCGATTTTGATGTTGAAAAACATGAAGCCATTACTGAGATCCCTGCACCTTCAGAAGAGCTGAAAGGAAAAGTGTTGGATGAAGTACAAAAAGGCTATTATTTAAATGATAAAATAATACGTTTCGCCAAAGTAGTGGTGGGAAAATAATATGCTAATGTACTGATGCGCTGATTAGCTAATATGCAGTCAGCATGTTATAGAAATTAGCACATTAGCATATCAGCAAATTAGCTAATTTATGAAAAGAGATTATTACGAAGTTTTAGGGGTAACAAAATCAGCTTCACAAGATGAGATAAAGAAAGCGTATCGGAAAGTTGCGATGCAACACCATCCTGATCGTAATCCCGGCGATGCGGCTGCAGAAGAAAAATTCAAAGAAGCAGCTTCCGCTTATGAAGTATTATGCGATGCAGATAAAAGGGCACAGTACGATCGTTATGGTCACGCTGCATTCAGTGGCGCAGGCCGCGGTGGTGGTTTTGGTGGCGGCATGAATACGGATGATATCTTCAGCCAGTTTGGAGATATTTTTGGTGATGATAGTCCGTTCGGTAGTTTTTTTGGTGGTGGCAGTGGCCGCCGTCCGGGTGGCAATAGCCGTGGAA
>DATHHR010000132.1:0-7024 GCA_035317105.1 Ferruginibacter sp. | reverse complement strand
GGTGTTAACGAAATGTCTAGCCCATCAAACGGCGTAGGTACAGAGTTATTAAGTACACAGAAAGCCGTTTTAGATAGTGCCGACTGAAAAGACTTGCCATCGATTTGCAATTCGCTTTTAGCGGTATTCTTAATGCCGGGGAAGTCATTGCCATCTTCAGCCGACAATTTATATACGCCACCTGCCGATTTGATAGTCACCTGCAAATTATCTATCTCAAATATTAGTGGTTGTTCAGGCAATAGTTTCACCTGCTCATACACCTCTTTTGGCATGGCGATTTTAAGCGAACCGTCCGCCGTACAGGCAATAGTTTTGCAGATATATCCCTCTTGATTGCTGCCCGATATGGACAGGCTTTCCGGCGATATATCGAACAAAAAGTTTTCGAGGATGGGTATTACAACGTTCGGGTTAATGCCTTTTGAGGCGATTGCCATTGCATTGAGTAGTTGTTTTGAGTTGAGGGTTAGTTTCATGATAAAACAGCCTCCGTCACCTTAGTAATTTCAAAATGATCATTCATAGCATTTCGTAGTTTCACAGGTAAATCACCCTTAAAAATATAGTTTTGGTTAACGTGTTCGCTAATCTTTTCGATTAGTTCTTCAATATTTATATCGTCGCCGACAATATCTTTTATATCTTGTATTGCCAAATAGTTATTTTCTATTCTTTCTGAAAATTCTGGTTTATCTTTTAGTAATGTGTTCATTTCTTCAATTTTAATAGTAATTTTTCAATTTCGGCATCTTTGCCGTAAACCACAACGTCGTGATCAATCTTAATCTTGCCGTTCGTAAAGTGGCGGTTTGCCTCGATATATACCATCCCGGCATCGATCAGGGCGTGTACTCGCTGTTTGGTGGTCATGAAACTTTCCAAGCCTGCAAGGTATTATAATAATTACCCTTACTTTCACGACCATTCAGGTTAAAATGTACGTCTACATCTTGACCGATTTGTAAACCGTCAAAGATACTCACCTTATCCTGTACGGCCTCAAACTTGACATATTGCGGGTACATGCCTGGTATTTCCAATATTAATTCACGCTTTTTGAAAGATGCGCTAACTTGTTCTGTTTCGCCTATGCGAAATACTTTACCTGGTTGGTTCATAAATATTGATTTAAATTAAGCGTTAAAATATATTTTCTGATTAGTTCTACCTTTTCACGTATTGCCAATTCGGCAACAATGTTTTGCTCAAAGTAGTATGATTTTAAGCGAAGTTTGGCGGGTAAATGCGAATAGGTCATTTTTGCCCTGACTTCTTCAAATAGGTCATATTCTACTTCATCCATGCCGAGGCGGTTCGCTTCTTTTCGGGATTGCATATCTATAAACTTTTCGGGCGCATCCATTAAGCAATAATGCAAACCAAATTGTTTCTTTTTAGCGATTGCCATGTACCCGTTGCCCTGCCATTCGTAATCCTTATTCGGCAAATCCTTATCAAATATAGGAAACGTAAAGCACCACCAGGGGCATTTAATATCCTCAACAGATTGCGCCCTGATTATATCAGGTGTACCCTCCATGTGTTCATCCTCAATAAATCGCTCCTGATTTTTAGATACAGACCCCCAATTATATTGTGCTGCCACAAACTTAATGGCATCATCCTCGCACTCGATACCCTTATCGGTATATTTCGATGTAAATTCTTTTTGCCGTCCGTAAAATTCGGGTTGCTCTTTTATCCACTGGTCAACAACGGATAGGCAGGTTTTCGATAGGAATATATCGTTTTTGTGCGCTTCCAATTCGGGTAATTCTGCGGTATATCTTGTTACCTTTTCCAAATAAGTTAATGCCGGTTTTGTTTCCTTATTGGCACACGCATCATATTTAGCCTGATTGTCTTTTACAGATTGCAGCTTATCCATATAGTTTTTTAACGGGCTGTTTTCTTTAGGTTCGGTCATTATATCACCGATACTACTGCATCTTATTTTAAACTGTTTCATGCCAGTAATAATTTTTCGTTATCAGCCGAAAGGGCGTAAGCCTTACGTATAGCCTCTATGGTGGCTTTTCCGTCTTTTACGGATTGTTTAGCATCATTCCATTTTGGATGCTTTATATCAAGCGTAGGCAACGCTGGGGGGGCATATAATACGTCTTTGATACGCAGAGCATCTAAGGTTTCGCCAAACGCCCTAACTTTTGCTACATAAAGCGTAACTGTTTTGCCTGTCCAGTCCTCAATAAATGGGCTTCCGATTGCTTTAGTTAGCGTTTTTTGGTTTGTAGCGTTTAGTATCATTGGTTTATGCGGCGGGATTGTCATTATTGTACACTCTTCTTTTTTGCCGTCCGGGCCCTGCACCATTTCACGCTTAACGGTTTCGATTTTTACAGGCAGTTCTTTGTTCGTTTCTCCTGTCATTAATTCGTAAGCACCTATATATAACGGGTGACTTAGCTTTTTCCAATGGGTCTTTTCCATAAAATAATAAAGGCCATCCCCAAAAGTGTGCGCTTCCAGTTCAGGCCAGTTTCTTTAAGTTATTAAATGATACGCACATATCTAACTTGTTATAAATATAGTGAATTAATTTGATTTATTCATTCCTAAATGCCGCAACGTTATTCCTCCCATAAATCATATTTGTGACAAATGCCAACAATCGCTGGTATTCCCCTAAAAACATATCCGCTACCGTCATAAAAACCACATTGGGTAACATATATTTCACCTTTTAAAATACGAAATCTGTTTGCCTTTGCTAATTCCCATGCTTGTTGTTCTTCAATGGGTAATGCCAATATATCGGCTTCATTCCACGCACAGGATATAGTTTCGCAAGCCATGCAACTATAATCTTTTCTTGCACGTACTTTTTTCGATGGGTAAGTAAAATCGCTCATAATATTTAGTTATTTAGTTATTTAATTATTATCACTTCCAAACCTCCCACCACTTCTTTTCAGAAACAACAACCCGCTTTCCTTTTTTCAATTCGTTTAACCTGGCCTTAACCGGGGTGATCTCTATTGGGTGCTTTGACGCATCGGCAAAGTAAGGCATCTTATACCGGTATTCATTCGGCTTATCGTCAATAGCCCAGCCAACGTGCTTTGTAGGCTCATCTTGAGGTATTATTTTTAGGTTTGGTTTCATAGTTATTTAAAGTTTATTTACCTGAATTAAAAACTCATCTAAAAAAGATGCTTTATAATCTTTTCCATATTTAAGAGCAATTAACTGATCGTTAAGGGAATGCCTAAAATCATTAAGTAAGGACTCTAACTTATTATTGGCTTTATCGACCGACCGCATAATAGAAATATGTACATTTTGGCGACTATCAAAAAATGCGTTTATTTCGTATTTTTGTTGCATCATTTGTTCATATGTTTCAGGTTTTTTCATAATCTAAGCATTAAATACCGCATACACCAATCCCGAAGAAGTAAACCATACCTCCTCAATCGTCATCACTCTTTTCAAAAACGAGGCGTAATATTCCACCTCTGCCACCTGCTGATAATTCGGCGACAATTCGCTGTATCGGTATAGGGTTGTTGTTACGGTTTTCATGCAAAAAATGCCTTAAATTCATTATTACCAAATCTACCTTTTGTCAATTCTATTATCTCTTTAACAGTATAGCCTTTTTTAGCAACGTTATTTGATTTAACAAAATCTTTCGTTCCAAAAGCACAAGCCCCAGTAATTGACCGATAAGCCTCGATAGCTTCTGAAAAAGTAAATAAGTGAGATAATTTCAATCCTTTAAATTTAGTGGTATCCCGATTAGATATTTTATAGATCAAATTTTCTCTCGCCTCTTTCAAATTATCGCCGTGCGCCCATTTGTTATTACCATCGGTTACCAGGTAAATAACCTTTTGTTGGTTTATTTTTCTTACCTGATAAACATTACCCTTTTTGCGTACTATTTCAGTAAAGATACCATCAGCTTTTATATATTTATTATCAGGCCATACAATCGGGTTTTTGATTATCGGCGTTGTAAGTTTAGTCCATTTTGCTTTAGCTTTTAAGTCGCTTCCGATGTCTAAGTCGCCGCCCACAGTAGGGTTGAACCCATCAGGCAGGGACGTAACGCTTCGCAGGTCTAAGTCGCCGCCCACAGTAGGGTTGAACCCATCAGGCAGGGACGTAACGCTTCCGATGTATAAGTCGCCTTTAATTTCTTCCTTACCTAAAAATTGATCTTCTGTAAGGTTGTATTTTTGTTTAAATTGTTCTTTGTTCATTTTTATAGTATTAGTAGTAAGATTAAAGTTTTGTTAATTCGTTTCGGGTAAATGGCAATCTAAAGCCCAGTCCATGCACCATATATGAATTTTGCTCGATAGCAACTATTTTACCCCGCCATCCATTCATTGGTATTTGACTGCCCTGATCGATAGCGTCGGTAGTAATTGAAACCTTATCGCCAATTTTTAAATTGTCTAATATTTTATCAACCTCTAACTGACATTCGCTTGTTAGTTTGTTTAAAACCGAATTGCCATTTACAAATAGCTTTCGGGCATCGTCGTTACATTCTAACAATCGCTGTATAAACCGATGGTTGCCTAATGTGTGCTTTTTGTGTCCGTTGCCATAGATAAACCATAGCTTTTCAAGTTGTTTCTTTTGGGTATCGGTTAAAACTACTTTCATATAATATCCAAACTTATTTTAATGAATTTATTAATAGCCGAACCGGTCTTATTAAACATTTTCATGGCATTCTTTTCAGAGGTTGCTATAATTGGTTTTGTTGTTGTAAAGCCATCCTTATTAAGGTACGTGATGTAATATATTCTACTTTTCATATTTTCAATCTTTCCCCATCCTATCCTCAATCCAGTTCATCAACCTGTAATATCTACGTGCCATTTCCATATCCTCTAAGGACAGGTAAAATTCCATCTGAAACAACGCCTGTTGGCGAAATTCTATGAGGCGTTTGAAGCGGTCGAGGCGGGTCATGGTGTTTGGGTTAAGCGGTTAATAACGAAGCAGGTTAATGCAATTGGTAAATCTGCAATATTTAGTGTACCAATACATGGTATCATTGCCGTTCATTTTAGATAGGGAAACTTTTATCTTTTTTCTGTAAGTTTTCATTTCACCGACTCCTTTCCACGTTTAAGGCTTTCGGCAAGTGCCTTCAATCCCGGATGTTTCCTAACCGGACTTTGTGCCATGCGTTTATCGTCGCCCTTGTATTGGAATTTTTTTGTTGAGGTTTTCATAATCCTTTCAATTAATGTATAATAACAGGACAAATTTAAATTTAAGTTTTTATATATGCAAATATATTTGATTATTTTTTGATTATTTTTTTATATGGCCCCCTTTTTATAAATGTTAATTGAAATATTTCTTCATAGGTAAGACCCTTTTTAAGTCTATTTTTTATAAAAAAAACAGGGAGATTTAATAAACGCCCCCATTGGGTTAATGTGTGAGTTTCACCCTGTATGGTTATAATAATATTGCTGCGCCTATTATTTGCCTGCTCTCTTTGGGTCACCCATCTAACATTGCCTGGTTCATAATTACCATCGTTATTAATCCTGTCTATAGAGTATTTTTTAGCGGGCCGTTTCCCTATATGAGATAAAAATAACTCGAAGCTATTTATCCAGCCTGAATATACGGTTATTCCGCGCCCTCCGTAATTTTTGTAATATCGGTGCTTTTCATTATAACACCTCAATATCATATTTCTAAAACACAAAAATTCAGCCCGGTATGATTTTTTAATGGAAAATATAGAATGTGTAGGTATCTTTTTTGTTTTTATCGGTTTTGATTTAGGATTACAAATTTTACACTTGTGTGGGCTTACATTAAAACTACCTATGGTTATGGTTTTAGTTGTACCACAGCCATTACACCGACACACTAAAAATGCACAATCATGAAAATATCTTCCATTCTTTATTGGTTTTCTTTCAATTGAAATTACTTCGTGATTGTTTTTTATCTCACCTATTTTATATGAAAAATCTTTTCGTAATGCCATATTACAAATATACGCTTTTTATTTTTATTTTACCATTGTATTTGTTTTTTAAAATACTTTATATATATTTGCATATAATTTTTAATAAAAATGGCAGATATAAAAGAAAAGTTACACGGAAGGGTGATTTATAAATTTAAACACCTGCATAATATTGGTGAGTTTTTTGTAAGCGATAGGCCACGAAATAATATACTTACCTCTTATAGGACATATAAGAAGAAACATAATATCTTATGTTCTTTTACCTCTTATGAAGACGGAACAACCATAATAACACGCATAGCATGATCACCCTCGCCGACTTCTACGCGTATTGCCTTGAAAATCCAGGCATTGACATTTTGGAAGAGATGCGGGGAGCGGTGGAGGGGAATGAAAGATTGAAAGCAGGTTAGATATGAATAATCAAGATTATAAAGAAATCGATATTGCATTACAGAAATGTATTGATAGGGGATACATGGCAAGATTAACTGGAAAGTCAAAGTATGAAAACGAATTTGAGCCGGGTAGCTTAAGTTTTGATGCGTGGCGGTGTGGATATGAATTACCTGACCTCACCCCCGACATATTGGGGATGGGGATAACGGATTGAAGAAATGACGGCCGTAATAATCATATTGATAATAGCTAATATAATTGTGTTTATAAATAATAAGTATAAATGAAAAAATACAAGATAATCATCAAAAACCACAAAAGACAACACCGCGCCGATGTACTAAAACTTAAAAAACTTTGGATATGGACATGGTGGGAGCCGATATTAACAGAAGTTGGTAGCCGGTGGATGATAAACTATTATATAACGCAATGGTGCAAGGAGTTTGGTGTGGATGAGGTGGAGGATTTGACGAAGTAAATAAGACAATGTAAAATAAAGAGTTAACAATAGAAGTAAGGGCGGAAGCACATGCAAAAAAATACGCCTATCCACTAACTGCAGCCAGTGCTTACATCGCCGGCGCAACCGACCAATACCCTATCTCTACCCAAAAAGAGCAGAATAGGATCTGTGGGTTG
>DATHHR010000131.1:0-9630 GCA_035317105.1 Ferruginibacter sp. | reverse complement strand
GTGATACAGGTGGTACGCTTGCTAAAAGTGCTGGTCTATTAAAAGAAAAAGGCGCACGCAGTGTTCGCGCATTTTGTACGCATCCTGTTTTAAGCGGTAAAGCGTACGACAATATCAACAATAGCGCACTGGAAGAATTAGTAGTGTGCGATACCATTCCATTAAAACAAGAAAGTAGCAAGATCAGAGTAGTTTCTACTGCTGAACTATTTGGCATCGCTATCAGAAATGCTTATGAAAATAAAAGCATTGATAGCCTGTTTTTAAGAGGTAAAAAAATATAAGATCTTATACCTATCGTTGCCGTGTTAATTAACGCAGCAACGATATTCTTCTCCTGATTAGCGTGAACTCTTTATCCTCCACCTAAAAAATACCTGGAAAGTAAGCGGCTTAACATCAATATCCGGCTCTGCAGATAAATTGGTAAACGCTTTCTGGCAATCGATACCAATATCAAATTTATTTTTTGTGTAAGCCAGTTCCAATTTACCCGAAACAAAAGATGGGTTTAAATGTACCGATTCTGAAGATGATCCTTTTGCTCCATAAGAAGAATCAATGCCTGTTGTGTTACCGCTCAATTCAGATTTTCCATAATCATTCAGCAATGAACGTTGTTGTGTATTGTAGTTTACACCCACGCCGATAAGAAATGAAGAAAATATCCTATAATTATATTGCAAACCAACAGATAAGCCGAATGTTTTATCCAGGTAAGTAGCTTTGTAAACAGCTTTTGTAAACGTTTGACTTGAGTAAGAAGAAATGAATTTCTGGTTAACAAAATTTTGTTGGTAAGGAGTAAATTGCAACATGATCTCCTGGCGATCAAATTTTTTGCTTATCCAGATGCTTGGCAATAACAGCAGGAAAGGTTCACTTTTGCCTTTGGCCGCAATAAAATACGCACTATTGTTTTGCATTGGGATATTAAAATTCCATTGTAATCCTGCATTAACAGTATTTAATAGATCGGGCTTGTTAGTTTTTTTTATTTTGGTTGTATCATTTGTTGTAGCTTTTACCAAAGCATCTTTTATTTTTTGCAGGCCTGTATCTTGATGGTTCTGATTCATTGATCGATCATCTACTGCTGAGCTATCGGGTAGTGGCGAGTGAATGAAAATTTTTGTTTTTGAATCTGAATTTCTTGTCTTGTTGTTATTCGTTGTAAACGTTTGTTTTGATATCGGGTTTGCAGCAACAGCAATGTTGTCATCATTATCAGTAGCTGAAGTTGCAGTGTGTTTATATTTCTTATGGTTATTTCTTATTAATGTGTTGTTATTTTTATTTGATGAATACGCATAAGTTACATCGCTTACTTGTTGCGGAGCTGTAGAACTGATCTTCATTGATCCTTTTTTATTTGACAATCTGCTGTGGTCATTTGCGGTGGCTGTTTTGTCCGTGTTTATAGCCTCATTGTTTTTATTTTCGCTTGATAATGTACCAATAGTATTGCTTGAATTATAATGATTGAAAAAAGTATTCAAATGATCCTTTTTCTTTCTAATACTTGCTGTGCGGTCATCTTCAGATCTATTTAAAGTATTCGTTGTATAAGATCGAGTACTTTTTTTATTGGTTGATGTAATACTTGAAGATCGAATCATTGTCGAGCTAACAACAATACTAGAAGAAGCAGCAGGGCTATTTTTTTGTTGAGTAACAGTTTGTTTTTTATTGTCACTTAAAGTTGTAGTATTTGTTTTTCTTATCAGGTTCCAACATACAGCGATACAAATTAAAGCCGCGATCACTGCGCCAAATTTTATGAACTTATTGCCATTACCATCATTGTCACCATTGCCATTATTGCCACCAGTTGGCGGAATAAGTATAGGAGGTTCTACGCTGTCATCAGTCAGCAATGCCTTCATGTTATCCCATGCGTCATCAACAGGTATATCCGGCTGCGGAAAATACCCTTCGGCACCTAAGTTGATATGTATATTTTCGTTACTCATTTTCTGCAATTGTCACTTTGGAAAAAATTGTTTTAAGCTTGCTCCTGCTTTCACTTAAATGCCACTTCACTGTTCCTTCGCTTAGGTCCATCTGAGTTGCTATTTCATGTATCTTATATTCTTCGATATAAAACAATGTACACACAGCGCGGGTTGAGGGTTGTAGCTTACCAAGATAAAAAAATATGTCTTTCCATTCCAGTTTTTTAAAAGGGTTCAGCTGGTCTATAACTTCATTGTGTTCAGTTAATTCCACCAGGGTTTTGCCCGTTTGTTTATCGCGTAAATACGTGAGCGCCGTGTTACGTACTATCGCATATGACCAGGCATATAAATTACCTTTAACAGGATCGTATTGATTAATATTTTTATAGACTTTCAACATACCATTATTAAGCGCAGTTAAAACATCATGATTATCATCAAAGAATTTTTTGCATAACGCAAATAAACCCGGATAAAATTGTCGGTACAATTTCTCCTGGCTTATCCTGTCTTTGTTTTTACAGCCTTCTAATATGTCGTCTAAGTTGTTCAATATAGCAAGCCTACCCGGTTAAAGGTGGTTAGTTTGTTAGGTTACAGTGATGAGCGAAACAGTTACTTCTTTGTCAATAATACTATTCTTCCTAATGAAGTAATTATAAACGCTTTCACCGTTATCGATCGTATCAGTTATTTCATAAAAGGGTTGGGCAATATATATCGGATCATTGGTTTTAATAGTTCGTATCACGATAGGATATGAAACAGTTACCGATATGCTGGCGGTTATATTGGGTTCGGTAGCAATAATAGTGTATTGGCCAACTCCCTTAAATATTACCAGGACTGTAGTGTTAGACGTACTGCTTAAATAAGAACTATCAGGGGTACCAGGCGGAATGATCGTCCAGTTTGCCAAAACGCCGTTTTGGGCATTTTTTAAGGTAAAAACAACCGAATCTCCTACTACAATACCCGTGGGTTTAGAGGCTGCTATCACAACAACATTATCTATTGACGCACCATTTTTCTTACAGGAAAAAAAAGGAAAAAAGGCGCAGGCAACTACCATAAATAATACTATCCGTTTCATTTAACTCGATTTTAATGATGATATTTTACGTAAAATAGCGAGCCTCTTTTGTATATACAACATGGAAGGACAAAAAGGTTGGGTAAATCGTCAATTAAAGTTAAAATATTTTTTTTGTAAGAGGCTGATAACTAATAGCTTTATTAAAAGGCCCTGAATTTCAATTTTTACGCTGAAATTTTGGAAAAATCAGTATAAAATAGAAATATATTGCTACCTTCGCGCCTCATTAAAAATTTCATTCAAATGAAAACGATTACAATCGAAGGACAAATCAGGACCGAATTTGGCAAAACAGCCACCCGCCAACTTCGCTCTGAGGAAAAAGTGCCAGCTGTAATTTACGGAGGTGCTAAGGAGATCAATTTTGCTGCTCCTGCTGTAGCTTTTAAGCACGTTGTGTACACACCAGACTTTTTAATTATTGAAGTTAAAGTTGACGGTAAAGCGTACAAATGTGTATTGAAAGACCTACAATTTGACAAAGTATCAGACAAATTGATCCACATTGACTTTTTGGAACTAGTTGCTGATAAAAAAGTAGTAGTTACTTTACCAATTAAATTCGTTGGTACTCCAGCTGGGGTTAAAGCGGGTGGTAAATTAGTTACTAAAATTAAAAGCTTAAAAGTGAAGGCTTTACCTAAAGATCTTCGTGAAAACATCGAGTTAGACATTAATAACCTGGAGTTGAACGAAAATATCAGGGTACAAGATGTAAAAGTGGTTAATATGGAGATCATGAACTCTCCGCGTATCCCAATTGCATCAGTAACAATGACGCGTCAGTTGAAACAAGAAGAAGCTGCTGTTGCTAAACCGGGAACTCCGGCGCCTGCTGCTAAAGCTGCTGCTGCACCTGCTGCCGCTGCAAAAGCTCCTGCAAAAAAATAATCAAGATCGTTTTTTGATAATCAATGCCCCGTTTTTCGGGGCATTTTTAATAATGTTAAACGATATACATAAACAGCAAAGTTTAATTACATTTGCACACTTAAAATTATATTATGGGATTTGATAGGAATACGGTGATCGGTTTTGCGTTGATAGCACTTTTGATGGGAGGGATGCTTTATTTTAATAATAAAGCTAGTACGGCTTTTCAGGCACAACAAGATTCTATCGCTGCACTTAAACCTAAAGTTGATACGCTTAAAGAAAGATTAGATTCTTTAAAAATTGATGCAGCAAAAAAACAAGAGGCCGGCGCTCTTTTTCAACAAGCTGGCGCAGAACAATTAACTACAGTTGAAAACAGCGTATTAAAAATTACGTTCACCAATAAAGGCGGACAACCAAAGGAAGTTGAATTAAAAAAATATGCACTCAACGGTAAGCCTGTTGTTTTGCAAAATGCAGCGTATAGTAAAATATCTTATGCGATAAATTCTGGCAATAATGAAGTGGCTCAAACAGCAGACCTTGCTTTTGTTACAAACCCTGTAGTAGTAAATACAGACAGCAGCCAGACGATAAGTTTTACCATCAAGGATAGCAGCGGCAAATCGATCACGCATCAATATACACTTCGTGCGAATGATTACCTGGTAGATTTTTCTATCGTTATGAGCGGCGCTAATCAATTGGTATCTCAAAACACGATCAATCTTTTATGGCAGATACAAACTACACAAGCTGAAAAAGATGTGTTGTTTGAAAAGAGCCAATTACAGGTTGGGCAAGTAGAAGATGGCAAATATGATTTTACAAGAACAACAAAAGATGGTGAGATAAAATATGATAAGCCGGTTGATTTCTTAAGTGTTAAACAACAGTTCTTTATTACAGCGATCGTTGATAAAGATAAATTTCAAAATGGAGATGTAAAATGGACCGTTCCTACTGATAGCGGGTCTATATTAATGCAGACCTCTGCTAATCTTCAGGCAACTGTTCCTGCAGGGCCTGTTGCTACAATACCCTTACAATTGTATTATGGGCCAAGTGATTTTCATGTCCTGAGCAAATACAATAATGACATGTACGAGATCGTGCCTTATGGTAGCGGTCCGGCTGCTTTTGTAAAATACATTAACCGTTATTTATTATTGCCTGTTTTTGATGTGATCAAAAACAATGTAGTGAATATGGGTATCGTGATCTTGTTATTGACCTTATTGATCAGGGTGGTTACTTCACCAATATTATATACGAGTTATGTAAGTGCGGCTAAAATGAAGGCTTTAAAACCTGAGATCGATAAACTGAAAGCAAAGCATGGTGATGATAAACAAGCATTCAGCGTAGACCAGATGAAGCTCTGGAAATCAGCCGGGGTTAGTCCTTTAGGAGGTTGTTTACCTGCTTTATTACAGATACCGATATTCATGTCTTTGTATTATTTCTTCCAATCAAATATAGCATTGCGTGGCCAGCCTTTCCTTTGGGCAAAAGATCTGGCGGCGTATGATTCGATTGCGCATTTGCCATTTAGCATTCCTTTTTATGGCGATCACGTAAGCTTGTTTACATTAACAGCTGTTATCACGAATTTATTTATTGCGATATACAGCATGAATTCAACTATGCAGGATGATTCTAATCCTATGATGAAGTACATGCCGTTTATATTCCCTGTATTTTTATTAGGCATCTTCAATAAACTTCCGGCGGCACTTACCTGGTACTATACTATTTCGAATACGATCACGCTTGTTTTGCAGATCGTTATTCAGAAATATATCATTAACCACGACGAGATATTAGCACAGATAGAAGCCAATAAGAAAAAGCCTGTCAAACAAAGCAAATGGCAGGAGCGATTGGCCGAAGTTCAGGAAAACAGCAAAAAGATCCAGGACGCTAAGAAAAACAATAAGAAATAACTATTCGTTAGGATATTTTAACATAAAAGCCTGCAATTAAATTGCAGGCTTTGCTTTTGAACAGGATCTTTGGGTAGTATTTTAGTATCTTTAATCTCTATCAATACAGACGATATGAAATCAAAATTTCTACTCTTCATATTACCCATGCTTTTAACCGGCATTTTTTCTTTCGCTCAAAAACCTATTTCAGAAGGTACCATCGTATATGCTATTTCTATCCAAACAGGCAATAGCAAACAGCCACAAATGGCAGATGCATTAGATGGCGCAACTACTACCGTATATTTAAAAGGAGCCCTTAGCAGAACCGATATGGTTAGCTCTTTAGGAAATGAAAGCACTATTTATAATGCGCAAACAGGAGAGGCGGTGATCTTAAAAGAATACAGCAGTCAAAAATTAATGATCACTTTGACGAAGGAAGACTGGATGACAAAAAATAAAAATTATGAAGGCGTAAGTTTTGTACCGGGTACCGAAACTAAAGTTATCAATGGCTATAACTGTAAAAAGGCCACCGCTAAATTAGAAGACGGATCAACTATCATTGTTTACTATACACCCGACCTTACTGTGACCAATAAAGATTACGATCAAACCTTTAAAAACCTTCCGGGATTAGCGATGCAGTATGAGTTTCAGTCTGGCACGCTGAAGTTTAAATATGTTGTTACGCGATTAGATCTCAGTCCGGTACCACTTGCTAAATTTGATTCTCCAAAATCAGGCTACAGGGTAATGACCTATGATGAGACCAATAAAAATTAGTTCAATAAAGATATGCAGTTGAAGTGAGTCCCGATTCTCGGGATTATAATAACACAACAATGCTTAATAGTAGCAATCAGCTTGCTCAAAAAAATAACCCCCGATTAATGTCAGGGGTTATTTTTTTATATGTATGGTAAGCAATTGTTATTTTTTAGAACGGATGATAAACTTAAGCCCCGTATAGCCTTGTTGTACATCAGGCAAAGCCATTTTGTGTTTGTATGGAATGATATAGGTAGTATTTCCTTTTTGATAAGTTAGGATAGAGGTATTAACATAAACCGGCCCAACAACATCTGTTGATGACAACAGGCTGCCTTTGTATATTAACCCTGATTTAAGGTTAAGGTTCAACGTCATTAAATTTTTTAAAGATACAGGTGCTGTAATGTTTATTTTGGTCCTGGTCCTTGCTTTTCTTTTAACACCTTTATCGGCAAAAGCAACGCTAACAGTCCCAAGGATTATAGCAAAAACAAGCAATCTTTTTAAGAAGCTTTTCATTTAGGTTTATTTAACAGTTCAAATATAGTAACATTTTATCAATATGTGTGTACCATTCATCCATTATTTTGACTTTTCTTTAACTTATTGGGGATAAGTGGAAAATAGATTTTTTTTAGTTGTTTTGAAAATTGTTAACTTGGGGAAACCTAATAACTTATGAGTAAGAATCCTTATCGCCAAGACCGGGAAGAATTAAGAGAGTTATTACAGCAGTTTGATAACCTCAGAAACGGCAAAAGTCACTCCTTTATTGAAGAGGAATCTTTCGAAAAAATTATCGATTATTTTGATGAAAAGGATGAAATGGCTAACGCCATGGAAGCTGCGGATTATGCGGTAGAACAGTACCCTTATTCGGGCGCCTTAATGTTAAAAAAAGCAGATCTTTTGATCGCTGCCAAACAATATAAGCAGGCATTGCAGATCCTAGATCAGGCGGAGCTATTAGACAGCAGCGATATCAACTTATACATACTAAAAACAGATGCTTATTTAGCGCTTGACCAACAGGAAAAAGCTGCTACGGTTTTAGAAGCCGCTTTGCATTATTTTGAAGGAGAAGAGAAAATAGAATTACTATTTGAGCTGGCAGATGTTTATGATGATTATGAAAATTTTGAAAAGGTTTTCGATTGTCTTAAAATGATCCTGAAAGAAGAGCCTAATAATGAAGAAGCATTGTACAAGATCTGTTTCTGGACAGACTTTACGGGACGAAATGAAGAAGGTATTCGCCTGCACCAGAAGATCATCGATGATTTTCCTTTTAACGAGCTGGCCTGGTTTAACCTTGCTGCCGCTTATCAGGGATTGAAGTTGTATGAGAAAGCCATTGATGCTTATTTGTATGCGGTAGCTATTGATGATAAATTCGACTATGCATGGCGCAATATGGCCGATGCTTATTTACGTTTAAGAAAATACAAGGAAGCCATCGAAGTGTTGCAAAAAGTATTAGAACTAACAAGGCCCGAAGATGTGATCTATGAGGCAATAGGACATTGTTACGATAAATTGAGCAATTACGCACAGGCACGTTTTAATTACCGCAAAGCGGCGCATCTTAACCAGGATGATAGTCAGCTTCATTATAAAATAGCCTGTACTTACATGAACGAAGGCGTATGGGACAGCGCCATAAAAAACCTTGAAGCTGCTATGCGCATACATCGTATGCAGCCTGAATATAACCTTGCAATGGGCCAGTGTTATATGGAGCAGAATAAGATAGAAAAAGCAGTGCAGTATTTTGGCAATGTGGTAAAAGCAAGGCCAAAAAATGTAAACGGCTGGTTAGAATTATTGCGTTGCTTATACAAAGCCGAATGCTTTGATGAAGCAATGGAGTATATTGACCATGCATTAAAGCTTACGAACGGAAAAGCCATTTTCTTCTTTTATAAGAGTTTATTTTTATTTGCATTGGGCAAATCCAAAGAAGCCATTATTCAATTAGAATCGGGTATGGGTAAAAACCCTAAGCTTATTAAGAAAATGATAGAGCTTAATCCCGCTATTTTGCAGAACCAGCAAGTGGTTGACATTATTGCAAGGTTCAAGAAAAATAAGGCGATATAATTTTTAACATTTAATTCGATGAAGTTGCTATTTGCATTTTGATGTAAGATTGCCTTCTTGTAGTTATATTTGCCGCTACATAAAATAAGTGAATGAATTTTAATTTAACGCAAATACCTGAACGTACCGTAAGACCTCGTAAACACGGTATTACAATGGTAATGGATAAAGGCTTAAGTGTACAAGGGGCAAAAGATTTTATGAGTGTTTCTTACCCTCATGTAGATATTGTAAAACTTGGGTTCGGTACATCTTTCGTAACACCAACGCTTAAAGAAAAATTAGAAGTGTATCGTTCTTACGATATCCCGGTTTATTTTGGTGGTACATTATTCGAAGCTTTTTTAATACGTAACCAGTTTGATGATTATTTAAATATCTGTAAGGATTTTGGTATCAATCATATCGAAGTAAGTGATGGTTCTATCACGATCCCTCATGCTGAAAAATGCGGTTATATCGAAAAGCTGACCAAGCACGTAACGGTATTAAGTGAAGTAGGTAGTAAAGATGCGGCGCATATCATTCCCCCATACAAATGGATCGAGCTGATGAAAGCCGAATTGGAAGCAGGTTCTACCTATGTTATTGCTGAAGCAAGAGAAGCAGGTACAGTAGGTATTTATCGTGGAACAGGCGAAGTGAGAGAAGGATTGGTACAGGAAATTTTAACGCAGATCCCTGAAGAAAAGATCATCTGGGAAGCACCGCAAAAAGAACAACAATTATACTTCTTAGAATTGATAGGTTGTAATGTTAACCTGGGCAATATCGCGCCATCAGAAATGTTGCCATTAGAAGCCATGCGCATTGGTTTACGTGGAGATACTTTCCATTTATATCTTAACAAAGAAACAGTTTAATGAAGCTTTACGGACTAATAGGATATCCATTA
>DATHHR010000130.1:0-2616 GCA_035317105.1 Ferruginibacter sp. | reverse complement strand
CTTGCAGACCAACTAATTTCCGAATTGAATTTTCCGTCAATATCTGCGGTAACATCAATTCCTTTTATATCTACTTTGCCAATATTCATTACGGTCCACATAAAAAGATTCTGTGATGGCACAGCCATTATTTTATCTTTTACAGCATTATAATAACCATCCATGCTAATATTCAATTGCTTTACTACCGCATTATAATTTTTGGAAAAAGTAATTCCTATATCGTATTGGTTATTATATTCGGGATGTAACTTAGGATCAATAGAGCTGATATAATTATAATACACATCGTTAAATGTCGGCATCCTGAATATTTTTTTATAAAACGCCCGCAGTAAAAACGGACCGGAAGCACTTAGCTTATAACTTCCTGCAAGTGTAGGCGTAAACTCGTTTGTATTTTGAAGCGATGGGCCTACTGCAGTTTTATCACTATTGTTAGTATTCAATAAAGAAGCATTCAACTGCCACAAGCCTTTAGTAAATTGAATGGCTGCATTGTTCCATAAATTGATACGTGTTGGTGATGGAAAGTTAACTATGTTAGCTGTAAGGCTTGTCAATGCTATATCTGAAGCGAGAGAAGCAGTAAAATACTTTGCAAAATGTTTACTCAAGGCTGCACTTAAATAACCTTCCTGCTGAGTATACCGATCATCCAGTCCTCCCATATTATTATGAAAATTAGGATCCCGGTATCTCGTGAACATATTGCTATATTTTACAGATAGCAATAAAGAAGTTGTTGTATTTAATTTTGTTTGATAACGGCTCTGTACAAAAAGATCATTGTCTGTTAATCTTTGTACAGAAATATTATTGAAGAAAATTATCGAACCGGGCAATCCGCGTTCCGATGAATATGCCCACAGCTTTGTTTGTAAAGTACTGCTGTCTGCAAATTGTTTTACTGCATTTATTTCTCCCTGGAATGACGTAATATCAGAATTGGTTCTTATCGCTTTCTGCGAAAACATCCCGTTATTAATGTAATATGGATAATCACCTTTCGACCAGGTTGCTTCTGCATTGGCACTTATTACAAACCTTTTTGTTACCGGTAAATATATTCCTGCAAAAGGCTGCCATAAACCAAAAGACCCTTGTGTACAGCCAAGCTCCCATTTTTTTTGAGAAAAATTAGGAACATAGGTATTGGATGAAATGGACAAAACCGCTACCGAAGCATAAGCCCTGGCAGGAACTAATATTTGTGGCGGATTGGCCAGGTCTAATTCCAGGCTTTGTATAAATGTCAATGGAAATTTTCCAAGATCTACCTGTCCGCTTTGTGCATCCGCAACAGATAGGCCATCGTATAACACACCTGTATTCGTTGCCCCCAAGCCTCTTACCGAAATTGTTTTCAATCCGCCAATGCCACCATAATCTTTAACTAATACGCCCGAAAAATAACTCGCTGCGTCTCCAACTGAATTACTGTTTAACTGCTGTAGCGTTTGTTTATTTAATAATTGAACCGGAATAGGTTTTGTAAAAACATTTGGCGGCTTACTGGATGTAACTATGATTTTATTTAGTACTTTATTGCTATCAACGGTCTGTGCATCCGCAACAGATAAGCTGCTCACAAGCGCACATACAAAAAGCAGGCGACTAAAAATAGTACGCTTCATTATCCTGTATGCCGGCTGCCTGATAAACATATTGTTTAATACGCTGTTGAGTAATAAAAATAAATTCATCGAAAGCTGTTTCGGCAAATGCCAAAAGGGATATAAATAAACATACCCCGCTTGCTTCTCGACCCGAAAGCTTAGCGATGAATAAAGTGTCCCTGGCAGGTCTTCTGGCTCAAGAGTATGTTTTAATTGCCTTCCCGTTATAATAACAGTGGCGTGAGAATTAAAACTTCCGTTTAAGGAACTCTTATACAGCTACGGGGATAGCGCCGGATTTACACCGGACTTCCCTTTTAATTCCGAACATTCGGAAACCAAGATCTTTGCAAAAATAAGGATAGAAATAAGGAATAAGAAATATAAAATAAGGAATAAGGAAGTTTTGGTGCTTAATGGCTTGCCGTTCAATGTCTAAAACAAAAAAAGTTTAGAAGTGTAAGACTTCTAAACTTCCTTATTTTTTGTTCCTTATTTATTATTGCTTATTACTTAAAAGAACACAGCCAGTTTTAACTTAGCAAAGAAAGGCGTACCGGGAACAAAGCTCATTTGATCAACTGCCGCCGTTTCATTTTTAAGACGGGTTGTTGCTTCTACTTCATACTCGTTCCATTTTGTATTAAAAAGGTTTTCTACAGTTATGCCCACTTCATATTTTCTCTTTGTATAATTTAAAGTGAGGTCCGAAACAAAATAGCCGTCAGCCGTTAAAGAATAATCGCCATTGCCCGAACGATCATGCAGGTATCGGTAACTAACAGCACCATTGATACCATCTTTAAATTTAAAATCCAATCCCCCTGTGCTTGTAAAAGTTGGCGCCACTGCAATATAGTTTTGCCCCTTGGGCAGATCTGAATACCTTGGATCGGCAAGATTCACATTCAGGTCTGCAAATAACCAGTCGTTCAATTGGTAGCGTGCTGATACATCAACGCCTATTCTCCTTGTTTTTCCTGAAGGCTCTACTGTT
>DATHHR010000129.1:0-18766 GCA_035317105.1 Ferruginibacter sp. | reverse complement strand
ACCGCCAATAGCAGGACCAATGATAAAACCTAATCCAAAAGCGGCACCTACCATTCCAAAGTTCTGTGCCCTGTTGTCTTCGTTACTTATATCGGCGATATAGGCTGTTGCGGTTGTAAAGCTGGCGCCACCGATACCTGCGATCGTTCTTCCGATAAATAACCATCCGATAGAAGGTGCAAATGATAAAAAGATATAATCGATCCCTAAACCAAATAAAGAGAATAGTAAGATGGGCCTTCTGCCAAATTTGTCGCTTAGATTACCCAACATCGGCGAAAATAAAAATTGCATTAATGCATACGCAAACGTAAGCCAGCCGCTATATTGAGACGCTTCGCTGATACTGCCATGGATCAATGTGCTGATCAGTTTTGGCATAACAGGAATGATCAAACCAATACCGATCACGTCTATTAATAAAGTGATGAAGATAAAAAGTATTGCCGCGTTTTTTTTGGGAGCCATTCTGTTGGTCTTTAATTATTTGTTGTCAAAGCTAAGTAAAAAGTCAAAAGTTAAAACCCAAAAGTGAAAAGCAGTTTAAGTTTATTTACTACTTAACTTATTGGTTTTGACTTTTCACTTTTGACATAAAAAAAGAGCCCAATAAATTGAGCTCTTTTTCGAAAATATTATCAGTTAATGATTACCATCTTCTGTTACCACCGCCGTTGCCAGAGGTACGATTGTTGCTGTAGCTATTGCCACCGCTTCTTTCTTCTCTTTCTTTTGCGATAGAAACGCTCATTGCACGACCTTCAACTTCTTTGTTGTTAAGGCCTAACATTGCGTCTTTTCCTTCTTCGTCAGAAGGCATTTCTACGAAACCAAAACCACGTGAGCGGCCTGATTCTCTGTCCATAATTACTTTAGCAGAAGAAACGGTACCGAATCTTGCAAAAAGTTCATTCAATTCAACATCACTTGTGTTGAAGCTCAAATTTGAAACATAAATGTTCATAAAATCTAAAATTAAAATAAATAAAAATAAAATACCTGTGATGGTACCAGAAGCAAAACGATTAAAAAGAGGAAAACTATTACGAGTGGAGAATGTAAAAATTTGAATCTATCTAAAACTATGTGCTCTCAGAGCTAAATCACTTTGTGAAGATAAGCCTTATTATTGAATATTGTTGATTTAATATTGAATATTGAAAAGAACCATAAATATTTAAGCAATATTACTTATTCCTTATTACCTATTCAATTACAGGGCTTTCAGCTCATTAATCTTATCAATAAACTCCTGCATTGCCTGCTCTTTTGATATACCTTTCATCTTTTCCCAGGCGCCGTATTTGGCCTTGGCAACGAAATCGAACATATTCGTTGGTGGATCGATATTGATATCACCCTCCTGCCCTTGTTTAAATAACGAGTATAATTGTAGTAAAACGTCGGTAGCAGGTTTTTTAGTTAATAGCTTGCTATCTGCCTGCGCCTGTTCAAATTGTTCTTTCAGATCCATATCCAGATTTTAGGCAAAAATAATAGCTTTCATGCTAAATTGGTATCCCATTTGGATTTATCTTAACAATTATTAGCAAACCTAATTGCTTTTGATATCGTTTATTGAACAAATCAATTATCATGAGATCAATCATAACAACTTTTTTAGCGATCGTGCTTTTTGCTTCTTGCGGACAAACGCAGACACTTAAAATTATACCTGGTAATAAACACCATACCGCTAATGAATCGGTGGCATATTTTTCCGAAGGATGCTTTTGGCACGCAGAATTAGTGTTTCAAAGTTTAGTAGGTGTGTCAGATGCCGTTTCTGGTTTTGCGGGTGGTACAACAGTTAGTCCGAGTTATGAGGATGTCTGCACCGGCTCAACCGGCCATGCAGAAACAGTGCAGGTATTTTATGATCCTACCAAGATCAGTTACCAGACATTGGTTGAAGCATTTTTCGCCAGTCAGGATCCAACACAAGTCGACGGACAAGGAAATGACGAAGGAACACAATACCGCTCGATCGCTTTTTATACCAATGAAAAAGAAAAGCAGATTATCAATGCCGAGATAAAAAAACTGACTGATTCAAAAAAATATAGCGCTAAGATCGCTACACAAGTGATGCCATTTACCAGGTTTTATCCTGCAGAAGATTATCACCAGGAATACATTTATTACAATCCTAACAATCCATACGTAGCCAATGTATCAATACCGGATTTCTTAGAATTTAAGAAGCGCTTTAAAGGAAATTTTAAATATTGACCTTCGGTAGATCCTAAAATACAAAAAAACAAATCCCAATTAGTATGGAGCCATCCTGCTTTTAAACGGATCCGGGTTTTAGTATTTTGGGATTTGTTATTTGGGATTTCTCTAGATAACTTTGGCGAAATTTAAACTAAACATCAATGTTCCCAAAGATCAACCCCGTTTACACTTCTTCCTGGAAAGCTTTGCAGCTGCATTATACAGAAATGAAACAAGTGCATATGAGCAACTTGTTTAAAGCAGATAAAGAAAGGTTTGCAAAATTTTCTATCCAGTTAGATGATATCTTATTTGATTATTCTAAAAATATCATCACCGATAAAACAAAAGAGCTTTTATTACAATTAGCAAACGATTGCCAGCTTCCTGCTGCTATCGAAGCAATGTTTACCGGTGAAAAGATCAATGTAACAGAAGACAGGGCTGTATTACATACTGCTTTACGCAACTTTTCAGGCAAACCGGTTATGGCTGATGGGAAAGACGTAATGCCGGAAATTCATAAAGTACTGGCGCAGATGAAAAGCTTTTGCGCTAAAATACACAGCGGCGAATGGAAAGGATATACAGGCAAAAAGATCACTTCAATAGTAAATATCGGCATCGGCGGTAGCGATCTTGGACCGGTAATGGTCACAGAAGCACTTAAACCTTATTGGGTAAAAGGCATTCAAACCTACTTTGTTAGTAATGTTGATGGGACACATATTGCTGAAACTTTGAAGAAAGTTAATCCGGAAGAAACCTTGTTCCTGATAGCCAGCAAAACCTTTACTACACAGGAAACCATGACCAATGCCAACTCTGCAAGGGATTGGTTCTTAGCTGCCGCTAAAGAAGAAAAATATATCGCTAAACATTTTGCGGCTTTAAGTACGAATGAAAAAGACGTGGTGAAATTTGGTATTGCTGCAGAGAATATGTTTGTGTTTTGGGATTGGGTTGGCGGCAGATACAGTTTATGGAGCGCTATCGGTTTATCTATCGCACTAACTATTGGATACGATAATTTTGAAGCAGTTCTAAAAGGCGCTCACAAAGCAGATGTCCATTTTAGAGATACCAGTTTTGATAAAAATGTTCCGGTAATTATGGCGATGATCGGTTTGTGGTATACTACTTTTTTCAACGCTGCGTCAGAAGCAATATTACCTTACGATCAATATATGCACCGTTTTTCTGCCTATTTTCAACAGGGAAATATGGAAAGCAATGGTAAATATGTAGACAGAAATGGCAGCCAGGTTCAATATGCAACAGGGCCGGTTATCTGGGGTGAGCCTGGTACCAATGGCCAGCACGCTTTCTATCAATTGATCCACCAGGGTACGCAATTGATCCCTTGTGATTTTATTGCGCCTGCGATCAGCCACAATCCTTTGGGTGATCATCATCCTAAATTGCTGACCAACTTCTTCGCACAGACAGAAGCTTTAATGAACGGTAAAGGAAAAGAAGAATTAATAGCCGAAGGAACTAAAGAAGATCTGATCCCGTATAAAATATTCCAGGGCAACCGTCCGACGAACTCTTTTATGATAAAAGAGATCACACCATTCTCTTTAGGTGAGTTAATAGCCTTGTACGAACACAAGATATTTGTACAGGGAGTGATCTGGAATATCTACAGCTTTGATCAATGGGGTGTTGAGTTAGGTAAACAATTAGCTAATAAAATATTACCTGAACTACAAGGAGATACACCTGTTACTTCACACGATTCTTCAACTAATGGATTGATCAACGCGTATAAAAAATTGCGTAAATAATGTTGTAGTTACTACATAGAAAAACCTCCGTTTCAAAACGGAGGTTTTTTTATTATAAGGAGTTTGTATTACCATTTATCAACTTCTTCTGTACTGCCGTTATCTACGGGTGTTGTACTTTCTTCAGGGATGATCGGTGCTGGTTCAGCCACTATATCTACAGCTGATTCTACTGCTTTTACTTCCGGAGATGCGCCATCTTCACCTTCATACGGGTTATCATGGTTAAAGGCATCAAAATCAAAATCAGGCATTAGGTCTGTTTTCACGTAATCAACCGCTTCGATCAGCCCTTTAATAAATTTATTGAAATCTTCTTTGTATAAAAATATCTTATGTCTGTCGTACCCATCAGAATCAAAACGTTTGCGGCTTTCTGTGATGGTTAAATAGTAATCGCTTCCGCGGGTTTCTCTTACATCAAAAAAATAGGTTCTGCGTTTACCGGCTCTTATGTGTTTGCTATAAACACTTTCAATCTTTTTGTCGTTATTGTTTTCGTTGTTGTCGTACGCCACTGTTGTAAAATTTAAGTTTTGGTTCGGTTAAAGAATTTCAGAGCAAAGATATAGTTGTTTTTGAAATGGCAAAATTTTGGGCAGCCTCATTTTAAGTGGTATAAAGCTGATGTGTGGCTAATTTCGGGGAATATTATCGGGCGTTTCTTCCTGGTTTTGCTGGCGGGCATACATATCGGCATAGTAGCCGTTTTTTTGTAATAGCGCTTCGTGTGTACCTTCTTCCACAATCTTTCCTTCATCAATTACGATGATCTTATCAAAAGTGATCAACGAAAAGATGCGGTGGGTAATGATTATAGCAGTTTTTTTATCGAGGTATTCATTCAATCCGTTTAGTATTTCCTTTTCGGTCTTTACATCTACGGCACTTAAGCAATCATCAAAGATCACAATTTTTGCATCTTTTATCAGTGCCCTCGCAATAGAGATACGTTGTTTTTGTCCCCCACTTAATGTTACTCCCCGCTCTCCTATCAATGTTTCATAATTATGAGCAAAATGTTCAATTTCATTGTGTACACTCGCTTGTTTAGCAGCTTTTACAATTTGCTCTATATTGGCATCATCATAACCAAATCGAATATTGTTGCTAACGGTTTCACTGAATAAGAATACATCCTGCGGTACATAACTTATTTGTGAGCGCAGGTATTCTATGTCAATTTTTGTTAAGGGTGTGCCATCATACAATATCATTCCTTTTTGCGGATCGTACATACGCAATAATAATTGTGCGATGGTAGATTTCCCAGAACCTGTTCTTCCAACTATTGCTATTTTTTGTCCGGCAGCAACCTGCAACGAGAAATTTTTAACGGCGTTGATACCTGTATGCTGATAGGTAAAATCGACATTACTAAAATTGATATCTCCCGCTAAAGGAGGCTGTATCTTTTCAACGGCATTTTTGATCGTTGGCTCAGTTTGTAAAAATTCGTTTATCCGTTTCTGTGAAGCGGCGGCTCTTTGTATCATGCTGGCTGTCCACCCGATAGCACTTACAGGAAAAGTGAGCATTTGAATATATAAAACGAACTCAGCAATGGTGCCTACTTTGTTGTGAATAGGATCATGCACGTAATCCAAACCCCCTACCATTATCGTAATAAGCGTGCTCAAGCCGATCAATAAAGCAATGCTTGGAAAATAAATGGCTTCCGTTTTAGCTAACCCCAATGCATTTTTTCTATACTCTTCGCTGTTCTTACTAAAGAAACCGAACATTGTTTTCTCCTGAACAAAAGATTTGATGACCCTGATGCCACTGTAAGATTCTTGCGCATTGGTAGTAAGGTCACTTAATAATGCCTGTATCCTTTCACTTTTTTTGTTGATGATGGTATTAACAAAGTAAATGGTCAAAGCTAATATTGGCAAAGGCGATAAAGCGATGATCGTTAACCTCGGACTAGCTTTTACCATAAAATAAATACTGAACCCTATAGTTACGGCCAGGTTAACGACGTACATAATTGCCGGGCCAGTGTACATTCTTACCCTGCTGATATCTTCGGAGATACGATTCATCAGGTCTCCTGTGCTATGTGTTTTGTAGAAATTCGTATCCAGCTGCTGGTAATGCGAGAAGACCTGGTTCTTCTGATCGTACTCGATCAACCGGCTCATTACAATGATGGTCTGTCTCATTAAAAACATAAAAAAACCACTGATAATAGCTAATACAAGCAAAGTGATGCCGCTCCATAAAACCTTTTGGCTAAAAGAGCTTGCTTGCAGGTGACTAATGATGGCTTGAACAATGATATCATTTTGATCATTATGCGCAGTGGAAGAAACAGTCGAATGCTCGGCTTTATTGACAACAATATTTACAACATATCCCGTAAGCTGCGGAGACAGTATCCTGAAATAATTTGTTAGCACAACAAACAGGATCCCTAACAAAAGCCTCCAGCGATAATTCCAAAAAAAATGATTGAGTGCAGCAAGATGTTTCATGAAGCGCAAAAATAAACCAATACACGGGAGGATTCAAAAATACTATCGGGTCCTCTTTTCGAGGCCAGATCAATGATAACTGCGGTAAACGGTTAATTTCGACTTTTATTGTGGTAGATGCTGATATTGGCAAATTATTTATGAACGGCAATATTTTATATATTTTCTTCAGTAATATTGCCACTTATTAAGTAATATTTTTGTAACATTGTACACGCGATTTACGCTATTCTCAAAAATCATTCAATTACCAAAATTTTTAAAACTATGTCTGTAGACAATCCACAAGAACAATCAAGTTCAAAAAAATGGATAACGATTGCGTTGATCCTATTATTATTAGTAAGCTGGGGTTACATTATTTATGACAAGAACCAAACTGGCGAGATCATTAAACAAGATACTGCACAGATCACAACTGTAACATCTGAAAAAGATTCATTATCAGCTTTGTTTACAGCAGAAACAACTCGTTACGATAGCTTAAAAACAACTGATATCGATAAAGACAACCAGATATCTCAAAAAGATAAGGACCTTGCTGATAAAGAAGAACAAATAAAAAAATTATTAGCGAAAGGTAATTTAGATGCACATCAGTTAGCAGAATTAAAACGTAAGATCAAATCTTTCGAATCTCAGATCGACGGTTACGAAAAAGAGATCGCTATGTTAAAAGCGCAGAATGATACATTAACGCAAGAAAAAGCTGCTGTAATGAATCAAAGAGATTCAATTAAACAAACTTTCGATTCTACTAAAAAATCAAACGATAGTACTATTGATGTTGGATCAACTTTACATGCATCTAACTTCAGCGTAATTGGTGTTGATGTTAAAAACAGCGGTAAAGAAAAAGAAACATCAAAAGCTAAAAAAGTAAACAAATTGCACGTTGCATTTGATTTGGATGAAAACCGTATCGTAGCAACAGGTTCAAAACAATTATACCTTTGCATCACTGCTCCTAACGGCAAACCTTTATCAGTTGAATCTCAAGGTTCAGGTACATTTACGCCAAGAGACAGCGCTGAAAAAGTGTTTACTCAAAAAGTAGAAGTTAACTATGTTCAGGGCCAACGCCAAACAGTTACTACTGATTGGAAAGGTACAAGCTTCGAAGTAGGTGCTTACAAAATTGAGATATATGAAAATGGATTTAAAATTGGTGGCGGTACAGTTGCTTTAAGAAAAGGCGGCTTATTTTAACCGATAACGATCTTTATATAAAAAAGGTAGTCTGCAAAACAGACTACCTTTTTTTATTGAATATGTAATATTGAATAAGTAATATTTTCAATTATTCAATATTACATATTACTTATTCAATAGCTTAATCATCGAGCAGTTTTACCAATAACAACAGCTCTTCCATTTTATAACGGTTACGGTCATTGTCAAAACATTTGCTCAGTTCTTCCAGCAAATATTGAATGATGCGCTTATTGCTCATCTTCTTAAAATAGGAAGTTGTTGGTGGGACAGAGATACGTTTAAAATAATTTTCTACATCCTTGTGTGAATAGATCTGGCCGTTCAACGGATCGATATAAAAACTTATTTTTTCTGATGAATGCCCGATCGGGTTCATGAACTCATATTGAGGGTCAAAATACGCCAGGATAAATTGGCGCGGGATATTGATGGCCCTTACAGGAATATCGAGCAATTCACAAAGAATTAGGTAAACAATGCCATTGCTGATCGCATTACCCTTCTTGGTTTCAAGCGTTTTATTGATCAGGAAATTTTCGGGATGATCATACGCGATCTCCGTGCCTGATAATTTATAGTAATTATATAAAATACTTGTTAATACGCTTACCTGTTCGAGTGGTGTCAGGTAACTGTTTAATTCGAGCCATACATTGCGGCGTAATTTCTCGATCTCCTGCAAAGCCTGCATGCTTTGCAGATCAGGATAATGGTATTGTGCCGTTAACAAAGCTCCCTGCAACAATTCACAACTGCCGTTTTTCCAGTGCATAAAGTCCTCGGTCAGGTCACGAAAATGAAGCTTGTGTATGAGTGATTCTATCCTTTCCTGTATTTCTTCGCTGGTGGTATTCTCCCAAAGATGCTCCAGGTTGGGTATAATCCCCTTTCCGAAAGAGATGATCTTATCGCTAACGGTGTTGTATACATCGATGTCCGGGTCATCAATTAGATGAAAAAGGGCTGATATTTCTTTGTTTTCTGTCAATAGTTAGTTCGTTATTAATATGAATTTCGGTAAATCAAATAAAATAAAGAAGTTAAAATTTTCCACACTCGTGATTAACTTTTATAATTTGTTATTTTTTGCTTCGCCAGGTAAATGTTAGAGAAGTATTTTTTTGAACAATGGTGCATTTCAACATAAAACTTTTAATTTGCTGCCTAAAGAAAAATTCTACATGAAAAAGTTCAGTTTTAAGATAGTCCTACCCCATATCGTAGCCTTTATCGTGTTCTTATCCTTGTCTTTACTATTTACAAGCCCTGTATTATTAGACGGAAAAGTAGTGGAACAGCATGATACACAACAATGGAAGGCAATGGCAGAGCAGTCTTTCGAATATAAAACTACACACGGGTATTGGCCTCGCTGGACAAACAGTATGTTTGGCGGTATGCCCGCCTACCAGATAGTAATGGAATCTAAATCAGCTTCTTTTTTTTCTGTAGGTAATTTTTCGCAAATTTTTACAGTAGGCTTACCTAAACCTGTATATTTTCTATTTCTTATCTGTGCCTGCTTTTATCTTTTATGTATTGTGATCGGTATTAACCCCTGGCTTTCTATTTTAGGAGGGATTGCTTACGGATATTGCAGCTACAACCCTATCATTATCGCTGTTGGCCATGATACAAAATTTTTATCGATGGCATATGCTCCGGCCATACTGGCTTCGATGATACTGATCTTCAAAAGAAAATATTGGTCAGGCGGCGCATTATTATTGATATTTTCTACCTGCTTTATTGAACAGAACCACCAGCAGATACTTTATTACACGATGATAATTGCAGCCTGCCTGGCGCTACATTTTATCATACAATCAGTAAAAGACAAAGACTATAAACACTTAGGCATATCTCTGGCGCTGACTGCTGCGGTAGGTGTAACAGCTTTACTGATCTGTTCACCCGGTTATTTCGCTACCTATGAATACAGTAAAGAGACCATGCGTAGTGGAAGCGCTTTAGCTGCTACAGATAAAACACAAAGCAAAACCGGATTGGATAAAGATTATGCTTTTCAATGGAGTTATGGCAAATCCGAAGCCTTAACTTTTATCGTACCGAATGCAATGGGCGGAGGCTCATCTACCAGTCTTGGGGATGATTCAAAAGTTGCTGATGTTTTGCAACAAACACCCAATTTGCCTCAACAGTTGACCCAGCAATTATACCAGGCTGCTACGGCCTATTGGGGCGAGCAACCGTTTACTTCCGGACCTGTTTATTTTGGTGCCATTATTTGTTTATTGTTTTTAATAGGCGCGATCGTTTCTAAAAGCGAGCATAAATGGTGGATATTGGCTGCAACAATTATTGGGGTATTATTGGCTTTTGGAAAAAATTTCGAGTCATTGAATTATTTCTTATTTGATCATCTGCCTTTCTATAATAAATTCAGAACGCCGGCAATGGCGCTCGTTATCCCTCAACTTACCGTGCCATTATTGGCAGTGATCTTCGTAAATGAATTGGTAGGCATAACTGATAAAGCTACTTTAACTGATATAGGTAAAAAAAGCCTGATAGTTGGGGGCTCGATAGCTGTTGTGTTAGCAGGGTTTTACTTTATGGCAAGCTTTAAAAATGAAGCTACGGGTGAACTGCAAAAGAACCTGGCACAGGCAATGCAAAATAATACTGAATTTACATCCTCCTATATCAGTGCGTTGATCAAAGACAGGCAGGCGATATACCTGGCAGACATGTGGCGCACACTTGGTTTTGTATTGGCAGGTGTAGCCGTTATTTTTTTATATACAAAACAGCTTGTTAAACCCGCCATTTTATACATAGCATTGATCCTGTTGACCACTATCGATCTTACGGGTGTTGGAAAAAGATATTTGAATGATGATAGTTATGTTGATCCTGTCGATTACGAAACGGCTTTTAAAGATTATAATGCCGATATTCAAATCAAAAGAGACCCATCATTTTTCAGGGTATTAAATCTCGCCTTTGGTGATGGCAATAATGGCTTCCAGGTATCTGTAAGTAATACGTTTAATGATGCAATAACTTCTTATAAACACAATTCTATCGGAGGGTATCATCCGGCTAAATTGAGTATATACGAGGATCTGAAAAATAAAGAGTTATTTAAAAATATACAAGCCTGGGCAGCCAATCCTCAGGCAAAAGATAGTTTCCAGGTCTTGAACATGTTGAATATGAAATATGTTATTGTTCCTGACCAAACGAATCCTAAACAAACTTATGCTATACCTAATCCATATGCATTGGGTAATTGCTGGTTGATAAAAGATATCAGGTATGTTGATAATGCCGATGAAGAAATGAGTGCATTAGACAGTATCGATCCGGCAAAAACAGCAGTAATGAATGTGAGCTTTAAAAGTAAAGTGCCTTTTGAGCCTGCTTATGATTCACTTTCATATATCCATTTGATAAAAAATGATAATGACGATATTACATATGATTTCAATTCCTCTGCTAACCAATTTGCCGTATTTAGTGAGATATACTATGATAAAGGATGGCAAGCATATATAGATGGAAAACAAACGGATTATTGTAAGGTTGATTATGTTTTAAGAGGGTTGGCAATACCTGCAGGAAAACATTCGATCGAATTTAAATTCGATTCGAAGATCGTTGACCTGGGAGAACATTTGTCATATTTTGCCAACATAATTGGTTGGCTTTTCTTATTGCTTTGCGGGTTTATGATCTGGAAAGACAGTAAAAAGACAGGTTCAACAGAATAGTAAATGTTCATCATTATTGTATAGCCTAACATCATGAAGCCAATCGATATAATTATAATCAGCTATAACAGGCCTGATGACCTGTTAGACCTGTTAAAGAATATCGCAGGATTAGATGATAAAGGAACATTACTGAACGAAGTCATCATCATCAATAATCAATCGACAATTTCGTATAAGCCAGTCACTGATTACATAAATAGTAACCCGTTACTTCCATTTCGATTTATTAGTGCTGCAGAAAACTTAGGTGTAGCCCGGGGAAGAAACCTGGCTATCAGGGAAAGTAAAGCCGATATACTTGTTACGATCGATGACGATGCTACTTTCGCAAACAGTACGGCATTGCGATTAATTTACGCTGCTTTTACCGATAAGTATACGGCGGATAATAATGTGGGCGTTTACAGCTTTAAAATTTTCTACGCCGCAACAAAAACCTTGCAGGTAAGTGCTTTTCCTAACAAGAATATTGCCAGGTACCGATCAAAAGAAAAGTTTCTGGCGCCTTATTTTATCGGTTGCGCACATGCTATTTTAAAAAAAACGTACAATGCAGCAGGATCATATCCCGAAGATTTTTTTTATGGTATGGAAGAATATGACCTCACCTATCGTATCATCAATAGCGGTTATTCGATCGCATTTTTAGGCGGTGTTTTAGTATGGCACAAAGAATCTCCGTCAGGAAGACAACCTACTGATCAAAAACTGCAAATGATGTGGGTCAATAAAGCCAAAGTGGCCTTTAAATATTTGCAGAAAAAATATTTTCTATCGACAGCTGTGTTGTGGTCAGGATTGTATTTAATAAAAAGCAAAGGCGATATAAAAGGATTTATAAATGGTTGGCAGGCTATTGGTATATTTAAAAGATCACAGCAAAAGAAACCTTTGACAGCAAAGGCATATACTTATTTAAAAAAGACGGAAGCCAGGTTATGGTATTAGCGTACAAAAAAATGGTATGCCATATTAGGATTAGCTTAAGTTTTATCTTATTTTTGAAGGCTTAAATAAAACAATGAAAACAGCATTAATTACGGGGATCACAGGACAGGACGGGGCTTATTTGGCCGAATTTCTATTAAATAAAGGATATAACGTTCACGGTATTAAACGGAGAAGCTCTTTGATTAATACAGATAGGATCGATTTTTTATACGACAATAAATCTTTGTCAGAAAGATTTCATTTACATCATGGCGATCTTACAGATTCTTCTAGTTTATTACGTATCATTCAACAAACACAGCCTGATGAGATATATAATTTAGCAGCCCAAAGCCATGTACAGGTGAGCTTTGAAACACCTGAATATACTGCTAACTCTGATGGAATAGGCGTATTAAGGATCTTAGAAGCAATCCGTATTTTAGGATTGGAAACAAAAACGCGTTTTTACCAGGCTTCTACTTCTGAACTGTACGGATTGGTTCAGGAAATTCCTCAAAAAGAAACAACTCCTTTTTATCCAAGATCGCCATATGGCGTAGCTAAATTATACGGCTACTGGATCACGGTAAACTATAGAGAGTCGTATAATATGTATGCTGTAAATGGTATCTTATTTAATCATGAGAGCCCATTAAGAGGTGAAACTTTTGTTACACGGAAGATCACCATTGCTGTTTCAAAAATTGCAATCGGTAAAGAAGATATTTTATTATTAGGCAACCTTGATGCAAAACGTGATTGGGGACATGCAAAAGATTATATCGAAGGTATGTGGCTAATGATGCAGCAGGAAAAACCAGAAGATTATGTGCTGGCAACAGGCGTAACTACCACTGTAAGAGATTTTATTAAAATGGCTTTTAATGAAGTAGGAATTGAATTGGAATTTAGCGGTACAGGGATCGATGAAAAAGCGACTATCAAAAAATGTAACAAAGCGGAATATCAGCTACCAATAGGCAAACAAGTTATCGGTATTCATCCAAGGTATTTTAGGCCGGCAGAAGTTGATATTCTTATTGGTGATCCAACTAAAGCGAATACTAAATTGGGCTGGAAACCCAAATATGATTTACCAATGCTTGTAAAAGAAATGATGGTGGAGGAATTAAAAGCAGAAAAGAAAAAATACGGTATTTAATGATCTATGTAGAATGCGGGAATTAAAATTCATTCCTGCATTTCTACAGTACTTTATAAAAATAAGGCTCTCCTTTAATGATCTTTCCTGAATAGTGAATGATCAATAGCACGTTTTTCAGATATCCTTTCCATTGTTTGACCGAGTACGTATCATTACCAAAACATTTATCAAAAATGATCCCGATAAAAAAAATGGGTATCGTAATGATATAGAAAACCAGATCAAATAAAAACCATATTACTCCAAATTGTTTGCGTATCCGTACAAAATTCGATAACATTATTTGCAGGCCTTTTTTATCAAATAAATTATAATAGCCTTTGCCTGTAGAAGCAAATGTTTCATTTGAACTTTCTCCCTGTAAGTGAAGAACATTGCAATTGCCGAAAATACATAACTCTCCTGCTTTTTTTAAACGGTTACACCACTCCGCCTCTTCTGCATACAAGAAAAAATCTTCATCTAATAATCCTGCTGTATCGATCGCATTTTTTTTAACCATTAAATAAGCGCCATTTATCCAATCTACTTCTACTGTGTCTGTCGCATTTGGTATGTTTGGTTTCTTTATTTTGATAACAGTAGCAAGCCTTTTTAAAAAATTACCAATAAAAGGTAATGGCAATAAGTAGTTGAGACCACCCTTCATAGCAAAATTTCCGGAAATTTGCGGCGAACCGTCTGTATTTAATAATTGTACGCCACAAGCAATATAATGTGATGTGATAAATTGTTGATAGCAGTTATAAATAGCCCTATCCTTTTCAATAGTATCAGAATTAAGAAGCAATACTACTGGTGCTTGTGATTGTCTTATCCCTTCATTGTTAGCCCTGGCAAAACCACTATTATAGCCCATTTGAATGAATTTTACATCCGGGAATTCTCCCGGTATAATGGTTTCGCTTCCATCCTTTGAATCATTATCAACAACAATAATTTCATATGGTGAAATAGCATTCTGCTGATCGATAGACCGAATGCAATCAATCACCAACTGTGGTGTGCGGTAATTCACAATAATGATCGATAATTGCTCCATCGTTAAAAAATACTACTTTTTCACCAAAATCCTTTTTAGAAAAATGTTTTTAACCAATTTAAAAGGTGCAGTAACAATGCCTGTTATAACTGCACCATAGAAAAAACGATTATTCCCATATACCGCTTTGTTGACCTGAATATGTTTAATAATTGCACCAAACTCTAAATAGCAGATCAAATTATATACAATTTGTTTTGTGGTAGTAAAATGAAGGGGTATTGGCTGATTAAACTGTTTTTTTGCTTCAGGAAAATCATTCATTGCCATATTAACGCAAGTAATTATTGATGGCTCATCAAAATGTAACAATTCAATTACCTTATCATCAGGTATTTTATACCGCTCAAAATCTCTTGATATAGGATTAACCCAGTTTGTATATGGGTTAAGCAATTGCACCATTGGTAATAATTTAGCTCCTGTAGAAGTAGATATCCATGTAATACCTGATGAAGTCCCTAACAAAAAAGTACAGTGATGGGTTAATGCCGCAGTTTCCCTGATGCTTAAAATACTTCCGTCGATAATGGATAAAGCTGGATGTGTAATTTTATTAGCTGACGAAAGAATGATCGCGGTGTCTTTATTATTGGTTAAATGTTCAGCAATACTGATAGCTATATCCTTTGTAATAACAGACTGTCCGCTTTGTGGTGCAAATTCAAAAAGTATAATATTTTTATACCCTGAAAAATTGTGGTCAATAGCAAATTGCTTCGCCTTTGCCAGCTCTTCTTCTTTTAACACCAATACCGGTTGTACCGAAACTGTTATAGGATGTGGGTAAGCTTTTAATGTATTGCCCCTGATCGTTCCATCATAAAAAGCAAGGTTAGTATCCATTATTTGCGTAATAAATACTTCATCGTACTGCCCATCTTTTTTTTGTTGATGAACTTGTTTCTTAAATATCCGAAATGCGCTTACATCATTTCTGGCAATATTGACCTCTATTACTTCATCCACATATGGATTATCGATGATCATACTTTTGCAGGAAGTAGCAATGGCCCATGTTAAATGGCTCCCAGGGAAATCATTTTTTATTTGTTTAGCAACTGTAGTCGCATACAAACAATCTCCGTTAGAAAAAAGCTGAACTAATAATATTTTTTTTGGGAAGTTTGACATGATCATAATTCTATCATCATTTTTGCCAATTGCTTTAATGAAATTTGAGGCTTCCATCCTAAGGAAAAAATAAGCGAGGGGTTTGATACCAGTTGCTTATACTCCGGAATAAAATCATTTTTTAAAATAATATATTCTTTCCAATCTTTTCCAATTGACTCAAAGCAAGCTAATAGCCATTCTTCAATTGAATAGCCAATACCGGAACCAAGGTTTGCCTCAAATATTTTATCCTGCTGCACTAATGTCCAAATAGCTTTTACTACATCTCCGGCAAATGTCCATTCCTTTATAACAGTTATATCTCCTATCTCTAGTTTTTCTTTACTGCCCTCTTTAATTCTTTTTGCAAGGGCACTTATTTTTTTAGCCATATGCCTTTCAGTTCTTTGTGGGCTATCATGGTTGAAAAAATATCCTACGTATACTTTTAATCCGAATTTTCGAAAATATCTTGCTGCATATACTGATTGAATGCGACTGATGGAATAAGCATCTCTTGCTTCAAACGGATCAGTTTCTTTAATAGGCAGGTCATTATTCTTGAATTGTAATCCACTACCGGAAATGAAAACTTTACTCTGCGCAGCATATTTTTTCACGGCTTCCAAAATATTTAATGTGCCTGTGCTTATTGTAGCATGATTTTCAAATAAGGCTGAGTGGTTTGTTGTAGAATTTGCCGCTAAATGAAAAATATAATCTGGTTGGCTATCACTTATCAGTTTAGCTACTTCATCATAGTTGGTAATATCTGTGCGCAAAAAATCGCCACTTCTGGATACCCCAATTACAGTATAATTGAGTTGTTGAAGAAACTCTTTTAAGTAAAACCCATCCTGGCCATTGGCACCGAAAATTATAGCTGTCATTTTTTAAAATAGGTATTGCTTAATAACGTGATTCATTTGAGACATAAAGTTTGACTAAGCCGCTAAATGATTTCATTTGTATTTCTTACAGTTAACAATGTATTGAAATTAAGTTTTTTAATCTTTCTTTTGTATTTTTTTACTCTTTTGTTAATTGTATCAATAATAGTTTTTCTTCTTATTGGCAAAGTATAAACACCAATAGCTGCAGATCGTGCAGCAATATCTTTTGCGTATATATTTAATACCTCTTCAAATTTTTCTGTAAATTTTTCTGCTTGCCAGTCATCATTCATTTTTTTTATTAATGGAGAGGATCTTTCAATAGAATCTTTCAGTGAAAAAGAAGGATATGGCGGCAGATAGGCAGTTATATGCCTAAATGTATCATTATTGGAAACCGACATTGGTTTTTGTGTTACAATTGCCTGATCAGTAGTAGCAGAAAGACCGGGCATATTCCTATCGTATAAAAAACAATTAAGGGTATTGACATTACACCATTTAATAAGTTCTTCTCTATTCATGAAATCGTGTGTAACGCGTACTTCAATACCGGGCTTGGCCTTTTGTTTACATACTTCTCCTAAATAAAGCGCATATTTTTTTGATTCAGGAATAAAATCGCCATAAGGAATATTAATTCGAATGATCGCTTTATCGAATTCTTTGTTAACCGCTTCCACAACATGCTGAAACCCTTTTCCCTTAGTTCCAAAACCAAAACTGCCGATCACCGGTACTTCATTGGTTATAACAGGAAGTTCGAAATTTATTTTTGTTAATGGTCTTGGAAAGACAAATAAATTTTTCTGTTTTGAACGTAAGCTTGGGTCGAGTGCGCAATAAACAGTAAAGTCTTTTTCCGGGCATAATACAAAAGCATCATTGGGCGACACTTCCAATATCATAGTAATAACAAAACCAAGCTCTTTTTTCAAAAACCTGGTTTCAAGCCATCCCATTGTTACAGGATGATAATTAAAAAAATAAAAATCATAACCGGTTTTGATCTCCCTGTTATTGATATCTATTTCAATATAATCTAATTGGTATTGTTTTGATAGAAGCAGGCATTCATACACCATGTACCCTGATTCATAGATGCTATCCTGGGCTTTCTTGTTATTTATAAATAATCCTCGTACCAATGAATTCAATGTTTACAATTTTAATCCGGATCAAATCCGGATAGACAATTTCACTAAAACATTATCCTTTCGGAACAATGACATAATTTATAAAACCTACTACTTCCTTGAATTCATAATTAATGCTATGCACAAATTCTACATAATCATTAAATGAAGTACCGAAGTCTTCCTGCACATGTTGCAAAAATTCAAAGACGATAGGCATTTTATTTCTTAGGATGGTTTCCCTGGCTCCCTGTAAAGTAAACAGATCAGACCCTTCAACATCTATCTTCATAAAACTTATTGGTGTCTGAATATTCAGGCTATCGATAGTGATCGTTTCCACCGCTTCGCCTTTTGTGTTGCTTTCAGTTACAGAAGCTCCGCTAGCCTGCACGATCGATTCCTGAAAATATAAAATTTTACCTGTAACATTATAGGATGCTTTTGCTATTAAATGAACATTTGAACATTGATTGGCAGCAATAGTTTTTCTTAATAGATCCTGCACAGATTTTTGTGCCTCAATTGCATATACACTGCCGCCATCACCTACCAGCTTTGAATACGCGACAGTCATATGTCCAAAATTTGCTCCGGCATCAATTACTGTTGTATTTTTTTTTATATATTTTCTGGCAACGTTTAAAATATCAGGCTCAAATTCTCTTCCCCTGATCAGGTCATTGGCAACAGGATCTTTTTTATATTGTATCGGCAAAAAATAATTACCGATAGGCGTTTCACAATAATACTCTTCTTTATTTTTAGATAAATTCGGGTAAACATCTCCTACATAAGGTTGTTTAATGATCTCAAACCCTTGCTTGTTTAATAAATGCCGGATAGAATCCTTTATCATTTTTTATAGTTTACTTTTTATAAATATCAATGGTTGGTATTGGGAAAATAAAACCGGTTCCCTTGTCTATCGCTTCTTTCTCTCTTTCCAAAAACTCTTCTTTAAAATGCCATGGCAATACTAAATAATAATCCGGATTCATTGCCCTGCTTTCCGCCTCGCTGATGATTGGAATATTAG
>DATHHR010000128.1:0-2685 GCA_035317105.1 Ferruginibacter sp. | reverse complement strand
CTGTACTTGGTAAAGGTGAAAATGTTTTGCCCTGTTACAAATGCACGGAAGCTGGAGATCATTTTCATCCTGCTCAATGAAGCCGGTGGAAGGGTATATCCGATCGTTAAATTATTGATCCTGAAATAACTTCCGTTCTCTACAAAGTAGGTGGAAGAAGGTTGGTTACCCTGATTAGGTCCGGGCTGACTGGTTGATCTAGGAAAAGCATTTTCAGCAACCGATGCTTCGATATTATCAAATTCATTTATCCTGTTCTGTCTTTTACCATTGTATACTTTGTCTCCTTCGTTACCATAACCATCTATGCTAAAATCGAATGCTTTATAATTAAGGCCTATGCTTACTCCGTAAAAAGCCTTCGGCTGATAAGAGCCTGCATATACATAATCTATTTGCCCGTTTGTAAAAGCATATTTTAGATCGCCCGGGTTTGCTGAGCCTTGTAGTTTGTTACCATGGCTATCAACATATCCATCAATTTCTGCCTGGCTTTGAAATACACCAATGGCCTTTCTTACATAAAAACTTCCGATCGGTTCTCCGTTATCTGTCTTGGTAACGAGATCATTGTTTACACGGCCATCCAATAAAGGCTGTCCGCTATTTAAACCGATCACCTCATTTTTATTAAAGGAGATATTACCATTGATATGATAAGTAACATTTTTATTTATTTTATCGGCCCAACCCAAAGCGAGTTCTACACCATTATTTTTAATAGAAGCGGCGTTGGTTAAAACGCTTCCTGCGGGTGCAGGACTGGCTACACTAAAGTCTGGCTGGCTACCGGAAGTAGCAGATATTAATGTGTAGATAAGTGCATTTCTTGTTACTTTATCATAGTATCCGATCTCACCGGTAAGCCTGTTTTTTAAAACAGCAAATTCTACGGATACATCAGACTCTGTTGTTGTTTCCCATTTTAAATTCTGGTCTTTCAACTGCGCAATAGCAACACCACTTGATTGAGTGAGCGGAGAACCGAAGGGGTAGTTAAGGTTATTTAAGAGTGTTGGTGTAAATGAACCAACGGGAATATTATCATTACCGGCTTCACCCCAGCTTCCTTTTATTTTTAACAGGTCAAATATTTTTTGGTTCTGCATGAAACCTTCTTTGGATAGTATCCATCCTGCACCAAGCGAAGGAAAATATCCCCATCTTGAATAAGAAGGGAATACGGAGCTCGCATCGGCCCTTATCGTTCCGGTAAATAAATACCTTTCGTTATAACTATAATTAATTCTTCCTAAATAAGAAACCCTTGTCCATTTGGTTTGTTGCGAATTGTTTTGCGAAGTATTGACACCACCTACATTGATAAACCAAAGGCTCGGATCTGGCGGAACATTTTGTCTGTAGGCAGAAGTAAAGCCTGTTGTATTTTCTTCTGATGTTGTACCGGCTAATACAGTTAAAGTATGTCTGCCGAAGGTTTTATTAAACGTTACCGTATTATCCCAAACCCAGTGATAATTTTTAGTATTGGCGATCATTAAATTACTAATACTGTTTTGTTGTGAACCACCCGAAACATTGAATGTAGATGTATCGGGCCTGAATTGATAGTTGTATAATCTTTCAGTAATAAATTCAAGATCGGCACCAATACTACTGCGGAAGGTTAAATATTTTACGGGCTTATATTCAATATAAGCGGCACCTTCAAAACGGTTATGTAAAAAATTGTGGTTGTTATCATTAATGTCTAAAATAGGGTTACCAACCGCGCTCTGGAAGTTTGACACATTGCCATATTTTTTGCCCACCATTCCGGGAATAAGCGGACTGGCTCTATACGCATCATTAAAGGCGCTTGCAATATTTGCTTGTTGATCGTTTGCATTTGTATAAGCGGCAACGGTACCAATTTTTAATTTATCACTTAACTTAAACTCGTCATTCATTCTAACGCTGATACGTTTATAATCGCTGGTAATTACAATACCCTGATCATCTTCGTAACCAAAACTTAATAAGTATTTATTATTTTCATTACTGCCTGATAAAGAAAGATTATGTCTTTCATCAATCCCGTTGCGTAATATTTCATTGTACCAATTAGTAGAAGTTCCGGCAGGAGAATTGGCTTGTGCAATTATTTGTTCGGGAGAAGTAATGCCAAATGTTGAAGCAGAAACATAGTCTGCATATTCTTGTCCGCTGGCCATTTTAACTACATGGGCCGGGGTAACAATCCCTACGGAGCCGCTATAATTAATTTTCAATTTCCCGGAGCCTTGCCTGGTTGTTATAATGATAACACCGTTGGCACCTCTTGCACCATATATAGCTGTTGATGAGGCATCTTTTAAAATATCTACTGTGGCAATATCGGCGGTATTGATATTGGTGATATCAGTTGTGATCACTCCGTCAACAACATATAATGGATCAGAGCCTAATAACATCGTACCAACGCCTCTTATTCTTACGGTAGGGTTTGTTCCTGGTTGTGCATTATCAATGATCTGCACGCCTGCAACCTTACCTTGTAACGCCTGTGTAGCAGTTAGTACGGATTGTTTGTACAGATCAGCTCCTTTAACAGAACCAACAGCTCCTGTTACATCGATCTTTTTTTGTGTTCCGTATCCAACCACAACAACTTCGTCTAATTCTTTTTTAGAGATATGGAGTAGAACGTCGATATTATTTCTGCCTGCAACATTAATTTCTCTT
>DATHHR010000127.1:0-6332 GCA_035317105.1 Ferruginibacter sp. | reverse complement strand
GCCTTCCAATTGTCCGCTTACGGTAAGGTTAGTGCTTCTGCCAAAAAAATCTTCTTTAAAATTTATTGAGCCATCATCATTTTTAGGCGCTTTTCCATCAAGCGGTAGCGTAGTTACCCTAAACATTTCACCCGCGCCTTCTGCATCGCTTGCGGTGATGATCGGTGTATGTAAATACACAAAATCTTTGCTATTGAAAAACTGGTGCACGGCAAATGCTAAGGTGTGCCGAACACGAAATATGGCGCCAAATGTATTGGTACGAAAACGTAAATGCGCGATCTCTCTTAAAAACTCCAGGCTATGTTTTTTAGGCTGCAAAGGAAATTTCTCTGCATCGCTATCACCTAATATTTCTATCGAAGTTGCTTTTAATTCTACTTTTTGCCCTTTGCCTAAAGAAGGGATCACTTCACCAGTGGCTTTAATGCAGGCGCCTGTTGTCAGGCGTTTTAAGATCGCTTCATCAAACTTGCCTAATTCGGCTACTACCTGCAAATTGCTGTTGGTACTGCCATCATTCAACGCTATGAACTGGTTATTGCGAAAAGTGCGCACCCATCCCATTACAGTTGCTTCGTAATTGGCTTTGTCGCCCGCCAACATCTCTTTTATCTTCACTCTTTTGTTGAACATAATTTGTATTTAAGGACTGCAAATATAAGTTTTTGCGGGAAGTACAAGACGGCTAATTGTATTGATAAGTAGTCATAAATATAAGCTTCTAACAAAAAGCCACCGCATCCTGCAAAAAAATCAACATAAATGTATAAATTTGATAAAATAGCTTTTATGAAAGGAGTTGCTGTTCTAACAGATATTAGCCGCCAAAAAAGGTTTCTTCAAATCGAGATCAGCGATCTTGTGAAAAACCCTCAGAAATATGAGGATATGATTGATGTGATTATAGCTGAAGAAAGAAAGGCAGAAAAAAGCATTCCCTGGGAAAACGCTACGAAACAATTAAAGAAGGCGGGGAAAATATAATCTACTTATAGATATATCTTCTGTGCCCAACTTTGGTAATGTCAACAATTTGAATGGTATCTTCAATTGTATATAAAATTCGATAGTCACCCACTCTTATTCTGTATAAATTTTCATCAGTAGATTTCAATTTTTTTACGCCATTTGGTCTGGGGTTTTCTTTTAATCCATCTATGGCAACAATCACTTTTTTTATTACGGTTTTTTGGAAACTTGCTTAATTCTTTTTGTGCAGAAGATTTGATCGTTATTAAATAAGCCATTGTTTCATTTTTTATAAAAGTTAGTATTCTAATTTCCGATGATTTGGATACCAAAAATCAGAAAGCACACCAGGGTTAGTTTTTAGGGTACATCAGCTTTAGATTGTAGTATAATATCTATAAATTAGATCAAAATCATTCATTATCAAATTTTTTTTATTTTTTATCAAAAACAGCGTAATATTGTAATGCAATCTAAACGAAGATTCGCCCAATAGCTCACAACGTGACGTTCTATTGAACTTAATCTAAATTCTCATTTACAATTTTCAGACTTTTTAAGCGGATTTTTTGAAAAAATCATTTTCATTTTTCTTATGTACGATATATCACAACTGAACGACATGCTCGTTCCTGAGCTGCAGGATATTGCAGAACAACTTAGCATCCCCGATTATAAAAATTTAGACAAACAAGAACTTGTAGAAAAGGTTCTGGATAAACAAGCCACTATGACCGCCGCCAACAACGAAGAAGAAGGAAAGCCGAAACGCAAACGTATTCCAAAAGCAACCGCAACCGAAGATGCAGAAGTGATACCCGAAAGATCAGTACCCGAGCCAAAGGCTGCTAAAAAAGCCGAAGCTCCGAAGAAGCCTGTTAAAAAGATCGAAGCAGAAATTCCTGAGGAAGAAGAAGAATTGCAGCCATTAACTGATCAGGATAGCACTATTCCTGCAGCAATTGCTTCTTTATTACAACAAGAAGATATTCAGCAACCAGAAGTACAATACGACGGTTCTGCACAAACGGCTCCGGCCAAACAATTTCAGGCACGCCAGCAACCGGTTTTCAATATTGAATTTGATGGTATTATTTTAGGTGAAGGTGTATTGGAAATGATGCCTGACGGATACGGCTTTTTAAGAAGCAGCGATTACAATTATCTTTCTTCTCCTGATGATATTTATGTATCTCCCTCTCAAATAAAATTATTCGGATTAAAAACAGGTGATACTGTTTATGGGTCTGTTCGTCCGCCGAAAGAAGGTGAAAAATATTTTGCTTTATTAAAAGTAGAAACGATCAACGGTAAATCTCCGGATGAAGTGAGAGACAGGGTACCGTTTGATTATTTAACGCCTTTATTTCCTTTCGAAAAATTAAACCTTACTACAAAGGCAGATAATTATAGCACAAGGATCATTGACCTGTTCACACCAATTGGTAAGGGCCAGCGTGGATTGATCGTGGCGCAGCCAAAAACAGGTAAAACAATGTTGTTGAAAGAAGTAGCGAATGCTATTGCTGAAAACCATCCTGAATGTTACCTGATGATCGTATTGGTTGATGAAAGGCCGGAAGAGGTAACAGATATGGAACGTAGCGTAAGAGCAGAAGTTATTGCTTCTACTTTTGATGAACCTGCTGAAAAACATGTAAAAGTTAGCACCATCGCTTTACAAAAAGCAAAACGCTTGGTTGAATGCGGACATGATGTGGTGATATTATTAGATAGTATCACTCGTTTGGCAAGAGCTCATAACACCGTGGCGCCTTCGTCAGGTAAAGTATTATCCGGTGGTGTGGAAGCCAATGCGATGCAGAAACCAAAACAATTTTTTGGTGCGGCACGTAAAATTGAGAATGGCGGTTCTCTAACCATTTTAGCTACAGCGTTAGTAGATACCGGTAGTAAAATGGATGAGGTTATTTTTGAAGAATTTAAAGGAACGGGTAATATGGAATTACAGTTGGATAGAAGGTTATCTAACAGAAGAATATTCCCGGCTATTGATATTGTGTCTTCTTCTACACGTAGAGATGATCTCTTGCTGGATAAGGATACCTTCCAGAGAATGTGGATATTACGCAAACACATGGCAGATATGAATCCTGAAGAAGCATTGAATACATTATTGAAGAATATGAAGGGTACAAAAGATAATGTTGAATTTTTGACTTCTATGAATAGTTAAGTTAACTTTATTCTATCCTGACTGATAATTTTAACTTATGATAAAGAACCTGCTTATTTTTTTTCTGATCGTATCGCTATTTCCTGCAAAGCTTTTAGCGCAACAAAATCAGGATATTACAGGTCTTTGGAAGGGTACGATATATAACGATACAACTAAAAAAACCCTTCACTACGAACTTGCCATCAGTGAAGAAAAAGGCAAATTAATTGGCTACTCTTACACAGAATTTGACTTTGACGGAAAGATAGGCATCGGCGTAAAAAAGGTCGATATAAAAATTGCTGACGGTAAAATATTAGTGTCCGATGTAGAATTGATCGATGATACGTACCCGGTTACACCTCCCAAAAATATACATCAATACAGTGTACTGACCTTACAAAACACAGATACCGTCCGTACTTTGTCGGGTTCATGGAATACCAACCTTACAAAAAAATTCAGGCCGGTAACGGGCACTTTGACCGTTCAACGTAAAAGTGATTATGTACCAACCTACATTACTGAAAAATTGGACGAAGTGCGTGTTGTGAACCAGATAAGGTTCGATGAAGCGCATAATAAGATCGGCGGGGATATTGCTGTGCAGACAGGCCCATCAAAACAATCTGAAGACTCAATAAAAGCGCGGCGACAAGCAATGGCTGATTCAATTCAAAGACATAACGATGAGGTCGCCAAAGCCAAAGCAGATCAAAAAATTGCCAATCAAAACCAAAAGATAGCCGCCGCGGCAGCCATAGAAAAGGAAAAAGCAGCTCCGGCTGCTGAAACACCTGCAGCTGCACAGGTTGCAACAAGAAAACTGGATGCAGATAATATCCAAAAAGTATATTATAAATCGGATAGCCTTATCATCTCATTATATGATAATGGTGTAGTTGATGGCGATGTGGTAAGTGTTGTAATGAACGGGCAAGTACTATTCTCCAAACAAATGCTAACGCTAAAAGCCAATAGCAAAACGATCTATATCACAAAAGATACACCCGATTCTTTATTGCTGATCTTGTATGCAGAGAACCTGGGTAGCATCCCTCCTAACACAGGTTTATTAACTGTTCATGATGGACAATCCGTTTACGAAGAATTTTTTAGCGCCGATCTGACCACAAACGCAGGCATCATGCTAATAAGAAAAAAGGATGAACCTGTTACGCAATAGCATCGATCTTTTTCGCTAATTCCTTATCTTTTTCTGTTACAATATTTCCCGCATCGTGGGTGGACAACCATATCTCTACCGTGTTCCAGGTATTCGTCCAGGTTGGATGATGGTCCATTTTTTCAGCAGCCAATGCAACCCCTGTCATAAAAGCAAATGCTTCAGAAAAATCCTTGAAAGTAAATTTTCTGTATAGTTTGTTGTTTTCTTCTTTCCACATAGTTTTATTTCTGATTGATGATATATGATTGCTGATATGATGAGCAAAAAACCTGCCATAAAAGATATCAGAAATCCGATATCAGAAATCAGCAATTATTCTACCGCGTGATTTAAAAAATCGATCAAAGGTTTCATTGCTTCAAATGCTTTTATGATCTCCTTCGACATATTTTTTTCTGATAAAGCAGCGTCGGCAAATGGCGTGCTTACAAAAAAACTTTTCAATTTAAGGAAATGGATAGCAGGATTGTTTTCATCGTAACCTTTCGGTGGCCTTGATAAAGTATCGCTTATATCTAAACCTGTTGGAAAATATTTTTTGAATGTTTTATTGTCAATGATCTTTTTAAAGACATCAAAATTATAATCTATTTCTTGTCTTATTTTAGCAAGGGTAGGAGCTTGTGGCATATAAATACCTCCACCTGCAAAACTACGGCCGGGTTCAAAATGAAAATAATATCCTGCTTCATCAGCTTTTTTACCGCCGCCTGAAAAAGACGCGCCCATATTGCTTTTATAAGGACTTTTATCTTTACTGAACCGAACATCCCGGTTAATACGAAACAGGCAATCTTTAGCTTTTAGTTCACCAATAGGAGTATCAAATTTGGCAATGCCTGCGATCAGCCGATCTACCAGCACCGTATAATCGGCTTTTGCTGATTCGTATGCTTTTCTGTTTGTTTCAAACCAGGGCTTGTTATTATTTTTTTTAAGGCCAAGTAAAAATTTGATCGTTGTGGTTTGTAGCATATGCGTAATATTTTCTGGTACCGAATGTACAAATAAAAAGAGGTATTGATAAATCAATACCTCTCAATTGTTTTCAAGGAATCTGGCTAACGCAGCAAAAAATGCTATTTTACTTTACTCCAGTTCTCTCCGCTTTTAATTCTATATAATGTCATTTCACTTACCTTGTATTTAACGGCCATTTGTTTATAAGTGAGTTTTCTTTTCGGGTTGTTGATCGTTTCCTTAATAGCTTTTACCTGTGTGGTGTTAAGCTTAAGTCCTTCTGTTTTGTTAGCCTGGCGCTTTTTGTAAGCAATTTTTTCAGGGCTTTTTTGTTGATGAGCGCCTACTTCTTCGAGTGTGGCCCATTTTAGGTTCTTATAATTGTTATCAGCTTTTTTATAATTAAGGTGAATAACAAATTTGTATTTAGGAGCCGCTTTTTTACAAAATAGTTTAGCCACCTCTCTGTGTAAATAAATAGTACCATTGCCATTTTCAACATGTAAATTAAGCGTGCGGTAACCGGAGGTAAGCGAACCACTTAATAATTTACCATCTTCCAGTATACTTTCAGTATAACTGGCAGCACGGCCTAATGTTGAAACAGCGTATTTTTTTCTAAGATTTTTGTAACCACTGAATTGTAGTTGCTTCCAGGTTTCACCTGTAATTTTTTTGATCATAGTAGCAGCAATTTTATTTGATAGTAGATAGCAATCGGCCTGTTTTCCAGATAGGGTAGACGGGTTTTCACTATAAATATAAAATAAATTTTGCTAAACGGGAAGCATTTTTATAAAATCTTCTTCATTTATAATGCTAATAGTGGGGATTTTTTTGGCTTTTTCCAGTTTACTGCCTGCATCGGCTCCCACAACAAGGTAATTTAGTTTACTACTAACGCCACTGGCTACCTTACCACCGTTCTTTTCTACCATTTCTTCGGCATCGCTGCGCTTAAGTTGCACCATTGTGCCTGTAAATAAGAATGTTTGTCCGGAAAACCTGTCATTTTCAGCTAATTGCTTTTTC
>DATHHR010000126.1:0-9238 GCA_035317105.1 Ferruginibacter sp. | reverse complement strand
GACCATTCTTATCAGATCAACATTTGGCACCATACTAATGATCAGCTCGGCCATGTCTATTTCTAATTCAGTTGGCGCGCCGAACGAAGTTGATAAATGCGCTTTTTCCTGTATCGCTTTTACAACGGGTTCGAATGCATGGCCTAATATCATTGGTCCCCAGGATGCGATATAATCGATATACTGATTGCCATCCGCATCATATAAATAAGCACCTTTTGCTTTTTCAATAAATATGGGTGTGCCACCAACACTTTTAAATGCACGTACCGGAGAGTTTACACCACCGGGAATAGATTCTTGTGCACGGGAAAATAATTGCTGACTTTTATTAGATCGGTAATTCATATTGTTATTACAATTCGGTCTCAAAATTAGCTGTTTTTTGATTCTTTGGGTCTGATATGTTTTCTGTACTTTAGTGTCCTTTTAAATGGATATACTATGTTAAGTCAATTAGTAAAAGCAAAACAGTTCATGGCGGTTGTCGGTTTTTTAACGGGCTGCTTTGCTTTATTATTACAATTATACCTTATCATTCAAAACAGGACCACAGGCGTTACAGAGACGTTGATCAGGTATTTCAGTTTCTTTACGATCAGTTCAAATATCCTGGCGACTATTTGTTTTTATTTTATAATGGGCGATCCTGAACCTGGTGCCAAACCATTTTTTGCCAGGGCAAAAACAATCGCGGCTATTACTGTTTATATGTTTATTGTAGGGTTGGTATACAATGCAGTTCTTCGCGGACAGCATGAACCATTACAAGGGCAAGCGAAGATCGCGAATGAATTACTACATGTAATGATGCCATTGCTTATAGTTATCTATTGGTTGGTTTTTGCAGAAAAAAATATGTTAGAGTGGAAAAATATTTTTCCATGGTTGATCTATCCTTTTGTGTATTGCGTGTACACTTTGATAAGGGGAGCATATGTTCATTTTTATCCTTATCCTTTTATGAATGTAGATTTTTGGGGATTGTCAACAGTATTACTTCATTGCTTATATATGTGCATTGCTTTTTTGGTAGTAGCCATATTGATAGTGGCAATAGCGAAAGTGTTAACAAAAATTACAATGGAGAAATTAACTACCTGAAAATTACCATACCAACCTGTTTGGTCAATTCAATTTCCATTTGTTTAAGGTGCTGGTGTGTTTGCAGCAATACCAATTGTTCATCATCGGTATGAGCTTTTTCAAGGTCGCGCTGGTTTTCGTCTATCAGCCTTTTTATCTTCCTTAGTTTAAGGTAGTTGAGTGTAGAGAAAACTTCTTCTTTATACAGCTCTTCTCTTGTATGAATTTTTCCTTCGTACACACGGCTCCAGTTATGGCTTATCTCCACAGAAAAATCCATGATGCTTAATACCAACGCAGCCATTTCTAAATTCTCATCGTATAAAAATGTTTTGGGTGTTGGCTCAACGCCTGCATTGTACCAGGCTTTGTAGGTATTTAAAATAGTGATGAGGTTTTTATTGTCGATCAACTCTTCGAGCTGGTTATTATCTATTTCGGCAAAAACATGATCGGCTACTTTTTGTTCTTCGTCCCATTCGTTCAAACCAAATTCCAATATGCTGCGTACCATCGCTCTTTCGTATTGCTCATCTTTATTTAATAACAGCAACGCATCATCTTCAATTTCAAAAGGCTGTTCAGCTTTTAAAAAAGCATCGTTTGCGGTTTCCCTGTTGCTGCGGTTTTCCTCTTTAGTTATTTTATCACGTAAAAATTTATTGACCAATGCATGCAGGCCTTCTTCTTCAATTTTTAATAATTGCGAAGCTTGTTTGATATAATCCTGTTGCTTGGTAAAATCTTCTGTCTTATTTATTTTAGAGATCGTCTCAGCGATCTGGTTTACGACAGCTGATTTTTTTGTGCTGTCATTACCTGCATCTTTTAAAGAGTTCTCTAATTGAAAAAGGATGAAATCTTTTTTATTCTCCGCAATGAAATCTACAAATGCCGCTGCGCCGACTTTATTTACATAACTATCCGGATCTTCTTTATCAGGGATCAATACCAATCTTACATTCAGGCTCTCTTCCAATGCAAGGTCCAACCCGCGCAAGGCAGCTTTAATACCTGCGCCATCACCATCGTAAATTATTGTAAGGTTATTGGTGTATTTTTTTATCAACCTTAACTGATCGGGCGTAAGGGCAGTACCACCACTTGCTACCACATTTTCAATACCTGCCTGGTGCAGGGAAACCACATCTGTATATCCTTCCACCAATAAACACTCATCTGCTTTATCAATTGCCTGCCTGGCAAAATAACTTCCGTAGAGCACTTTGCTTTTTACATAAATATCATTTTCCGGCGTGTTGATATATTTAGGCGCTTTATCATTTGTCTTTAAGATCCTTGCACCAAAGCCCAGTACTTTTCCGCTTTGGTTATGGATAGGGAAGATGATACGGCCACGGTAATTATCCTGCGGCCTTTCGTCTCTTACAGTAACGAGACCGCTTTTTTGTAATAGTTCAAGATTGTACTGAGCGGCGATGGCGGCTTTGGTAAAACTATCCCTCGCCTCAGGATTAAATCCTAATTGAAATTTTTTGATGATCTCTTCTCTAAACCCGCGTTCCTTTAAATAGCTCAAACCAATATCACGACCTTCTTCGGTATTGAGTAAAACATCGCTAAAAAACTGCTGTGCAAAATTGTTGATGATATATAAGCTATCGGCAGCTTGTTGGTGAAGCTTTTGTTCGGGTGTTGTTTCCGTTTCTTCTATCTCAACATTGTATTTTTGGGCCAGCCAGCGTAAAGCTTCAACATAGCTGTATTTTTCGTGCTCCATTAAAAAGCCGATGCTGTTACCGCTGCGGCCACAACCAAAACATTTGTATATTTCTTTAACCGGCGAAACGGTAAAAGAGGGCGATTTTTCGTTATGAAAAGGGCAGTTTCCTATATAATTGGCGCCTCTTTTCTTCAATTTTACAAATGTGCCCACTATATCGATAATATCGATACGACTGAGGATCTGTTGTATGGTATTTTGTGAGATCAAGATTTTGGCGCCTGTTTTATTACACAAATGTACCAAACCATTTAAGATTTAAAATTTGGTACTTTAAATATATATTTGCGACACGATTTATGAATTTTTTAGCTTGTTTTTGACTAAAATCACCCACAAACTAATACCTTTAACGATAAAATTTACTCGAAAATGAAGAAAATAATTGTCTTGTTATGCCTAGTATTGGCAAGCACGCTAAGTTTTGCTCAAACCCTTGATGATGTAAAAGCAATGATGAATGGTGCAGATTGGGATCCGGCCCAGGCAAAGGATGCTATCGATAAATACCTTAGCAACCCTAAAAATACTAAAGATGCCAACGGGTATTATTATAAAGCCATTATTTATAATAAATACAGCAAAGACCCTGAATTAAAAAGCGATTGTCCTGATTGTAAACTACAGGCATTTGAAGCCCTAAAAAAATGCCAGCAGCTTGATAAGAAAAACACCTTTTTATTGTTAGATCAGAACCATACTTATCTTGATCTGTATAACGGTGCTTACCAGGCAGGTGTAGATGCATTCAATGATAAACAATTTGCTGCTGCGGTTACTAATTTTCAGTATACACTCGCTTTTGGTGATTATATGCGTGATAAGGATATTGCTAAGATCACTGCTTTAGATACACCGGTAGTATTAAATGCCGGCCTTGCTGAACAGGCTAATAAAAATGACAGCGCTGCCGTTGTCTATTATACCAAATTGGCTAATGCAAATGTATCAGGCCCACAATACACTTCTATGTATGAGTACCTGGTATATTATTACCATACACAAAAGAATGATGCGGCCTATGCCAAAGCTATAGCACAAGGAGAAAAATTATATCCGGACGATACGTATTGGAAAGCGATAGAAACTGCCCAGGCCACTGATGGATTGACGAAAGACGCCTTGTTTAAAAAGTATGATGATATGTTACAGAAGGATCCAACCAATTATGATCTTTCTTATGATTATAGTGTTGAATTGTACAATTATGTATACGCCAACCCCGATTCTGCAGCGAAAGTAGATTCTTACAAACCTCGTTTATACGACCAGTTAAAGAAAACGATCGCTATTAAATCTACTCCTGAAGATAATTTAATGATGGCAAGGTATTTATACAATAGTTCTTTTGATAAGAGCGATGCTGCATCAAATATCAAAGGCGGTAGCCCTGAAGCGATCAAAAAGAGAAAGGAGCTGAATGACGGCGCTTTGCTAGATATGAACGAATGTATACCTTATGCGCAGGTGGCGTATAATTATTATACCGGCTTGCCATCATTGAAAGCGGCTGAAAAAGAAAATTACAAAGCTAGCTTACTAATTTTAGAAAGCATTTACGAAGCGAAGAAGGATGCTGCTAAACAAGCATTTTATACGGCTAAAATAAAAGCGCTTAATTAATACCAACTTATTTTAAAAAACGGCAGTACAAATAAATTGTGCTGCCGTTTTTTTTATTGATAAATTACAGAGAAAAGTTAAAAGTTAAAAGTCAAAACCAAAAACTGGTATAAATTTCTGGTTCAGTATGAATGATAATAATAAGCTATACAATTCGATCAAATTAATTGAATGTCCGCGTGATGCAATGCAGGGCTGGCCAAATTTTATTGCTACAGAAAAAAAAGCGGCCTATATCAATGCCTTGCTTAAAGTAGGGTTTGATACGATCGATTTTGGCAGCTTTGTCTCGCCCAAGGCCATTCCTCAAATGGCAGATACCAGGGAAGTAATAACCAAAATACAATTATCAAATTCCAAGACTAAACTATTAAGTATTGTCGCGAATCTTAGGGGGGCAGAAGAAGCCGTTATTTATGATGAAATAAGCTACCTGGGTTTTCCTTTTTCTATTTCGCCAACTTTTCAGCAGCGCAATACCAATAGTAGTATCGAACAATCTTTGCAAACAGTAGAAGAGATACAGAACCTCTGTATCAAAAATCAAAAAAAACTGGTTATTTATATATCGATGGGGTTCGGTAATCCTTACGGAGATAGCTACAGCGAAGCGATCGTTTTAGAATGGGTAGAGCAGATGGTAGAAAGAGATATCGAGATCATATCGATGGCAGATACGGTTGGTTTGGCAACGCCTCACCAGGTTTCTTCTATACTCTCAACATTGATCCCTTATTATCCCAATGTAGAAATTGGCGTGCACCTTCATTCAACCGCCGTTAACTGGAAGCAAAAGCTGGATGCGGCCATGCATGCAGGCTGTAAGCGTTTTGACGGCGCTTTAAAAGGTATTGGCGGCTGCCCGATGGCAGGAGATGAGCTGGTAGGCAATATGGACACAGAGCTGATGATACCATACTTTAAAGAACATGCATTGGAGAATAACCTTGATATGGAAGCATTAAAGGCTTGTAGTAAGATGGCTGCTGAAATATTTATATAATTCAAAAGGCAAAAGTGAAAACCCAAAAGTAGTTAGGATGATCTTCACTTTTTGATTTTGACTTTTAACTTTTAACTTCGTAAGATGGATTTCCACTTAAACTTTGATCCCAAACCGTTTGCGGTAAAAATTGAGCACCACCAAAAATTATTGTTGATAGGCTCTTGCTTTACAGAAAATATCGGGAGCAAATTAAGACAACTTAAATTTTCGGTACTCGAAAATCCTAACGGTATTTTGTTTAATCCTGTCAGCATTGCTACATCACTAAACTCTTACATAGAAAATAAACAATACAAGGAAGAAGAGCTTTTTTATCAAAATGAAAGCTGGAACAGCTGGCAGCACCATAGCCGCTTTTCAAATCCTGATAAAGCAGCAACACTGGCAGTCATTAATCAATCGCAACAAACAGCACATAGTTTTTTAAAAACGGCCAACTGGGTATTGATCACGCTCGGCTCTGCATTTGTGTATGAATTGGAGAATAAAGAAATAGTAGCCAACTGCCACAAAGTACCCACAGATAAATTCAATAAAAAATTATTAAGCGCCGATGAGATCACCAAAATGCTGAAAGAGGTGATGGAAAAATTATCTGCGTTTAACCCCAACATAAAAATAATTTTTACTATCAGCCCGGTACGCCATTTGCGTGATGGGTTTGTAGAGAATAACCGCAGCAAAGCAATGTTGATACAAGCAGTGCATCAACTGGTAAGTGAAAATGATACAGTATTTTATTTTCCTGCCTATGAATTAGTGATCGATGACCTGCGCGATTATCGTTTTTATGCAGAGGATATGGTGCATCCTAATTATGCTGCCACCAATTACGTTTGGGAAAAGTTCATTACCACTTGTATCGATGAAAGAACGGTGCAGTTAATGAAAGAGATCAATATTATCAATGCGGCAAAAAGCCATAAGCCTTTTAATCCAACTTCTGCGCAGCACAAAAAATTTTTGCAGACCAATTTAGATAAAGTTACCAGGCTGCAGGAAGAACATACTTATTTGGATCTAAGGGAAGAGATCAATTTTTTTCGTAGATCTTAAAAGTATTTGGCTTGATCATACGCCATAAAAAAGTAATTGTACACTTTGGTGTATTGCCCTACAAATTCTACGCGGCTAAAAGGTTTTTTATTGGATAGAAAATTTTCCTGGGTTGATATAACCAGTCCGCAGTCTGTTAAATAATCAAACATCATTTCAGGCGTTGTGTTATATACATCCGTACCACCCAGGCCAAATTCAAATAATATAATTGGTTTGCTGCTTTTTAATATTTTTTCTGCACCTCTTAGCGCTTCCATTTCTGCACCTTCCACATCTATTTTAATAAGATCGATCTTGATAGCAGGATCAACGATATTATCTAACCTGTCTACTTTTACAACGAGCGTTTCTGTTGCATATTCTTCAACCGTATCGCGTTTATTAAATCCGCTGAAAGCGGGACGATCAACAAATAATGTAAATGTTTTTTCTCCTTTTTGATCGGATAAGGCAATATCAGATACGGTTACTTTTTTACCGTATTTAGATTGTAAGGCTTTGTATAAATTAGGAATGGGTTCAAAGGCAAAGCTTTTTCCATCAGGCGCAACATGCAAAAGCTCTCTTAGAATATGCCCTTTGTGTGCACCAATATCTATCCAGTTAGATCTTTTTGTCAGCGTCTTTTTTACGACCTCGATCGTTTCGTAATCATATTTATTGATAAAGCCGCCGGCAAAAAACTTTGCTGTTATTGTATGTAAAAGAAAGACTGATTTTTTTAAAGAGATAATAGCGAATTCAGGTACAAACTTTTTGAATTTATTGATGCTCATTAGATTGTTTTTACTTGTAGAAAATTTAGCTACAATAATTGTTGGCTGCAAATATACTCAACTTAGCTAAATCGGGAAATAATCAAAACTGCTTTAAACCAGCGTTTCCAAAAGGTTTTCGATAGCCTGTTCAACCTTGAAAAAAGCTGCCAGTCTTGCAATTACACCTTCTACCAAAGCATCCGGGCAACTGGCACCGCTGGTCAGCAAGATCCTTACAGGTTTCGCTGCAGGTAAAAAACCGGTTGACGTAAGCTCTTGTTTAGTATGAAAATTATAATGCAGTATCTCGTTTGGCGAGATCATTTTCTCTTCGGAATTAATAAAATAAGTAGGCAATTTTTCTTCGCACAGTTCAACTAAATGAGAAGTGTTGCTGCTGTTATAACCGCCCACAACTATGGCAAGATCTGCCGGTGTTTGCAATAAACCGTACACAGCTGTTTGGTTATCATTGGTGGCATAACATAAAGTATCTCTTGTATCAGCAAAGCGCTCTTCGATATTACTATCAGTGAGGTTGAATTTTTTTATCATCACCTGTTTTAAAAAGTCGGCAATACCCTGGGTATCGCTGGCTAACATCGTGGTTTGGTTTACCACCCCAATTCTTTGTAAATGTTTGGCGGCATCAAACCCTTCAGAAAACCTTCCTTTAAAATCGTTATAAAAATCAGCGGCATTTTTTTCGCCGGTGATATATTGACTTAAGGTGATCGTATCCTTCATATCATTCACGACAACAGTAGGCGTATTGATCGCTGCGTGAGAAAAAGTGGCCCTTGTTTCTTCATGTGATGGTTTGCCATGAACAATTACGGTGTATTCTTTTTTTGCGATCTGCTCGCTGCGGTTCCATACTTTTTCTACAAAAGGGCAGGTAGTATTATATTTTTCTGTGGGAATGCCAATGTCGTTTAATTTTTTTTCAATGTCCAGTGTAGTACCAAACGCAGGAATAATTACTACATCATCTTTTGTTAAGGAATCGAAAGGAACCAATTGTTTGCCGTAAGTATCCTGCAAAAATTGCACGCCTCTTTGTTGCAGATCGGCATTTACCTGCGGGTTATGTATCATCTCACTTAATAAAAAAATTCGTTTGCCCGGGTTTTCTTCGATGGTTCTGAAAGCGATATCGATCGCATTTTCTACACCGTAACAAAAACCAAAATGCCTGGCGAGGTATATTTGTACCGGTCCAAGATCCAAGAGAGTAGGACTGAAATCTTTCTTCATTTTATCCTCTTGCTTGCGCTTGTTCTTGATAGCAACAATTAAAGGACTGCGGTAAATTATAGGAACATTAAACTGCTTCATTGTAATAAATAACAGCTGCAAAGGTACAATGTTGCCATGTATTAAAATGTTTTAGCATTTTTCGGCTACACTCCTTACATTTGGATAATAACACATCGGTTGCCTGCTTATGATCACTGAGTCTATTGATCTTTAATAATATAACGCTTTAAAAAATGGCAACATTCACACCTGCAGACTGGACGCACACTACCAATATTTATGAGGTTAACCTTCGTCAGTACACTATTGAAGGTACATTCAATGCCTTTGCAAAGGAGTTGCCAAGATTGGCAGATATGGGTGTAGAAACTTTATGGTTCATGCCAATTCATCCTATCAGTTTTTTAGGCAGAAAAGGGACGTTGGGAAGTTATTATGCCGTTAGGGATTATACAGCTACCAATACCGAATTCGGATCGATCGAAGATTTTACTTCTTTAGTTGAACAGGCCCATGCATTGGGTATGAAAGTAATTATAGACTGGGTCGCTAATCATTCAGGAAATGATAATGTATGGATAGAGCCGCACCCCGGTTATTTTGTAAGAGATAGCAATGGTACCGTAATGCATCCTTATGATTGGGACGATGTAAGTAAAATTAATTACGATAGCCCTGATCTGCGCAAAGCAATGATCGAAG
>DATHHR010000125.1:0-12672 GCA_035317105.1 Ferruginibacter sp. | reverse complement strand
TCGTCCTGGTAATTCCCATTTAAATTAGTTACCCAACAATAATTGCCGTTAGCTGCTTTACTAATAACCGGTTTATTCGGTGTGCCCCATTGCCAATCCGAACTTGCGCCATCCGAATAAAAATAGCCATCGTTATTTTCGAAGCTTTCGAGGTATGGATATGTTGTAATGATCGGACTATTGTGAATAGTATAATTTAAAACACTATCATTATCATGGTAAGTATCCGGTGCATAATATACCCAGGCATTAATATTATAATTGGCATAAGACGAAAGGTTGGCCGTTTGCGAAAAAGTATAATTGATCGCGGTGTCGGGTGGTATGGAAGTTATTTCACTCACCACACTACCTCCATTGACCTGATAATTTACAGACACATTTGTTAACGTTGTATTGTTGTAATTTCTTATTTGCACTGTGATAGGTGTTGTGGCTGTTGTTCCGCAACCTGTACTATCGGGAGAAATAATTTTTGTTAGCGCTATATCATTGGCAGCCAGGTTTATGGTTAAGCTATCAAAAGTGTACCCGTTATCAGTACTATTATCCGGTTGCGGAGAATTGACAGAACCCTGTCCCACTTCTCCGAAACGTATTTGAAAAGTTGCCGATACCGTTTGCGCAGGAACGGCGCTTTTTAAAGTATTATCAATACTAAATTGTGCATGTTTATAATCCCCCAGAGAAGTTTGATTAGCAAATAAATCATAGGCTCTTATCCATGGAGAATTTTCACTTCCTCTTATCCAAACAGCATCTGCACTATCGTACACTACGCCCTGGTTAGCATAAAAGAAATCGTACCGCAGTGGTGTATTTACAAAAGAGGATAAATTATAAGTGACAGTAAGGCTATCAGTATTTAATGTAACGGCATAAGGTGTTTGATCAAGTGTCATGGCTTTTTTACCACTAAAAGAAAACCCCGTATTAACAAAAGGACGCGCACGGCCTCTTGGTGTATTGGAAGATAGGTCCAGCGCATCATCGCCATCTAATCCTAAAACATCTCCCATATAATCTTCGGTGGTAACTGTTTCAAAGCTTTCAGAAACAGGCAATGCCGTTATCACCGGGTTAGCTAATAGTTTAACTACTTTATAAGCCGTATCATTTTCGTGATTAGAATCCGCCGTATTGGTTACCCAGGTTTGAAAATTATAATGAAACCCGTTCGGATTAAATGTAAAAGGTGTTGCAAAAGTATAATCATATGTACTATCTGCGGGCACTGTAGCGCTTACCGTTTCTGTTGCAGTACCTCCCGCACAATTATATGAAACTGTAAATGGGCCTGTCACATCAACAGCTCCCAGATTTCTTATTCTTACTGTAACAGGAGCCGTAGCATTTGGTGCAGCGGTAAAAAATTTTCTTGCAGTATTTGGTGATAGGATGGAATCGATTTTGAGGTCCCCAATAAATTCAGGCAATGTGCATGGCCCAACAGTTGGTGTAGCACTTACAGATATAGAACGCCTTCCTGCCACCATGCCATTTTTTGCCCTTACCCCAAACCAGTATGTTTGATTTTTATCCAATGCCTTTACCTGAAAAAATGTATCTGTTGTGTTAGCGATCACCTGCATGCTGTCTCCTACTAATTGCATCACATCATATGAAGTTGCGCTGACAATTGAACTCCAATTTAATTGTACGTAACCTTCACACACAACCGTATCAACAAGTACCGGCCTTCCTAAGATCGTAAAATCAAAACTGCTTTGTCCGCTTAGCGAAGAACTATTTCTGCTTACTTTAATAAGCGCCTGATTGGTAGCTGTGGCAGGCACTGTCCATGGATAAGTACGACTTGCTGCGGGAACATTGGTAGCTATGGTTGTCCATGAGCTCCCGTTATTAGATGAATATTGTATCGTGTAAGAATTGCTATCATTTCCGTATCCGCTCCAGCGCAAATTTTCTATATCTCCTGGTACCAGCGTTTCACCACCAAAAGGATATTCTACTGTTACAGACGAATCTATTATTTCGTAAGTAAGCGCATACGGCTGCGGGCCATAAGGAACTGAATAACCTTTAACGGCAACACTGTAAGTTCCGGGTGCAGGATCATTGATAGTTACCTGTTCAATATTATTGGTATGATCTACTCCTTCAACTGCATTATTATTTACGCTGGCAGGTGCTGGATTTAAGATCAAAGGATGATGAACAACAGATGATGGCGTTGTTACAGTAAGATCAAGGTCGTTCACTAAGGCAGTAGCGGCGCCAACAGTACCTGCAACATCTCCCCAGTACAACATTACTTTCAATCTTTTTACGTTTGCTGGAACGTGAATAGCAGAAGTAGCGTTTCCTCCATTTACAATAGTGTTGGTAGAATACCAGTTACTGTCAATTGCGGCTACTGCTCTTCTTACATTCAACATACCAAAACCAAAAGAATAATCGGGGCCGGGATTACCAAAGTCTTCTGCAGTATTACACATGATCGCTTTCAGCAATGCACTTTTTGGATCGCTGCCTGCATGGAGCTGCCTGTAACGTTGGCACATCAATGCTAATGATCCTGTTACTACTGGTGCAGACATACTGGTTCCCTGGTCGTACTGATACGTATTGAATGGGAATGTAGACAATATCGACATACCGCTTGTTACAATATCCGGTTTGATACGTCCATCTGCAACAGGGCCATGACTATCATATGGATAGAGTGTGTAATCAACACTATTAATATTTCCTACTGTCAAAACATTTTTAGCCGTTTGCCATCCCGATTTTATTGTTCCGAAACCTAGTGGGAAGGCACCGCATGTATAGCCTCCATCATTACCCGCCGCAAATACGTGTATCAATTTATCGTACGCATTTATTTGTGCATCCGCATAATTGCTTAGGTAATCGTATGTGCCTTCGCCGGCACAACCTGCAGTTGCATCGGTATAAGAATTGTTACTGGCTATCATATCATAATCGGAAACATATGCAGGTGCGTTCGTTATAACGTCGGTAAAATACTGATCGATAATGGTAGCCTTCGGTGCCATTCCATGATTGGTCACATCAATTATTCCTGCACCTACTGCCGTGCCCGCTACATGCGTAGAATGCGATCCGGGTTGATCTGATGTACGCAATATGATCCTGTTGGCAAAATCTATATGTGTTGTGATATTTCCCTGATCGCCAATGCCAATTGTAACACCTTGCCCTTCGAGGTCTTTTCCTGTTGCTTCATTAAAACCACTTGCACCATGCATTGCAACATCTTCGTAATTAAGTGGTTTGGGATTTACAGACTGTGAGCTGATGTATTGCACAAAAGGCAATCCTGCAATTGAATCGATCAGCGCCCGGTTAGCATGGATAAAAATAACATTTGGGATATTGATTTTTGTTGTTGCAATAGATGCACCTAATGCTTGTAACTCTTTTATTACTGTCGCCTTATCAAAACTTGCATAAAAAGAAACGCCGATAGCACCTGCATCTTCTTTATCAAAACTTGGCGTAGTATTTTTTACCAAAGGATCAATTTTATAGTTAGCCGGAATAGCATTGATAGAAATAATATCAAAATGCCCTGCCAAAGAAAAATCAAATTTATTTTTTATGGTAGCTAAATAGGCATCGCCAGAAAGATAAGTTTCTACTTCAACGCCCAGATCTTTCAATTGTTTTTTTATGGCTGCAGAAGGAAGCTCAGCAAACTGTATCAGCACAAAATATTTATCCTTGAACAAGGAAGATTGAATATCCTCTTTTTTAAATTTTTGTGTAGTAATATTTGAGCTGGTAGTAAAATTGCCTTGTAAAAATTGCACCGGTTTTTCACCTATTTGTGCAACCGCACAGATAGGAAGAAGAAAAAAAATAATAAGAATTGAAAAGTAGTTTTTTATCATTGGTTACAATTAAAAAAAATACCCTGAAGCCCGGAATCGTTAGAGTTATAAAAGTACATTAAAAAGATTACTAAACTAACGATAAAGCAGCCTCCTATATTGTGATTACGAGCATTTTATAGTTAATTTGTATCTTTGCAGCCGGATGAATTTGGAAGTGTTGATGAATGGTTATATAAACGACCCCCGCTGTTCTACAATTGCGGATAGGATACTATTGCCATCTCCACAAAGAATTCACTTATCGGGCCTCACTGGCAGCGCTTCCCTGTTTATTATCGCGGCTATTTTTAACCAGGAAAAAACGGCCCGGCTTAACCACCTTATCATTGTGAGGGATGCTGAAGAAGCTGCTTATTACCACAATACCTTAGAAAACCTAACCAAGGCGCTGGATATTTTCTACTTCCCGTCTTCTTTTAAAAATAAAAAGAATTACCGTCTCTTAAATAGTAGCCATGTTATGCTTCGTACGGAAGCACTGACTAAAATATCTGCCGGAGGCAATAAAAAAATTATTGTCACTCATCCTGAAGCACTTTTTGAAAAAGTGGTCTTATCTAAAACATTAGCAGCCAATATCCTCTCTATCAAACAAGGAGATATTATCGATGTAAACGGCATATTGGAAAAATTCGTTTCCCAGGGTTTTGAAAGAACTGATTTTGTATACGAACCCGGCCAGTTTGCGGTAAGAGGTGGCATATTGGATATTTACTCGTTTGGCAATGAAAAGCCTTACCGTATTGAATTATTTGGAAATGAGGTAGATAGTATCCGCATATTTGATCCCGAAAATCAATTGAGTGAAAGAAAATTGTTACAGGTAAGCATCATCCCTAATGTAGAAACACAGTTTGAAACAGGAGAAAAAGTTTCTTTATTGGAATTTTTACCGGAGAACACGGTTGTGTGGACGGAAGATTGGGATTTTATAAAAGAAAAAATTGAACAGCAGGAAGAAGACCTTGCCATTTATTTGCAAGTCGTTGCAGATAATCCGCAACAAAAAAATAGCAATACTGATGATAGCGAGATAAATGAAAAAACAGACAGTAACGAAGCCGATTTTGTAAAAGCAATTATTATCGAAGAGCAATTGCAATTGCGCCATATTATTGAGATCGGAAGAAAAACTTATTTCAAAAATGATCAGCTTGATATCCATTACTCCATAAAACCACAGCCATCTTTTAATCGCCAGTTCGATCTGTTAATAAAAAACCTGAAAGAGTTTGAAGACAAAAAATACAACCTCTTTTTGTTTGCAGATAATCCAAAACAGTTAGAGCGTTTACATATTATTTTTACAGACCTGAAGGCTGATCTGCCAATAACGCCTGTACCAACATCTATCTTCGAAGGGTTTATTGATGAGGATCTGAAAGTTGTTTGTTACACCGATCACCAGATATTTCAACGCTACCATAAATACAAAGTAAAGCAGGCTTTCAGCAAGAACAAAGCGCTTACTTTAAAAATGCTACGCGAATTACAACCGGGAGATTATGTAACACATATTGATCATGGAGTGGGCGTGTACAGTGGATTACAGAAGATAGAGGCCAATGGAAAGATCCAGGAAGCCGTGCGTATTCAGTATAAAGATGGCGATCTGTTGTATGTAAATATTTCTTCTCTTCATAAAATAGGAAAGTACAGTGGCAAAGAAGGCAGCGTACCTAAAATGAATAAATTAGGCAGCGATGTATGGAATAAATTAAAGGATAAAACAAAAAAACAGGTCAAGGATATTGCAACGGACCTGATAAAATTATACGCGCAAAGAAAGAGCCAGGAAGGCTATGCTTTTAGTCCGGATAATTATATGCAGACCGAATTGGAAGCCTCTTTCATTTATGAGGATACACCTGATCAGGCCAAGGCAACAGAAGACGTAAAAAAGGATATGGAAAAACCATCGCCGATGGATAGGCTGGTTTGTGGCGATGTAGGTTTTGGCAAAACAGAGATAGCCATACGTGCAGCTTTTAAAGCTTGTTGCGATGGCAAACAGGCCGCCATACTGGTTCCTACAACTATCTTGGCTTACCAGCATTATAAAACTTTTGGTGACCGCTTAAAAGATTTTCCTGTTACGGTTGATTTTATCAATCGATTTAAAACAGCTAAAGAGAAAAAAGAAACACTGCAAAAAGTAGCAGACGGGAAGATCGATATCATTATCGGTACACACTCGATCATCGGAAAAGATATTAAGTTCAAAGATTTAGGCATCATGATCATTGATGAGGAGCAGAAGTTTGGTGTAGCCGCAAAAGAAAAATTAAAACAATTAAGAACAACGGTAGACTCCTTAACACTAACGGCAACGCCTATACCAAGAACATTGCAGTTTAGTTTGATGGGCGCAAGAGATCTAAGCATCATCAATACACCGCCACCCAACAGGCAACCGATACAAACTGAAGTACAAATGTTCAATGAAGATGCTATCCGTGATATCATCTATTATGAAACAGAAAGAGGCGGACAGGTTTTCTTTATACACAACAGGGTAAACGGTTTGGCTGAAATGAAAGGATTGTTGCAAGGGCTTTGTCCTGACCTCAGTATTGCTTACGCACACGGACAAATGGATGGCGATCAGTTAGAAGATACGATCCTTGATTTCATGGATAAAAAATATGATGTATTGGTTTGTACCAATATTGTGGAGAGTGGCGTTGATATACCGAATGTAAATACCATCATCGTAAACAATGCGCACCAGTTTGGTTTAAGTGACCTGCACCAGTTAAGAGGCAGGGTTGGCCGCAGCAATAAAAAAGCATTTTGCTATTTATTGGCTCCGCCGATGAGTACATTGCCTGCTGATAGCCGCAAACGTTTACAAACATTAGAACAATACAGTGATCTTGGAAGCGGTTTTCAAATTGCGATGCGCGATCTGGATATCCGTGGTGCGGGCAATATGTTAGGTGGAGAACAAAGCGGCTTTATTGCAGAGATAGGTTTTGAAATGTACCAGAAAATATTAGACGAAGCGATAAGAGAATTAAAACGTTCTGAATTTAAAGACCTGTTTAAGGAAGAGATCCAGCAACAGGATGATTTTGTAAAAGATTGCTCTATCGATACGGACCTTGAAATATTGATCCCGGATAGTTATGTAGAAAGTATCACAGAGCGTTTGAGTTTATACAGCAGGCTGGATAATTGCGACAATGAAAAAGAGCTGGAAGAATTTCATACAGAAATGACCGATCGCTTTGGCCCTATCCCACCGCAGGTGGAAGACCTCTTTACAACTGTGCGTTGCAGAAAGATAACCGTTGAAATGGGCTTCGAAAAAATGTTGCTGAAAGATGAAACGATGAAAGGCTTTTTTGTCAGTAATCCTGATTCTCCTTATTTTCAAAGTGATGTGTTTAACGGACTATTGCTGTTTTTACAATCCGGCACCAATAAAGCCAGGTTAAAACAAGTAGGTAAGAACGGCATATTGATCGTTGACAACGTAAAAACTATGACCGACCTCTATACCTTCCTGCACCGCATGCAGCAAAGCGTAGTACAAAGCAAACAGGTGGCCATTCAGTAAGTTACCTTTTAGTAAGTTACCTTTTGGTAAGTTTTAAAATAATGGCTACCTTCGAAAAATGAATACGCCATTTTTATTTGGTAAGACAGTTAGCACCGACCTATTTACCAACCGCACAGACGAAAAAAAAAGACTCAGGGATAATTTTATCAATAAGATAAATACCATCCTTATCTCTCCACGCCGTTGGGGTAAATCCTCCCTGGTAAAAAAAGTGGCGGAAGATGTGAAAAGCCGTACTACTAAAGTCGTAATGCTGGATATGATGAGCGTACGCAATGAAGAAGAATTTTACAGTATCCTTACCACAGAAACGATAAAAGCTACCAGCAATAAATTAGAAGAATGGATAGGCCTGAGTAAGCAATTTTTAAAACACATTACGCCTAAGATATCACTGGGCACCGATCCTGCGGAAGATTTCTCGATCACATTCGAATGGAAGGACCTTGATAAAAATTATAGGGAGTTATTGAATCTGCCGGAAAAAATTGCCATCGAAAAAAAGATCAGCATTGTGATCTGCATCGATGAATTTCAAAATTTAGAAAGCTTTAAAGATCCGCTACTCTTTCAAAAAAGATTACGTGCAGAATGGCAACATCATCAGCATGTAACCTATTGTCTTTACGGAAGCAAGCAACATATGATGACGGATATTTTTGAAAACCAAAGTATGCCTTTCTATAAATTTGGTGATGTTATGTACCTGCCAAAGATAAAACGTGCCGATTGGATAAAATTCATTGAAACCCAATTTGCCTCCACCAATAAAAATATAAGCGCCGAGCTGGCGAATGATATAGCAGAACGCGCACAAGATCATTCTTACTACGTTCAGCAGCTATCACATTTGGTTTGGCTGCATACCGACAGAAGAGTTGCGGCAGACAATATTTTAAAAGCCACGATAGAGATCACAGAACAGAACGCCCTTTTATACCAGCGGGATACGGAGGATCTATCCAGTCTGCAATTAAATTTTTTAAAAGCGGTGGCATCAGGCGTTCATACCAATCTGTCTTCCGCATCCATTATGCAGGAGTATGACATGGGCACTTCAGCGAATGTGTTGAAAATAAAAAAAGCACTCATCAGAAAAGAATTGATCGATGAAACTTCGGGCAATGTTTATTTTTTAGACCCTATTTACCTCTTATGGTTCAGGATAAATATTTTGAGGCAAAAATTACAATAGCCTGAATAAAGTAATCTGCTAGAACTAAGCACAATAAAAAAGCCATCTGTAAAAACAGATGGCTTTAATAATTTTAAAATGATATAACTACCAACCTTTTTTAGCTACACCATCAGCAATAGCTTTTGTAGCTGTTGCTTCAGAAAGCATCGTTGTCATTTTATTTCCTTTTCCATCATTACCTTGAGCCATATAACCGCCGCGAGCTGTTTTGGTTATTACTGCGTCCTGCAATGGAACGTTTTTTTCCTTCGTTTTCATGCAATAAGCTGTTAACATTTTTGACATTTTGTGGAATTTTTATTGTTAGTAAAAGAGAAAATTTGTCTGTTTAGTAGTACAATGCTACTACTAATTTCGAATTTCCCAAAAATATATAGTTAATTTCCTTTATTTAAATACCCTTAAACATCGATCTTTGCGTACTTGGCGTGGGTTTCAATGAATTCTCTGCGTGGTGGAACTTCATCACCCATTAGCATGCTAAACACGCGATCTGCCTCTGCGGCGCTCTCGATCGTTACTTGCTTCAAAGTTCTGGTAGCAGGATTCATCGTGGTTTCCCATAATTGTTCTGCGTTCATTTCTCCCAAACCTTTATACCGTTGTGTATTTACTGATTCGTCTTTTCCTTGTCCGAATTTTACGATCAATGCTTTACGTTCTTCATCTGTCCACGCATAATCCTGATCCTTCCCTTTTTTTACTAAATACAAAGGCGGCTGAGCGATATACACATATCCTTGTTCAACCATCTCCTTCATGTAACGGAAAATAAAAGTCAGTATCAAAGTAGCAATATGACTACCATCCACATCGGCATCCGTCATGATAATTAATTTATGATACCGAAGCTTTGTCAAATTTAAAGCTTTAGGATCTTCCGGTGTACCAACCTTAACGCCTAGCGCCGTGAACATGTTCCTGATTTCCTCGTTGTCGTAGATCTTATGCTCCATTGCTTTTTCAACGTTCAGTATCTTGCCACGCAAAGGAAGAATAGCCTGGTAGCTTCTGTCACGCCCTTGTTTGGCAGTACCGCCAGCCGAATCCCCTTCCACAAGATATAACTCGCATCTTTCAGGGTCTTTATCGCTGCAATCAGCCAATTTACCGGGTAATCCGCCGCCAGTCAATACACTTTTACGTTGTATCATTTCGCGGGCCTTTTTAGCCGCCGCTCTTGCCTGTGCAGCTAATATTACTTTTTGAATGATGGTTTTGGCATCTTTCGGATTTTCTTCTAAATAAGCGATCAATACACGACTTAAAGTCTGATCCACCACACCCATCACTTCACTGTTACCCAGCTTGGTTTTGGTCTGCCCTTCAAACTGCGGCTCAGGAACTTTTACAGAGATAACGGCACTAAGGCCTTCTCTAAAATCATCCCCTTCAATTTCAACCTTTGCTTTTTCGAACATGCCTTCTTTTTCGCCATAGCTTTTGAACACTCTTGTAATAGAGCGCCTGAAGCCCGCAACGTGGGTACCACCTTCAATTGTATTGATATTGTTTACGTAGCTGAAAAGATGTTCCTGGTAACCAGTATTGTAGATCATAGCTACTTCAACCATGACATTACTAGCTTCATCTTTACCATCGCAATAAATTACGGTTGGTAATAATGATTGCCTGTTCGCATTCTTATCCAGCATTTCTACAAACTCAACGATACCACCTTCGCTGTAAAAAGTTTTAGTATAGGTTGCTCCATCATCATCCTTTTCTCTCAGGTCGTTTAACACAATCGTTATCTTTCTATTTAAAAAAGATAATTCTCTTAAACGTCCTTCTAAAATATCTTTATTGAATACAGAAGCCGTAAAAATGGTAAGATCAGGCCAAAAATGAGTATGAGTACCGGTTTTAGTACTGGTGCCAATTTCGCGCACCGGATACTGTGGTACACCGATTTTATATTCCTGTTCAAATTTCTTATCCTCACGGTCAACCGTTACGATCAGTTTAGAGCTTAAGGCATTTACGCAGCTTACACCCACACCATGCAAACCACCTGACACTTTGTAAGTATCCTTATCAAATTTACCACCGGCGTGCAAAACCGTCATTACGATCTCTAAGGCTGATTTTTTTTCTTTGGTATTGATACCCGTTGGGATACCACGGCCATCATCCTGCACACTGATAGAATTATCTTCATGGATAGTTACATCAATGTTTTTACAATAGCCGGCAAGCGCCTCATCAATAGAGTTATCGACTACTTCATAAACGAGATGATGTAAACCCTTTACACCAATATCCCCAATGTACATTGCAGGGCGTTTACGTACGGCTTCTAAGCCTTCTAAAACCTGGATACTATCCGCCCCATATTCCTTAGCTACTGGGGTTATTACTTCTTCGATTTCTATACTCATAAATGTGGGAAATTCTCTTTAGGATTATCAATTTTTGCAATCAAGCAAATATAAGTAAAATCAAGGGTTTTCGGTGAAAAAATCCGATCTTTTATGAGTAGTTATTCATAAGATTTCCACATAATAAATCGGGGCTTTTTTTATGTCCTGAACAGGATTTAAATTGATTGTTGGATTGCCAAGATTTTGCTCTTTTTTATAAGCCAATCCTGTATTCAATTAATCCCTTAAGATCGTGTTTAAATTACTACGCTTTGATGACAAAACTACCTCTTTCGGTGGCTAAATTTGTAGTCAATGGTGTATATTTGCATCGAATTTTATCAATGTATCAACAACCGCAAGACATATTAAGCATTGCCTACAAGCAACCCATTATGCAGGAGCAAATGGAGATCTTGTTGGATACCGACCGTATGGTTCCCGGCTCTGTACATTATTCTATTAAACGCTACAAAAAAGAGCCGCAATGGAATATTGAAGATACAGGCATGTTGGTATACCATTACGAGAAAAACGACCCTGCAGAACACTTTTTAGAGCTACGTTTTTGTGTGACAGGAAATGTTTACTGCAGACAAAAGCAAACCGAATGCGATTATTGCAAATTCAACTCTTCTAAATCATGTGTTGAAAAAGTAGAAAGCGTAGATGTATTGAGCTTTAGTTTTAAACCTTCTTACCTGACACAGTTTGTAAAAGGAAAGAAAAATACCAATGTAACGGATGAGGTTCTGGCATTTACACACCAAACTTCTTTCTCTAAAATGTTGCCATTGTGCGGTAAAACAAGGATGGCCATTGAAGCATTATTAAATCATACTTACACAGATACTTTAGAAAATATTTTTATCAACGCGCAAACGCAGATCTTGTTATTATACAGCATGGATTGTATGTTGGGTGTTGAAAAAGAAGAAGTATTTACCTGCAAGTTCTTAGCCAATGAACAAGACAGGGAAAAGATCATCAAGGCAAGAGAAGTTTTATTGCAACATATTGGTGAACCCTTAACCATTAAGGCTTTAAGTAAAAAAGTTGCTATCAACGAGTGTTATTTAAAGAAAGGTTTTAAAGAATTATTCGGCACTACTATTTTTGATTTTTATCAAAGTCAGAGAATGGAACATGCTAAATATTTATTGTACGAAAAAGGATTAAGCGTAACCGAAGTTTCATTAATGTTAGGCTATTCTTCTATCTCTCATTTTTCTACAGCATTTAAAAAACATACAGGTATTAAGCCTTGTGAATTGTTATTACATTAATTGCATTTTTTTGAGTTTAATTTTATAAGGCCCTGATTTATTTCGGGGCTTTTTTATCCTACAAAGCAAAAAAGAATTTTTTTTCGGCATTCGTTTTGTTGCGCAACGTTGTTATGTTAATATGCCTTTATTCAACTTTTATTTTGCAGTTTTAGTTGGTAACTTTACGATCCGATCCACTAACCCTTTGATCCCTGAGATCCTACAACAGATAAGTAATTTATTAACCTGGATACATGCCATCAAGTCAAATTCCGTTAGCAGAACGCTTACGTCCATCTTTATTGAATAACCTTGTCGGTCAGCAACACCTTACCGGCAAAGGAAGCATTTTACGTACTGCCATAGAACATGGCAAAGTACCCAGCATGATATTATG
>DATHHR010000124.1:0-3438 GCA_035317105.1 Ferruginibacter sp. | reverse complement strand
AGAGTACCAACAAAGGCAAGAGATAAGCCAACGCATAATATCAATGCTGCATATCTGCGCTAGTAGGATTCATAAATCATAAATTAGCTCTGGGCCGTTGTTGGTGTTGTCACCAACAACCGAAGTCTTAACCGGTGTAATCATTTTTTTATAGATCATTACATTATTAAATTTAGATGTTGGTGACAACACCAACATCGGCGTCCGCAATTTGATGAAGTGGAACATCTTGAGCCGTTGTTGGTGTTATCTTCCTAGCGCAGATATGCAGTTTAGCTTTGTGTGATAGGGTATCTGTGCTTTGCTTATTACGCTAATAAATGTACAACATACTTGTCACAGATACGCCGCGCACGATATCAACGCTGCATATCTGCGCTAGTGAGAGATACGCTGCGCACAATATCAACGCGGCATATCTATGCTAGTGGTGACTTGCGCCAGTAATGCGTGAGGTGAATGTTATAAACCTAGTAATTTCATTTTTTGTCCTTGAAACTCTTCTTCGGTCAAAAGACCTTGCTGTTTTAATGTTGCAAGTTTTAGAATTTGGTCTGCAACATCAATAGGTGCATTATGAATTATTGTTGTTGAAATTGGAGCAACAGAATTAGATAATTTATTTCTTACATGATCAGCAAATTGTTTTACTTGACTTTTTACGATTTTGTCAATAATAGCCCTATTCCCAGAAGCCATTATTATAATTTTACCGAAAACTATACCTGTTTCATATAATACGGAAGATATATTAGTGTATGAAAAATCTTCAACCCTGGAACCATATATTAAACCGACGTCAATGAATAAAAGACGTTTGTTAGTTGCAACTAGAATACCCTCTTTTTCGTTATAAACTCCTTGTAGAATGTTTTCAAATTCTTCTCCATCTGTCATTATTTCAGGAAGTTTATTTATTTCTTTTCTTCCTAAAAAAGCAGAAGTACTATTCATTCCTAATGCTTTTATTTTTTCTTTTATCTCGTCTAATTTTTTTGTGTTTTGTGAAATTTCAGTAACAACACCTTTTATAATTTCTGTAGTTTGCTCTGTTGTGTATTTCTTAAGATTCATTCCGATTTTTGCATCTTTTTTGTTTATTTTTTTAAAACAATCGAGACAGACTTCGTTTCCATCAGATAATTTTCCAACACCGAAAGTGGGTTTATTTAAAAATCCAAGCTTAGCGTCACAAATTGCACATATACTCATACGAACTTATTTTTAATTTGAAATATTTTTAACTGTCTGCTTATAATAATTTCGATTTTCTTTTTTGAAATTCAACCTCTGTTAAAATGCCTTTTTCTTTTAAACTATATAATTTCTCTAATTCATCTGCAGTATTAATTCCGGAAGCTGCAAACTGTGTATTTCCTTGATTATATTTTGCATTAAATGCACTTTCGTCCATAGTTAAAAAAACAATAAAGTCGACAAGTGCAATAATCGAAGGAATAAATGTCCAGCAAAAGATTAAGTATAAGAAACCTTTTCCTGATTGTCCAAGATAAAAACGATGAATACCTAAGCCACCTAAAAAGAATGCTAAAATAGCTGCAGTTGTTTTACTTTTCATAAGAGTTGTTTTTTGGGGATTATTAAATAAGATTTTAAAAGTACGAACTTAAATGAACTTTTGTTAAAATAAAAAAACGGTTCATGCTTTCACATGAACCGTTCACCTATAAAAGTATTATTATCCTAATTTCTATGCAGATCAGTTGTGCTGTCAACAGCTCTGTCTACATTATCCATTTGCACCATTGTTTGTATTGCTGCTCTTCTGTTCGCAACAATTTTATCATGATGAATTTTTGCAAGGGTAGGAGCGATAACCAAGCTCACAATACTCATCAATTTGATCAAGATATTCATTGATGGCCCTGAGGTATCTTTAAATGGATCACCAACTGTATCACCAGTTACAGATGCTTTATGTGGTTCAGACTTTTTGTAAAAGGTTTCGCCGTTTATTTCAACACCTTTTTCAAAAGATTTTTTTGCGTTATCCCATGCACCACCTGCGTTGTTCTGGAACATGCCCATCAACACACCACTAACGGTTGCACCTGCTAAAAATCCACCCAATACTTCCGGTCCAAATACGAAACCGATAATGATCGGAGATAATAAAGCGATTGCACCTGGCAACATCATTTTTTTAAGCGAAGCTTCTGTAGAGATAGCCACACATTTATCGTACTCAGGTTTTCCTGTACCATCCATTATTCCAGGGATCGTGCGGAACTGTCTGCGTACTTCTTCTACCATCGCCATTGCCGCTTCACCAACTGCGCGGATCGCTAAAGAAGAAAATATAAAAGGGATCATACCACCAACAAATAAGCCTGCCAGTACATCTGCATGATAAATATCAATACCATCAATGCCTGCAATACCAACAAAGGCAGCAAACAATGCCAACGCAGTCAATGCCGCAGAAGCAATCGCAAAACCTTTACCACTTGCAGCTGTTGTGTTACCTACCGCATCAAGAATATCAGTTTTTTCACGAACGTCAGCAGGCAATTCACTCATCTCAGCAATACCGCCTGCGTTATCCGCAATTGGTCCGAATGCATCGATCGCTAATTGCATACCTGTTGTTGCCATCATACCGGCAGCAGCGATTGCCACACCGTATAAACCTGCACAAGCGTAAGATCCGTAGATACCTGCAGCCAATACTAAAATTGGTAACAAAGTACTTTCCATACCTACCGCCAAACCACCGATAATATTTGTAGCATGTCCTGTTGCAGATTGACGAATAATACTCATCACCGGGCGTTTACCCATTGCCGTATAATATTCAGTAATGATACTCATTAAAGCACCAACACCTAAACCAACCATGATCGCACCAAACACGCCGTTCTTTGTAAATTCATGGTGACGTAATATTAAATTTTCAGGCAATAAAAAGTTCACTAAGAAATAACAACCAATCGCTGTTAAAACCATTGAACCCCAGTTACCCATATTTAAAGCACTTTGTACTTTTTGCGTACTAAGTCCTGATGTTTCAGAAATACGAACAAAGAATGTTCCGATGATAGAAAACAAAATACCCATTGCAGCGATCATCATCGGCAATAGAATAGGAGACATACCACCAAACGCATCGCCTATAGCTGTTGTTTCTCTACCCAAAACCATTGTTGCTAAAACTGTTGCAACATAGCTACCGAAAAGATCGGCGCCCATACCGGCAACGTCACCTACGTTATCCCCTACGTTATCGGCAATCGTTGCAGGGTTACGAGGATCATCTTCAGGAATACCTGCTTCTACTTTACCTACAAGGTCAGCACCTACGTCAGCAGCTTTTGTATAGATACCACCACCAACACGTGCAAACAACGCGATTGATTCTGCACCCAAAGAGAAACCGGTAAGGATCTCGATCGTACGAGCCATTTCAACGCTATCAAC
>DATHHR010000123.1:0-39952 GCA_035317105.1 Ferruginibacter sp. | reverse complement strand
TATAACGTAAAAAATACCAGGAAGAACCAGCGTAGCCGGGCATTGTAGAAGTTTCTCTTCTGCCACCTTCGGGTAAATTTACCCAGTCTGTAATATTGGCTAACGGGCCTTCTCCTTCAGGACCGGGTCCGTATTTTTCTACTACCGGTAATATCAACGGCAGTTCTTCAGCTTCTAAAGGAATAGCAACACCGTCGCTCCAGATGATAGGAAATGGTTCGCCCCAATAACGCTGGCGACTGAAGCCTGCATCACGCATCCTGTAATTTACTTTGCGTTTACCGATGCCCATTGCTTCTATCTTATCAATAGCAATGCTCATTGCTTCTTTCATCACTTTGCCATTTAAAAAACCTGAGTTCTCTAAGATGGCATCTTTTGTTGCATTGGCTTCTTCGCCATTAAAATAAGAACCGATGATATTGGTGATAGGAATATTAAAGTGTTTGGCAAAACCAAAATCGCGTGGATCGCCGCAAGGCACGGCCATGATCGCGCCGGTACCATATCCTGCCAATACATACTCCGCTATCCAGATAGGAATTTCTTTTCCATCAAAAGGATTGATCGCATACGCACCAGTGAAGCAACCCGTAATTTGTTTTACTTCGCTCATGCGTTCCCGTTCGCTTCTGCTTTTTACATAATCGAGATATTTTTGAATGTCATCTTTCTGCGCAGCAGTAGTTATTTCAGCAACCAGTTCGTGTTCCGGAGCGATCACCATAAAATCAACGCCAAAAATTGTATCCGGACGAGTAGTGTATACTTTTAAACTTTTTGGATTTGACTTTTCACTTTTCACTTCGAAGTCTATCTCTGCACCCTGACTTTTCCCGATCCAGTTCTTCTGCATTTCTTTCATGGCATCACTGAACTCGATGCGTTCTAATCCTTCTAACAAACGATCGGCATATTCTGTAATGCGCAAATACCATTGGCGCATTTTCTTTTTTACAACAGGATAGCCACCGCGTTCGCTCACACCATTCACCACTTCATCATTTGCCAATACCGTTCCTAATGCTTCGCACCAATTCACTTCGCCGTAAGCGCTGAATGATAAACGATAATCCATCAATACTTCCTGCTTACGCACATCAGTAAATGCTTTCCATTCATCTGCAGTAAATTGGTGGTCGGTGGTAAGTGGCCGGTCGTCAGCAATACTTCCTTTCAAAGCAAAAGCCTCTATTAACTCACTGATCGGCCTTGCTTTTTTTGCAACACGGTCATACCAGCTATGAAATATTTGTAAGAAGATCCATTGTGTCCATTTGTAATAATTTGGATCGCTTGTTCTTACTTCGCGGCTCCAATCATAACAAAAACCAATTTTATCTAATTGTTCCCTGAACGTCTTTATATTTTTTTCTGTGGTTACTGCAGGGTGTTGCCCCGTTTCCAATGCATATTGTTCTGCAGGTAACCCGAAGCTGTCGTACCCCATTGGGTGCAATACATTAAAACCCTTCAATCTTTTATACCTGCTGTAAATATCGCTGGCGATATAACCCAACGGATGGCCCACATGCAAACCGGCACCACTTGGGTAAGGAAACATATCCAATACATAATACTTGGGCTTAGGAGAATCGTTGCTCACTTTATAAGCGGCCGTTTCCTTCCAATTGCGCTGCCAGTCTTGCTCTATCTTCCTAAAATCGTATTCCATTGCCTGTTTTTATGTTGAAATTTGAATTTTAAATGTTGAATGAATGCTATATAAAAATTTAACATTTAAAATTCAACATTTAAAATAATTTGGTGAGGGCAAAAGTACAGTAAAGCCTTTAAAATTAATTACATTTGCGCCCAATCCAGGATCTAAAAATTTAATAGTACACATGTCACAATTCGGAAAAGGATCAAGTAAAAGAGGAAAAACGACTTACGCTTACGCTATCATCGGGGTGGCATTGGTGTTATTCTTGTTTGGTATTGTAGGATGGTTTTTTATAGACGTTCGCAAAACAGGCGATTATCTAAAAGAAAGCATTCAAATACAGGCTTTTTTGAACCGTGATGCAACCCAACCCGAGATCGATAGCTTACAACAATATATTGCGGCTGTTCCGTATGTAAAATCGGCACAATACGTAACCAAAGAAATGGCGATACAACGCTATAACGCGGATAACGATACCAGCTGGAGACAATTTATTCAAAATAACCCTTTGCCGGAGAGTATTGATTTTAATGTAAAGGCCGATCATGTGCAGCGTGATAGTCTGAGTATGCTGGCAGAAAATTTACAGGCCACGTTCCCTGGTGTGATATCAGAATTTAAGTTCCCAACGGAAGCAGTAGATAAGGTGAGTAAGTATGTAAAGGCTGGTGCATTGGTTTTTTTGATCATTGCCATGATATTGACAATTTTGGTAATAATTTCTATTGATAATACGATCAGACTGGCCATGTACAGCAATCGTTTCTTAATTAAAACGATGCAGATGGTGGGCGCTACAAGATGGTTCATTGCCAAGCCTATTGATATCAGGGCCATCGTAAACGGACTTATTTCTGCGCTTTTAGCCATTCTTGCTGTTTATAGTACGGTATTGATAGTAGAATATTTTGTGCCGGATTTTAAAAGTCTGCATGATAATAAGAGCATGGCGATCTTATTTATGGGTATTATCATCTTAGGCATTATCATTTCGGTTGTAAGTACGCACCGTTCGGTATTAAAATACCTGCGTATGAAGCTGGATGACCTTTATTAGTTAATACGATCCTAAAGGGATGTGGTTATAAATATTATTTCTTTTATTTGCATATAAACTAAACAACATGAATACGGTTAAACCAACACAGCCATCAAATTCAAAAATGCCTAATCTTTTTGATAAGGGAAACTACCTATGGATGATAATAGGGTTAGCAGTAATGGCTATTGGGTTTTTGTGTATGATGGGAGGTAAAAGCGCCGATCCAATGGTATTTAATGATGCCGAAATTTATAGCACAAGACGCATTACTATTGCACCGATCATGATCATACTCGGGTTGTTGATAGAAATTTATGCGATCATGAAAAATCCTAAAAGCGAATAATTACTTATAACTTTTCAATGAACCGATTTGATAATTTGTTGATGATGATTCATCCGGATTATCGGATCGGTTTTTTATTTTTACACCTATAAATAAATCAGATGGATACTTTACAATCGCTCATCCTGTCGATCATAGAAGGATTAACAGAATTTTTACCCGTTTCTTCTACGGGCCATATGATCATTGCCAGCTCGGTAATGGGTATTGAAAAAGATGAGTTTGTAAAATTGTTCGAGATAGCGATCCAGCTAGGCGCCATTTTAGCTGTAGTAGTTTTGTATTGGAAGAAATTTTTCGATTTTGCCAAATGGGAATTTTATTTGAAATTATTGGTAGCCGTAATTCCTGCGTTGATATTGGGCAAATTATTTTCTGATAGGATCGATATGTTATTGGAGAGCCCAACAGTTGTTGCAGTTAGCGTATTGCTCGGCGGTATTATTTTATTGTTTGTTGATAAGCTGTTCAATCACCCAACTGTTACAGATGAAAATAATGTTAGCTATAAAAAAGGATTCATCGTTGGTATTTGTCAGTGTCTGGCAATGATACCGGGCGTTAGCCGCAGTGCTGCAAGTATTGTTGGTGGCATGAGCCAGAAGCTAACAAGAAAAGTTGCTGCAGAATTTTCCTTCTTTTTAGCAGTACCAACAATGATCGCCGCAACAGGGTATAAATTATTGAAAACATATAAAACGAATCCTGAGATATTAAAAGATAAACACAACCTGGTGTTATTGGCTGAAGGAAATATCATTGCATTTATTGTAGCAATGCTGGCTATTAAATTTTTTATTACCTATTTACAAAAGCATGGCTTTAAAGTTTTTGGTATCTACAGAATTATACTGGGTATTGTTGTTTTGATACTGATTAGCCGCGGGATTATTAGTTAATTATTTTAAATGTTGAATGTTGTATTTTGAATTCATTTAACATTTATAATTCATCATTTAAAATAGCAACATGCAAACAGCTTCTAAAAAAGTTATTAATGGATGGAGTATGTACGATTGGGCAAACTCTGTTTACTCACTGGTAATTACTTCTTCTATTTTTCCTGCTTATTACGAAGGCGTTACTTCCGGCAAAAGCATTGTTTTTTGCGGCCGCACTTTTGATCAGCCTTCTGCTTTGTACAATTATGCAGTTGCTTTCTCTTTCTTATTTGTATCGCTGATATCGCCCTTGTTATCTTCTATCGCAGATTCATTCGGCAGCAAAAAAAGATTCATGCAATTCTTTTGTTACCTGGGTGCATTTAGTTGTTGTGCCATGTATTATTTCACGCCGGATAATCCTCAGTTAGGTATTGTGCTTTTTGTTTTGGCGTCGATAGGATATGGTGGCAGCCTTGTTTTTTACAATGCCTACTTACCTGAGATCGCAGCAGTGGAAGACCAGGATAATGTGAGTGCTAAAGGATTTGCATTGGGTTATGTAGGTAGCGTAATATTGTTGTTATTTTGTTTGATAATGGTAACCAAGCATGATATGTTTGGCATCGCCACCGCAGGAAAAGCATCGCAGATATCTTTTTTCTTAACGGGATTATGGTGGGCGGCTTTTGCGCAGATCACTTTTTTTACTCTGCCAAAGACAGAGCCCAATCCAGTCTCACATAGTCATAATTTTTTAACCAAAGGCTACGAAGAGTTAAGAAAGGTTTGGAACGAAGTAAAACACGACCCAACCCTGAAACGGTTTTTATTGGCGTTCTTCTTTTTTGGAATGGGGGTAGAAACGGTAATGTATTCTGCTGCCATCTTTGCTAAAGAAGAGATCTTCCCTAATACAGGCAATAAAGAAACAGACGCAAGCAATACAGGAAAATTAATGATGACCATTTTGATCATTCAGATCGTCGCTATTGCAGGATCTTATATGTTTTCTTATTTTTCTAAAAAGGTCGGCAATATAAAAGTGTTGATCGGCGGTGTGCTTATCTGGATAGGCATTTGTATCGCTTCTTATTTTGTTTACTCGCAGTTCTCGTTTTATATAGTAGCGGCTACAGTAGGTTTGGTAATGGGTGGTATACAATCATTGAGCCGTTCCACTTATTCTAAATTAATGCCGCCTACAAAAGATACGGCTTCTTACTTTAGTTTTTATGATGTGTGCGATAAGGTAGGCACTGTTATCGGCACGGCTACATTTGGTATCGTAACAGAATTAACAGGCGGCATGCGAAGCGCCGTACTTTCTTTAATGGGCTATTTTATAATTGCCTTATTCATCCTGCTTTATTCTTTGTGGAAAGAACCAAAACTTAAAGTCGCCCTATAAATGAAATTATACACCATTAACGCCGGACATTTTAAATTAGATGGCGGCGCTATGTTTGGTGTGGTCCCTAAAAGCATGTGGAACAAATTAAATCCTGCTGACGACAATAATATGTGCAGCTGGGCCATGCGTTGCTTACTGATCGAAGAAGGCAATAAGCTTATTTTGATCGATACCGGAATGGGCGATAAGCAGGATAAAAAATTCTTTGACCGTTATTATTTGCATGGAGATGATAGTCTGGATAGATCTTTGGCCGCGCAAGGATTTACTAAAGATGATATTACTGATGTGATCTTAACCCATCTTCATTTTGATCATTGCGGCGGCGCTATTGTAAGGGAAGGAGATAAATTAGTTCCAGCATTTAAAAATGCTACCTACTGGAGTAATGAGCAACATTGGGATTGGGCCACTGATCCGAATGACAGAGAGAAAGCCTCTTTTCTAACAGAAAATATTTTACCGATACAGGAAAGCGGACAATTAAAAATGGTTAATGATAAATGGTTAATGGTAAATGGAATGCCCACTGCTGAATCATTGATACTTCCTTCATTGTCTTACAAAATTGTAAATGGACATACCCATGCGATGATGTTGCCTGTAATTCAATATAAAAACAGAACGATCGTTTTTGTGGCAGACCTGTTGCCTTCTCCTGCGCATATTCCTATGCCGTATATTATGGCTTATGATATGTTTCCTATGCAGACATTGAACGAAAAAAAGATATTTTTATCAGAAGCAGTAGCAAATAATTATATCTTATTCTTTGAGCACGATCCGGTTATTGAATGCGGTACTTTACAATTAACGGAAAAAGGAATTCGTATCGGGAATACTTTTAAATTAGCAGATATCTACTCTTTTATCTGAGATGATAAAGGATAACGCAGATTTTTATAGCCGATCATATCTACTTTCACATTTCCTACAACGATCGGCGTTTCTACTCTAAGTAAAACGTGATTAGGATCATCGCTTACCCAGGCATTCATTTTTTCTCCATCGGTAAACATGGTGCCTTTAATTAATAAAGGCTTAAACCGTATCGCGTGAAACTTACCAAATTTTGTTCTGATGATCTCCTTGCCCATGTAACGGATGTACATATGATACACCTGGTCATCTAAAAACATATCAAATGGTATCTTATCATCCGGTTTAAAACTATTAAAATCTATGTTGCGCAAACAATAAATAGCACTCACAACATCTTGTATACAAGGCGTGGTTTTATAAACGCCATGCGTGCTTATAGCCGTATTGGCTGCTTGATTAAAAGTTACATTGTTATAAATGATAGTACCACCCTCATTAACATTCCGAACAAATTTTAGGGGAAGCATTGTTGCTGTATCCATGTAGGTTTCATAGCGATCCCTTACTTTAAAAAAACCATCAAAGAAGGAATAGGATTTTCCTTCTCCCACGCAGTGATAAACAGGTTTGCCATTAAATTTATCAAGCGTAGTTGTAAAAGTTGCTTCGCCCGCACCGATGTAAGCGCCTAGAGTATTATAAAAAACCTTCATGGTAAGCTCTTCACCCGGATTAAAGGAGGTGTTTTTAACAGAGCAAAAATCAAACGAGGGAGTCGCTTGTGTAAAGCTGCACAAAACAATTAGTAAGAAAGTAGTTTTTAAAATAGTCCTCATTTTTCTTTTACAATTTTAACACTTAAAATTAACAATCCCCCAATTATAGCCGGGATAACTAAATTTATAAGCCAGATACCTAATGCCGCCGTGCCAACTCCCAGTTGATTGTTAGTATAAAATTTTAAAATTTCCCAACTGGCTTTTGCCCTTATCGGTAATTCTATAAATCCCAGGGTTGGCGCTATTGCCATTACCAAATAAAATATTGCTATCAACCAAAAAGAGAGCAATGCTGACATATCAACCTGCATTACTTTTAACAGCAAAATATACTGGCCAACAAAAACCAGGTACCGTATAAATGATAAAAACAAAATACGAGCCAATTGTTTATTATCAAATTCATCCAGCACTGAAATATACCTGGCTGCTTTTTGCAAAGCAGGAATTTTTTCTATCAATACTACCAGCCAGTGCAGGCGCAAATAAAAAAATAACAGAAATACACTAACACCCAGACTAAGATATATCAATATATTACTCCAAAAGTCCGGTAAAAGATTTAAAGCATTTGCATTATTGTGTGAAAAGAACCTTAAAACGATCAAACCACAACAACCCATTATCATTGTAACTACTAATTGGCTGATACTACCAACGATCGTTAATGAAATTGCTTTGATACGGTTGCCTTCTTCCACATACAAGATCCTGCCGCCATATTCGCCTATACGGTTCGGCGTTAGCATGGTAACACTGCAACCTGATAATACCGATCTGAATGCTGTGAAAAAAGATAAAGGCTGAATGCGCCTTACCAATAATTGCCATTTCCTGGCTTCCAGCCCCCAATTAACGAATAGTAATAAAAGAACTAACCACAAACGCGCATCCTGCCAGCTGTTTTTGATCTGTTGCCACCTAAAAGCAAGATCATCCTGGTTAATGATCTGTTTGTATAAACTCCACGATAGTACTATAAATAATACCGGTATCAAAAAATAGTTGATTAATATTTTAATACTTTTATTCAAACAGGTTTTTGTTATTTTTATATGTGGAATAACCGGTGGGTTCAACTGCACGGCATTACACAGTAAATATCAGTGTTAATTGTAAATCAAAAAAATTGCAAAAAAAATCGACCATCATTTTAGGGATCGACCCGGGAACAGTTGTTATGGGATATGGATTGATCGAGGTAAATGGCAGCGCCATGCGGTTGATAGATATGGGTGTTTTAAAACCAGGAAAGATCGATGACGGCTATAAAAAATTGCAATTGATATATAATACGGTGAGTGGGTTGGTCATTAAACACAAGCCCGACGTGTTTGCCATTGAAGCGCCTTTTTTTGGGAAGAATGTACAAAGCATGCTAAAACTAGGCCGTGCACAGGGCGTTGCCATTGCAGCGGCTATGCGTCACGGTTTGGATGTTACAGAATATTCTCCTAAAAAAATAAAGCAATCAATAACAGGTAACGGTAATGCCAATAAAGAACAGGTATTGCAAATGCTGAAACGGTTATTGGAATTTACGGATGACCCGCAATATTTAGACGCCTCTGATGCTTTGGCTGTTGCTGTTTGTCATCATTTTCAATTCAATGCTGTGTTAGGCGCTACTTCTTCAAAAAAATTAAAAGGCTGGGATGATTTTATAAAGAATAATCCGGGCAGGGTCAAGTGATGCTTCTCAACCCTAAACGCTCAACTATAAACGTTGAGTAGTTTATAGTTGAGCGTTTAACTTCCACTTAACATACATTAACACCACTATAGTAAATTAAAAAAAACCTTTGTACAAATATGAGTATGGTTATCCGTTCTAAAGCGCTGCGGTTGGTTATACTGATAAGTACCTTGCTTGTTGCTATAATAATTACGGTGCAATTGGTGTGGCTGCAGAAAGTATACTTTTTTGAAGCGAAACAATTCAATATCAATATCTCAAAAAGCATACGCGGTTTATATGAAGATATGCCGCTTACACAAGAGGCGGTAGGTGTTGAAAAACTGATAGAGAATCCGAGTAATGATGCTTACTTAATTAAGGTAGACCATGCAGTGAATATGGATACCTTGTTAAAAAACCTAAGTGGCGAGCTGGTTGATTTCGGGATCTTTACGGATTGCAAAATAGCGTTCTTTGATAATAGTAAACAAGCGTATACAAGTGAAAAATACATTGACCTGCCTGATGCCTATCATTTATCAAGCAGTCATGATATTCCTTTGTTTGAAAGAAGCTACCCTTATGTGATCATGTATTTTCCACATAGGAGCCAGTACATCATTCAGCAGATGCTTTTTTGGATCGTGACAAGCTCTACGTTGTTAATTGTATTGATCTGTTTTGGCGCGAGTATTTTTTATCTCTATAGACAAAAATTTTTAAATGAGATACAAAAAGATTTTGTGAACAATTTTACGCATGAATTTAAAACACCCTTATCTGTTATAAAAATTGCGGGCGATGTATTACAACAACAAAACATCACACAAAATCCGGATAAGCTTACTAAATATGCAGGCATTATTACAGAACAAACGGTGCATTTACAAAAACAGGTACAGCGATTATTAGAAATTGCTTTTACCGAACAGCGCAACCTGCAATTGGTAAAGGAAAAATTTAATGCCAACGAATTAATGGAAAGGGCTATCAATGATATACAGCCTTTGATAGAAGAAAAGAATGTGGTGATACATACTTCTTTTACTACTGCTGAACCGATCATTTATGCCGATAAATCGCATTTGTTTTTGGTGGTTATTAATTTAATTGAGAACGCTATAAAATATGCACAGACCCCGGTAATAGAGATCAGCACATATAGAAAGGATAGCTATTTTCATATTGCAGTAAAAGACAATGGTATTGGTATACCGCGTGAAGACCATAAAAAAATATTTGAACGTTTTTATCGTGTTACAAATGGAAATATTCAACAGAATAAAGGATTTGGATTGGGATTGCATTTTGTAAAAAAGATAATTGATGCACATTTCGGAGAAATTGAAGTAGACAGCAAATTGGGTGAAGGCAGCATCTTTATTATTAAGATTCCTAAAAACTATAATTAATGAGCAAGGGAAAAATTTTATTGGCAGAAGACGATCGCAATTTAGCTTTTGTGATAAAAGACAATTTGCAGGATGAAGGCTTTGAAGTGGTCCACGCTTCGGATGGAGAAGTGGCATGGCAACAATTTCAAAAAGCAGATTTTGATATTTGTCTGCTGGATGTGAACATGCCGTTGCGTGATGGTTTTGCATTGGCAAAAAAAATAAGGTTGGAAAGCGATATGATCCCGATCATATTCATCACCGCTAAAAGCTTAGAGGAAGACCGCATCAAAGGGTTTAACACCGGCGCTGATGATTATATTACTAAACCATTCAGTATAAAAGAATTGGTATTAAGGATAAATGTTTTTTTACGCCGTTCTAAAAAATTACAATCAGATGTTCTGGAAGAATATACGATCGGCAAACTTCGATTTGCTTATACTGAAATGAAGATCTATGTAGACAATGAAATAATAACATTAACACAAAGAGAAGCTGACCTGCTGCGTTTCTTTGCCCAACACGTCAATAAAATATTAAAGCGTGAAGAAGTGCTGTTAAACGTTTGGGGGAAAGATGATTATTTTTTAGGAAGAAGCATGGATGTATTTATTACCAAGCTTCGTAAACATTTTAAGGCAGACCCGGAAGTTGTTTTAGAAACCATCCACGGAATTGGATTTCGTTTAAATGCCAATTAAGCTAACTGCGCAATAATTTTTTGTTGTATTTCTTTTAATTCTTCTGTGCTCAATTTCAACTTAGTATTTGTAAAATTAATATCATTAGCACTATTGATCGGCATTAAGTGAACATGTGCGTGCGGAACTTCTAATCCTATCACAGAAACGCCGCAACGGTTACAATCAAATGATCTTTCGATCGCATGCGCAATAGGTTTTGCAAAAAGTAATAATTCGGATAAATAATTATCCGGTACATCAAACAATTTATCTACCTCAATTTTTGGAACAACCAATACATGGCCTTTTACCAAAGGAAAGATATCGAGGAAGGCAAAGAACTTATCGTTCTCCGCAATTTTGTAAGAAGGAATTTCTCCGGCAATTATTTTTGAAAAGATGGTCATGAATTTCTGATTTAGGATTTCTGATATATGATTTTATAAACCTTGAGAAGCTTTTGACTATCAGCAATCATAAATCAGACATCAGAAATAATTTTATATTGTAATGTTTTCGACTTTGAACTTAAGCGTTCCTGCAGGAACGATCACTTCAACGACATCACCAATAGCTTTACCTAATAAGCCTTTACCGATAGGAGAGGTAACAGATATTTTACCCAATTTTAGATCCGCTTCTTTTTCAGAAACGATCTGGTAGGTAACCTGTTTTTTTGTACCAAGGTTTGTTACCGTAACTTTTGTTAGGATAGAAGCCTTGCTGGTATCAATATTTGATTCATCTAAAATGCGTGCAGTGGCAATAACGCCTTCGAGGTATTTTATTTTTGCTTCCAGCATGCCTTGTGCTTCTTTGGCCGCATCGTATTCAGCATTCTCTTTCAAGTCACCTTTTTCACGCGCTTCTGCAATAGCCTTGCTTGCAGCAGGCCTTTCGATCTTCTTCATGTGATGAAGCTCTTGCTTCATAGCTTCGTACGTATCTTTTTTTACGTAATTAGTAGTTGCTTCGCTCATAAAATATCTTTTATACTAAACAGAAAAAAAATACAACGCTCCGGACTTTCTCCAAAGCGTTGTATGTTACAAAGGTAGTAAAAATTTAAATGCCCAGCTTCTCCAAAATGACAGTACTCATTTTATAAAATGCTTCATGGCTATAGCCTGCAATATGCGGAGTTATAATAACATTGGGTTGCTGGGTTAAAAAATCAAGCTGTTGTTTTTGTGTTTCCGTTAAGGTGTCTAATTTTTCATTCTCTAAAACATCCAAAGCCGCACCGGCGATCTTTTTGTTTTTAATAGCGGTTATCAACGCTGCGGTATTGGTTACCCTGCCCCTGCAGGCATTAATAAAATATGGCTTTTGTTCAAGAAGTGCAAAAAACTGATCGTCGGCCATGTATTTTGTTTCTTCTGTTAACGGCACATGAAAACTTATTACGTCTGCGTATTTACAAACATGCTCCAGCGTGCCTTCTTTAATATTATCTTTTGCAAAACCCGATTTATATTTATCATACACCACAATGGTAACATCAAAAGAAGAAAGCAATTTGGCCAATGCGCTCCCTGTGTTACCAAAGCCAACAATACCAATCGTTTTGCCGGTTAACTCTGTTCCCCGATTGGCTTCTCTTAACCATTTACCTTCTTTCACTTCATCGAAGCTGGTATTGATCTTATTCATTAAGTTCAGGATCATACCCAAAACATGCTCTGCCACTGCATTTCGGTTACCTTCAGGACTGCTTACACAAGTGATGCCTTTACTTTCTGCATACTCAACATCGATCAATTCCATGCCACTTCCCAGGCGGCCGATCCATTTCAGGTCAGGCGCTTTATCTATAATTGCTTTGTCGATCTTTAATCTTGTTGTAACAATCAATCCAGTAGCGGCAATGATTTTTTCACCCAATTCATCATAACTGATCGAAGGCATATATATTACTTCATACCCCTGCTGCTCTAAAGTAGTGGTAAGAATATCATGCGCTTTAGCGGTTATTATTACTATAGGTTTTTTATTCATAGACGATAAATTAGCTTGCTGCGATCATACTGATCTCAACATTCGCATTCTTAGGTAAGGTTTTAACAGCAACAGTTTCTCTTGCAGGAAACCCGCCAAAAGAATCACCATTAAAATATTGACCATATACTTCGTTCACCTGACCAAAAAGATCCATATCGCTTAAAAAAATGCTTGTCTTAATTACATTACTAAAATTCATGCCCGCTTCTGTTAATACAGCTTTAAGGTTTTTCATTACCTGGTGCGTTTCTTCCACAATATTTCCATTCGCCAGGTCGCTTGTTCCGGGGATCAAGGCTACTTGCCCGGATAAAAATAAAAAATCGCCTGATCTAACAGCCTGACTGTAAGGCCCGATAGGTGCCGGGGCATCGGTTGTGTTGATTATTTTCTTGCTCATGATTAATTCTTTTTTCTATAATGCAAATATATCTTTTCTCAACCACCTATTTTTGCCAAACAAACAATGAGTATAATAATTAATATAGATACGGCGACTGAAGCTGCACATGTTAGTGTGGCCAGGGATGGCGCTGTATTGCAACAGGCGTTCAATGATAACCAAATGGATCATACGGGTTTTCTGCAGGTAGCCGTAAGCGATATACTGCAGAAAGCGGCTATTAGCTTTGCCCAGGTAGATGCCATTGCGGTTACGATCGGCCCCGGTTCTTATACAGGATTGCGGGTAGGGCTGGCTAGTGCAAAAGGTCTTTGCTATGCACTGAATAAACCACTTATTACTATTGGAACCTTAGATGTTTTGGCTAAATCAGCGCTTATTTCGCCAGAAAAAACAGCCTTATTGCCTAAAACATTATTATGCCCGATGATCGATGCAAGGCGGATGGAAGTCTTTACAGCAATATTTGATCGGTCTTTGAACCCTGTTTTGCCTCCTTGCGCTTTAATTTTGGATGAAAGATCCTTCCAGGAACAACTAAAAGAGCATCCTATAGCATTTTTTGGTAATGGGAGCCCCAAATGGCAAAATATATGTTCTTCAACTAACGCCACTTTTCTCCATATCAATATTAACCCGCTTGCTATGAGCGAGTTATCTACAGAAAAGTATAATAAAAATTCTTTTTCTGATCTCGCATACACAGAACCAACATATATAAAAGAATTTTATCTGAATACAATTTAAGGAGGCCAACTTACGTTAATACCATATAATGACCGTTTATATAAAACCCATTACTTATTACTTACATATTTTATATATTTGCTCTTTATTATATAAATAAAAACCAGTAAACATGATTAGCCAAGATGTTGTTGCAGATGAGGAGAAATCAACCTTAGAAAAGGCTGCTATTAAAGTAGATTATTATAATGTAAAAAAAGCAGCGCTTACCTTAAGGGCACTTAACCACAAACTTCGTCAGCAATTATTGAAATTGATCGATGAAGAAAAAAAGATCACGGTAACGGAAATATATGTTAGGTTAAAATTAGAGCAATCAGTAGCGTCTCAACATTTAGCCATTTTAAGAAAGGCGGGAATCGTTAGCACAGAGCGCGATGGTAAATTTATCTACTACATCGTTAACCATAAAAGAATTGAAGAGATCAACAAATTTGTTGGTGATCTTGTAAATTAATTCACCAAAATATTAGATAAAGCGGATGTGTAATAGCATCCGCTTTTTTATTTTTATCTTTGTAGCAGGATGTACATTCAACAATTATATACAGGATGTTTAAGTGAAGCGGCCTATTACATTGAAAGTAATGGAGAGGCAGCCATTATCGATCCGTTAAGGGATATTGAAGAATATATCCAACTGGCTAAAGAAAGAAAAGCTTCGATCAAATATATTTTCGAAACACATTTTCATGCAGATTTTGTAAGCGGCCATTTAGACCTGAGCAAACAAACCGGTGCCCCAATTATTTACGGTCCGCAAACAACAACCAATTTCCCCGTACATATTGCTAAAGATGGTGAAGCTTTTACATTGGGTAAAGTGAGCCTAACGGTATTGCATACACCCGGACATACGATCGAAAGCAGCTGTTACTTATTAAAAGATGAAGCAGGAAAACCGAATGCCATTTTTACCGGTGATACTTTATTTGTTGGTGATGTAGGCCGGCCGGATCTAAGTAGTGGCGATATGAGCAAAGAAGAATTAGCAGGTATCATGTACGATACCATTCAAAATAAAATATTGCCTTTGGCGGATGATGTGTTAGTGTATCCTGCACATGGCGAAGGAAGTAGTTGCGGAAAAAATTTAGGCCCGAATACCTACAGCACGATCGGTGAAGAAAAGAAAAACAATTACGCACTACAGCCACAATCAAAAGAAGATTTTATAAAAGCTATTACTGACGGGCTTCTCGAAGCACCAAAATATTTTTCCATGAATGCAAAAATAAATCAAGAAGGATATGATAGCTTGGATGCTATCAAAGAAAAAGGATTAGTTGCTTTAAGTGTAGTAGCGTTTAAAAATAAACTGAATGAGAATGTGATCATTCTGGATACAAGGCCCGTAGATGTTTTCACGCAGGGCTTTATCCCTGAAAGTATTTTCATTGGCCTGGATGGCCGCTTTGCTGAATGGGCAGGCAGTATTTTGCCTTTTGATAAAACCTTATTATTAGTAACTGAAAAAGATAAAGAAGAAGAAAGCTTAGTGCGTTTAGCAAGAGTGGGCTTTTCAAAAATAGAAGGCTATTTAGCAGGAGGTTTTGAAGCATGGGAAAATGCGGGCGAAAAAATAGACCTGATCATTGAAGTAGAACCCGATGAATTGGCAATGGACATTCCGCATGATCCCAACCTGCTTATAGTTGATGTAAGAAAGGAAACAGAATTTATTGAAGGGCACGTAAAAGATGCGATCAATTTGCCTTTGGATGAAATGATAGATGTTGCTACTATTGCTGAATTTGAAGAAAACCAAAATCTGTATGTGCATTGCGGCGGCGGCTATAGAAGCGTGATAGCAGCTTCATTAATGAAAAGGCAAGGTGTACATAATCTGCGCAACGTAACGGGCGGATGGGCTAAAATAAAAGAAGAGAAAGGCATCAAGATAAAAAAAGAAACGAGTGCTTTGAATTAGAGATTCGTTTTCAACTCCAGCAAAAATGTTTTTAATTTCTTTAACGATTCTATCGTAGCGAATTTTTCATTCGTCTGTTTATTATTTTTTAAAAAATCTTTGGCTCCTTCCAGTGTATATTTTTTTTCTCTTATCAGGTGATGGATCAGTTGTAAGTTTTTAATATCCTCGGGCCTGAACATCCGGTCACCCTTTCTGTTCTTTTTAGGCTTTAGTATATCAAACTCATTTTCCCAAAAACGAAGCAGGGATTGATTTACATTAAACATTTCTGCAACGGCACCGATCGTGTAATATAGTTTTTGAAATAAGACCTCATCAGGCGGTACGTTTATGAGGTCTGCACTGGCCACCATTTCCTTTAAGCTCTTTCTTCCTTTTGTTGATTTTTTTATCGGGGTAATTTTTTCGAGCGGAAGGTCTATTACTTCCGTCTTAATGATCAGCGGCTTTTGTAACCCAACAGGTTTTTTTATCGGGTCTTCATCAAAGGAAAAAGTTATTTGGTTATCCTCAGGCATCATTAAAGTTAATCAAAACTTTTTGCACTCCCGGTAGAAGCGATTTTTAATAAACGATCAAACTGATCAGGGTTGATATCATTGTAAAAGAAATAAACAGGATCAACAGCCTCGCCATTCACATGAATTTCGTAGTGGCAGTGCGGGCCCGTACTTTTACCGGTACTACCTACCCAGCCTATCACTTCACCCCTGGTAACACGTTCGCCGGCATGTACTTTTACTTTTACCATATGGCCGTAAATAGTTTCATAGCCATAACCATGGTTGATCTCTACGTGATTGCCATAGCCGCCATCGGTAAAGCCAGCCACTGCCACTGTTCCATTAGCTGTGGCATAAATAGGTGTTCCTTGCGGAGCGGCAAAATCAAGCCCTTTGTGCATTTTTGGCGTACCATAAACCGGATCGATGCGCATACCAAAACCACTGGCGATCCTTGTAAGGTCTTTATTACTAACCGGTTGTATGGCTGGGATACAAGCCAGCTTAACATCCTGGTTCTTGATCAATTTTTCAATTTCAGTATAGCTATTTAGCTGGAAAGCGGCCCTGGCGGACAAATTATCCAGTGTTTTAGCCACTTCATCCGCAATGGTATCGTCTCCGATAATATTTACCTTGTCTACCTCTTGTTTTTGCTCGATCATTTTTGCCCTGGCACTGTCGGGCATAGGGTTGGCTTCGAAAATAGAGCGATACACCTGGTTATCTCTTTTTTCCAATACGCCCATTTGGTCCTGTAAAGTCTTCACTTTATCATCCAACGCCGTATAATTATCTTGCAAAGCGGTGTATTTGCTCTTCATTGCAAGGTCCTGCGGCTTGGGAATAAATTTATTGTAAAGGGCAACAATGAGGCCGGATGTAACAAGGGCTGTTGACAGGAAACCGAATACCCGCAAGAGTTTCACCTTAAGAGGCGTTACCAGCTTTTCGTACCGCAGCGTGTTGGTATTGTAGAAATATTTTATTTTTCTCATACTAATTCGGCAATCTTGCGCTCAACAGTGTAGCTGTCAGCCCTAATCCTTAAATTTGCAGCCTCTGTATTGTTAAGAGTGTACAAATATAGACTGATAAATTACAAAAAACATCCTAAAAATAATTGGCATATGTCCACCAGTGTTGAAACGAAGTCGTCTACGGTAAACCCAGGCATGTTAACTGCGAAGCAGATCCGCCAGCAGTTCCTCGATTTTTTTAGATCGAAGGGGCATACCATTGTTCCTTCAGCGCCAATTGTGTTAAAAGACGACCCTACGCTGTTATTCACTAATTCGGGAATGGTTCAGTTCAAAGATTACTTTTTAGGCAATAAACCTGCGCCCCATAAAAGAATAGCAGATACGCAAAAATGTTTGCGCGTTAGTGGTAAACATAACGACCTGGAAGAAGTGGGTGTAGATACTTACCACCATACCATGTTCGAGATGTTAGGCAACTGGAGCTTTGGCGATTACTTTAAAAAAGAAGCGATCGAATGGAGCTGGGAATTATTGGTTGATATTTATAAGATACCGAAAGATCGTTTATACGTTACCGTTTTTGAAGGCGATGCAAAAGAAAATATTCCTAAAGATGAAGAGGCTGCAAGCGAATGGGCAAAGAGAGTAGCGCCGGATAGGATTTTATTGGGCAATAAAAAGGATAATTTCTGGGAGATGGGTGATACCGGTCCATGCGGCCCGTGTACAGAGATACATGTTGATTGCAGAAATGACGAAGAAAGAAAAAAGATCGATGGCGCTTCATTGGTAAACAATGATCATCCGCAGGTAATTGAAATTTGGAACAATGTATTTATCCAGTTCAACAGAAAAAAAGATGGTAGCCTGGAACAATTAGCCGCAAAGCATGTTGATACAGGAATGGGCTTTGAACGATTAGTAAGGGTATTACAAGGCAAGCAAAGCAATTACGATACAGATGTTTTTACAGGAACAATTGCCGCAACAGAAAAAATCACCGGAAAGAAATACGATTATAGCGATAGCAAAGAAGCCATCGCGTTTCGTGTACTGGCAGATCATATCCGTGCCATATCTTTTACTATTGCAGACGGACAACTACCATCAAATACAGGCGCGGGGTATGTTATACGCCGTATCTTAAGAAGAGCGGTTCGTTATTATTATTCTTATTTGGATTATAAGCAGCCTTTGTTGCATCAATTGTTGCCGATTATTGCTAAACAATTCGAAGATGTTTTTCCTGAGTTGATCAAGCAGTTGGATTTTGTTAGTAAAGTGATCAATGAAGAAGAAGAAGCTTTTTTAAGAACATTGGATAAGGGATTAAAAAGAATCGATTCAATTTTTCAAGTTCTTAATAGCTTGACAAAGAACAATCCAAATGAGTATGTTCCTATTGAAGGAAGTGTTGCATTTGAATTATTTGATACTTATGGATTTCCCCTAGATCTAATTGAATTAATCGCAAAAGAAAATAATTTTTCTGTAGATATTGAAGGATTTAATATTTGTATGCTTCAACAAAAAACACGCAGTAGATCTGCCGCTGTTTTAGATACAGAAGATTGGGTAACACTAATTGATAATGTACAAAACAAATTTGTTGGCTACGATTCATTAGAAACAAAAAGTAAAATTGTTAAGTACCGTAAAGTAACAGCCAAAGGAAAAGAATCATATCAATTGGTTTTGGATACTACACCTTTCTATGCGGAGAGCGGCGGACAGGTGGGAGATACAGGTAAATTAAGAATTAAGAATGAAGAATTAAGAATTACCAATACTAAGAAAGAGAATGACCTGATCATTCATTTTACAGATAAAATTCCTTCAGATCTTTCAGGTGAAGTTGTTGCCATTGTTGATGTAGAAAGAAGAAAAGCGATCTCTGTTCACCATAGTGTTACGCATTTAATGCACGCAGCTTTGCGTAAAGTGTTGGGTACGCATGTGGCACAAAAAGGAAGTCTGGTAAATGATGAGTACCTGCGTTTTGACTTTTCACATTTTGCTAAAGTAACAGATGAAGAATTGGCTGCAGTAGAAAAAATAGTAAATGAAAAGATCAGGGAAAATATTCCAGTCGTAATTAAATCAATGCATAAAGACGAGGCCGTTGCTCTGGGCGCCATGGCCTTGTTTGGAGAAAAATATGGCGATATTGTTAGGGTCGTTATTATGGATCCAAATTATTCATTGGAATTATGCGGCGGTACACATGTTGGCAGTACAGGAGAATTAGGCATATTTAAAATACAAAGTGAAAGTGCTGTAGCTGCAGGTGTTCGTAGAATTGAAGCGGTTTGTGGTAGCGCAGCAGAAAAATATATCAATGAAGAATTCACTTTGCTGAAAACAATTCGCGAGACATTAAAAAATCCAAAAGAAGTTGCTAAAGCGGTAGATAATTTATTGATTGAGAAGACAGGCTTAGAAAAAAAGATCGAAGGATTAGAAGCAAGGCAATTGGTTGGTATCAGAAACGAGCTTTTAACGAAAGATGAAATAATCAACAACGTAACTTTTGTAGGTGAAATAATTGAAGTTGGTTCTGCAGATGTGTTAAAGAAATTATGTTTCGATCTGAAAAATCATTTGCACGATCATGTGGTAGTATTGTGTGCTAATATTGATGGCAAGGCAAATGTGGCGATCGGTATTTCTGATACGGTTGTTGCTGCTAAAGGGTTAGATGCGGGCAAGATCATTAAAGAACAGGTATCAAAATTGATCAACGGCGGTGGCGGCGGGCAGAAAAACCTTGCTACCGCAGGTGGACAGGATATTAGTAATTTGAAACAAGTGATCGCAGTTGTAAAAGCTATGTTATAAACAGATAATTATTTAATGAGAAAGGGGAAGCGCATAGCTTCCCCTTTTATTTTTTGTCATTCTGAGCGTAAGCGAAGAATCTAATCGTTACGCAATTATTCAGCTGGTTAAGAATTAGATGCTTCGTTCCTCAGCAGGACAAATAAAAATTATGCTATTATTTTAAGCTTATGTAAAAATGTATACACGTAACAACCGGCACAAAAACTTAGAAAAGATTCCAAAAATGCGAAGATCGCAAAAACGATCGCCAAAATAATGGCAGCTTTTACTAATTGGGCAATTAACAATATTACAACTACAGTAGATAAAACAAACCCAATTCCTGCAGCAAATCTTTTAGGCGCCTGGTCAATTGGTTTATTGGGTATTTTAAATTGTTTTACTATAGCGCCACTCAAAATATTCAGCGGGCTGAATTTGCCAAAATTAAAAGCGCGCAAGAAGAAATCGATCGCTAAAAAGATAAATACCGGAAAGGCATTAACAAAAGCAAAAAATGATGCCAATACCAATAATAAAACCCATAACGCTGTTAGCCTCACCCTGTTTTCGTTGACTGCTATAAAATCAACCGGACATTCTTTTTCCATAAGAAAATATTTAATAATCTACCAATGTGGTAGACTATACAAAAATAATACAATTTTCGTAATCCCGTAGGGATAAAATATCGGTAGAAATAAGGCATAATATTCCAGAAGTGCCGGAGGTACGATATCCGGCAATGAGAAATATCGTGCCTACGGCACTTTAGATTCATTAAATTGATTTTGCTACCAATATTTCATCCCTCCGGGATGTTAAATACATTCTAAAACGATAAAATACCCTTCTTCAAATTAATAAATCTTGCCAATCAAGGTTAACTTTGCCTCCGTGATGAATAACTCTAAATACGAAGTAGTAATTGGCCTTGAAGTGCATGCTCAATTATTGACAAAAAGCAAATTATTCTGCGGCGATAGCGCTGCTTTTGGCGGACGACCGAATACGCATGTTAGTCCGGTTACATTGGCTCATCCCGGCACATTGCCTAAAATGAATAAAAAAGCAATTGAATATGCCATCAAATTAGGATTGGCCCTCAATTGCGATATTGAACAAAACAATTATTTCGCCCGTAAAAATTATTTCTATCCTGATCTGCCGAAAGGGTACCAGGTTAGCCAGCATACTACGCCCATTTGCAAAAATGGTCATGTAACAATTAAAATAGGCGATACTTCCAGAAATATTATTTTGAACCGTATCCACATGGAAGAAGATGCAGGCAAAAGCTTGCACGATGTGGATGATGACTACACTTGCATTGATCTTAATCGCGCGGGTGTTCCTTTATTAGAAATTGTTACGGAGCCTGATCTGCACAGCGCTGAAGAAGCATTTGCTTTTTTAACTGAATTGCGCCGCATGGTTCGCTGGTTAAATGTGTGCGATGGAAATATGGAAGAAGGTAGTATGCGTTGCGATGCCAATATCTCCATTCGTTTACATGGCACTGCAAAATTGGGTACAAGGGTTGAAGTAAAAAACCTTAACTCTATAAGAAATGTAAAAAGAGCGATCGAACATGAAGTACAAAGATTGATCGTAATAGTAGATAGCGGAGAAAAGGTTATACAAGAAACAAGAAGCTTTGATGCTAATAATGGCACTACTTTTTCTTTGCGTAGCAAAGAAGAAGCAGATGATTATCGTTACTTCCCTGATCCTGATCTTACGCCTTTTAATATTACAGATGAATTTTTAAAAAGCATAAAAGCAGCTATTCCTGCATTGCCCGAGGAATTAGAAAAGAAATATACAACCGTATTCAATTTATCAGCAGCAGATGCTTCGGTTATTTGTAGCGATAAAGAACAGGCCGATTTTTTTGAAGCAATAATTAAACATACTAATAATTATAAATCTGTTGCCAATTGGTTAATGGGTCCTGTAAAATCGTTCACTAACGAAAAAAGTATTGAACTTACATCGTTCCCATTATCTGCAAAACAAATTGCACAGCTGATACAATTGGTTGACGATGGCAAAGTAAATTTTGGTGTGGCTTCTTCTAAAATATTCAATGCATTTATCGAAACACCAGAAAAAGAACCGCTACAAATTGCTACGGAATTAAATTTAATTCAGGAAAGCGATAGCAGTTTGGTAGAAACATGGGTAGACGAAGTATTGGCAAAAATGCCGGATAAAATAAAGGAATACAAAAGCGGCAAAAAGAACCTGATCGGATTATTCGTTGGCGAAGTAAAAAAAGTAAGCAAAGGGAAAGCAGATATGCAAATAGTAAACAAACTATTGGCAGACAAATTGAACAATTAAAATGTAAGCATTCAGTATGAAAAAAATATTCTCTTTATTATTTATAGCAATGGCATTGGTTTCATGTAACCATAAAGGCATCAAAGGAGCTTTTTCTGTAACAGGCGAAATAAAAAATGCGCCGGATCAAAAAGTTTATTTGGATGAATTGTTTTTTAGCACTGATGATCCGCAAGTATTGGATACAGCAGACATGAAAGATGGAAAATTTACTTTGTCGGGCATTAGTCCTGATGAAGGTTTGTACAGGATCCGGTTAGAAAAAAGCAAATCCGGATTTATATTTATCAATGATCAAAAAGATATTTCTTTTAATGCTGATACGCAAAATCTTAGTTTAAGCGGACCATCATTTAATACACACGCCAATGTTTTGTTGAAAGGGTTCATCAGTTCGGTCGATTCACAAGGGAATGCTTTGGAAGCTGAGCAAAATCAACTGGAGCAATTAAAGGGACAACCGGGAACGGATAGCTTATATAAAGTAGGCGCAGATGATCTGGATAAAAAGACAACCGTTATAAAAAATTACATTATCAATTATATCGATACAAGCTCTGATCCGATAACGGCATTGTTTGCATTGGGTTATACACGCAGCATTGATCCTGTATTATTGACAAAGCCTGTTAACGATCTGAATCAGCGTTTTGCCCAGAATAAAACTGTTACAGCCATGGTTTTGCAATTCGACCAGATGTTGCAGCAAAGTCAGGCAAAGCCGGCAGCATTAGGTGTAGGTAGCATGGCGCCTGAAATAGTTATGCCGGATGTTACCGGTAAACCTTTTGCATTAAGTTCATTGCGCGGTAAGTATGTCTTGGTAGATTTTTGGGCAAGCTGGTGCGGTCCTTGTCGGGGTGAAAATCCAAATGTGGTTATTGCTTACAATAAATTCAAGGACAAAAACTTTACGGTCCTTGGTGTATCATTGGATAGCGATAAAGGAGCATGGACGGATGCTATTAAAGCCGATCATCTTACCTGGACAGAAATAAGTGATCTAAAACAATGGAACAGTACTGCCGTTACCTTGTATAATTTAGAAAGCATTCCATCAAATGTATTGATCGATCCAACAGGAAAAATTATTGCGATGGATCTGCGAGGAGACGATCTACAAAATAAATTAAGTGATCTGTTCAAATAAAACAGCAGGTATAAAATATAAAAAGGCGCATAATATTATGCGCCTTTTTATTTGTAAAAACCAAATACTCTTTAATGTATTAGTTACAAAACTCCCCTTTCAGAGGAATTTAGGTGGTTTGAATTTTCTTCTTCGGCGCCAGCAACAATAACAACACCGGCAATAAAGTAAGGTTAGTTAAAGTAGCTACCAATAATGTAACAGAGGTTAACCAGCCTAAAGCAAATGTGCCACCAAAATTACTTAAGCAAAAAATGATAAAGCCTGCGATCAACACCAGCGAAGTGTACACAATACTTAAGCCCGTATTTTTTATTGTAGAACTAACCGTTGACCGAACATCACCGTCATGCAATGGAAGCTCTTGTTTATAGTTCACTAAAAAGCGGATAGTAATATCAATGGCAATGCCGAGCGCCACGCTAAAGACGAGTACTGTTGAAGGTTTCAACGAAACACCGGCCCAGCCCATTATGCCTGCGGTAATAACCAATGGAATTAAATTGGGTATTAATGAGCAGATCAAGATCTTGAATGATTTAAATAAATACAACATGCAAAGCGCGATCAATAGAAAAGCCCAGAAAATACTTTGCTTTAAGCCTTTAATGATAAAAATGCTTCCTTCTAAAAAAGTGATCGTTGACCCTGTTAATTCAACTTTGTATTGAGCCGTATCAAATAGCTGATTCACTTTTGTCTGAACACTATCTAATATGATCGGTAGTCTTATTGTTCCTACATCCGCCATATTAATACTTACACGGGTTGATTGTCTTGATGAGTCGATAAACGACGTAAGCATTTTAGTAAAATTATTTGCCTTGTTTTTATCATCTGATTTAGATGGGCGGAGGTATTCTCCCACAAATGCACCATCAAACGCATTGGGTAATATATATTGGGTAGAGTCGCCATCGTAAAAAGCCTGCTTGGCAAATTTTAATCCTTCTGCAACGCTTATCGGGCGGCTCATTTCTTTTTGCGCAGCAATGTATTGAGATAAGGAATCTACTTTTTCAAATGTTTTTAAAGCTCGCAATCCTGCTAGGCCATTGCGTTTCTTTGTATCTATCACGATTTCCAAAGGCATTACACCTTTAAAATTGGCTTCAAAAAAGCGGAGGTCAGTATATATCTTATCGTTCTTTGGCAAGTCATCTACAACAAAAGCTTCGCTCTTTAACTTGCAAATACCGGCTATTGAAAATAGTAAAGCAATGGCTGTAATGATGTATACCCATTTAGCGTGACACAAGGCCCAGTCTTCCAGCTTCAATAAAAATGAGGTGATCAGTTTGTTGTTTAAATATTTTGTTTGATAAGCTTTAGGGGCAGGTAAATAACTTAATGAAACCGGCAATAAAATAAATGAAATAACAAAGATCACCATGATACTGATACCTGCCACTACACCAAACTCTTTTAAGATGGCACTTTTTGTCAATGCAAAAACCGCAAATCCTATCGCGGCAGCAATATTGCAAAACAAGGTAACGATACCCATTTTGCTGATCATATCAATCAGCGCATGTGTTTTATCGCCCGATTGTATATAAGAAGAATGGTACTTATTAATAAAATAAATACAGTTAGGAATACCGATCACTACGATCAATGAAGGGATCAGGGCGCTTAACAATGTGATATTATACCCACACAAAACCATTGTGCCTAAACTCCAGACAACACCAAACATCACTACCAGTAAGGATAGTAGCATCGTACTAAAAGAACGGAAAAACAATAACAATATCAATGCGCTCAATAATATAGAGCCCAATAGAAAGACCTTCATTTCTTTTTGTAACATATCGCCCACTTCTGTTTTTATTAACGGAAGTCCGCTGACATGTGTTTGGATAGTTGTTTTCGATTGAAAAGAATCTACTACAGCAACAATATCTGCAACGATCTTTGATCTTTTTTTAGAATTAATAGCATCCTTATTCAGTCTTACTGCAATTAAATAGGCGTGTGTATCCGGATTGTATAATAATGTTTGATAAAAAGGGAGGTTTAGAAAAACACTTTTCTCGGCATCTAATTCTTTTTGCGTGCTCAGGTCCGGATTAAATATTCTTACGGCATCCAGTTTTTCTGTAACAGAATCTTTCACCAATGTAATAGAAGAAGGCACGCTTAAAACATCTTCTACATAAGTAACTTTTTTGAGATCGTTGTGCAGGCCCTGGTAGGCTTTAAAATTAGGTAGCGTAAAAAGGCTATCGGTTTGTATACCGATCACTAAGGTATTTCCATCATCACCAAATTTCTGTTTAAAAGCTACATAATCTTTATACTTAGCATTATCGGTAGGGATAGCTCTGGAAAAATCATAACTCAATTTTACCTTTGAGGCAAAATAACCCATTAGGCCGGTTGCAGCTAATAATGCAATTAGAAGGGGTAGTCTGAATTTAATTACAAAATTTCCTAAACGTTGCCACATAAGCGATAGTTAAATAGTGAGTTGCAAAGAAAACCATTTTGTCTTTCTTATCCATAAACATGCCAGTATAAGTTTGTTTACTTTTGTATCATATTATTTATTAGGCCAATATTTTAACATCTCTTTAAGTAAACAAAATATCAGTCTAGTAAATTAGTGGGCAATTATGACACATAAAACCAAAGGAATAGTATTGCGAACGATAAAATATGGTGAGACAAGTGTTATTGTTACCATGTTCACTGAATTATTCGGGATACAGACGTATATGGTAAATGGTGTGCGAACTGCCAAAAAATCATCAGCAAAAGCCAGTCATTTTCAACCCGGTTGTATTTTAGATATGGTCGTTTACCACAACGAACTAAAAACTATGCACCGCATTAAGGAATTTAAATGGGCTTATTTGTATGAACATATTTTAAGCAATGTGGTAAAGAACAGCATTGCTTTGTACATGGTAGAGTTGATCAATAAATGCTTAAAACAACCGGAAGAAAATACCAAGCTATTTTATTTTTGTGAAGATGCGTTGATGCAATTGGATATTGCCGGTAAAACCGTTACGGCAAACTTTGCGTTGTATTTTAGTTTGCACCTTACGCATTTTTTTGGTTTCAGGATGAATGATGATTACGATACCGAACATAATATACTTGACCTGGAAGAGGGCACTTTTGTACAGGAGCAACCCACCCATCCAAATTTTATTGATGGAGAGCAGGCATTGCTAACATCTCAATTATTAAAAGTGATGCAGCCGTATGAATTAGAAGAGCTAAAACTGCATCACGAAACGAGAAGGAAATTATTATACCGCTACCAGGATTATTATGCATTGCATATCCATGATTTTGGTTTGATGAAAACCTTGCCGATACTGCATGAAGTGCTTTCTGAAAATTAGTTTATAATATTCTTTTGGCAGATGATTGAGGCGTAGTTGACAACCCATTTACTTTATCGATCAATACAATACCTGGTTTTTTCCCTTTTTCAAAGCTTCCCAAATTATTATCTGTCTGCAGCGCCACAGCGCCATTGATGGTGGCCCATTGTAGAATTTCTTGTAAAGGGATCGAAGTATCTTTTTGTATTGTTTTTATTTCTTCCAGGATATTTAATTGCCAGTTACTGGCATAGCTATCCGTACCAATTACAATTGTATGCCCGCTGTTTTGCAATAACTCAAATGGCGGTATTGTTTGTTCGATATATTTATTGGCATTGATACAAACACAGAAAAATAATTGTTGATCTTTTGCATTGATGAAATTAATATCTGCCGCTTTAATAAAAGTATTGTGTACAGATATGATCGGTTGGCCATTTGTAAAATAAGGAAGAAAACTTTGTAAACTGCTTTTACCCGTTGGTTCAAAACTGCTGATATCGATTCCGAAATTTTTATACAAGTCTAAAAATCCGCCGGTCTTGCTTTTGTATAATTCTTCTTCTGCTTCGCATTCCTGGTTGTGGATGGTTATTAATTGTTTTGCTGTTTCACTATTCAATTGTTGAAATAATGTTTTTGACACACTATAAGGCGCGTGCGGCGACAAACTGCTTTTTTGTTTTTTGGAATTTGTTTTTTGGAATTTGTCTAATACTATTTTTGCATCATCCAGTCTTTTACCAGCGACGGCATCAACAAACCCGCTTACTTCTATAAAATTGTGCCAGTAGATCTTACTTTTTTGTTTGGTAGAGATGGAATCAGCCGTATTACAAATATCTCCTACTGCTACGGTGCCGCTTTGGTATAATTCCTGTTCGGCCCTTTGCATAGCGTCCAGTTTTTCCTCTTCAGCAGCGCCTCTTTTTGTCATTACTTGTTGTACAAATTGCACTAAACCTGTTCCCGGCAAAACAACATTTTTCATATGGCTCAGTTCCAGGTGGCAATGCGCATTAATGAAGCCTGGCGTAAGTATACCATCTATAATTTCTATAGAATCGCCGGCTTCCTCGGTGGCAGTTACATCTATTATTGTTCCCTCATTATCAGTGATCAAAACCTGCTCGGCTCCTAAAAACTCCGTTCCGGTAAATATATTATTAGCCTTAAATTTTCTAAAATGCATGAATTGTGTTTAAAACTTTAAATTTGCCGCCAAACTTTGATAAAAGCCCAATAAAGGTATGCCGTTGAGGGGAGTGACACAACGATGTTGATAATTGTTACCCCGGCCGACAAAAAATAAAAATACATCATGTTAGATAAACTGGATGCGATAAAAGCAAAATTTGATAACCTTGGCGTGGCGCTGACCAACCCGGAGATCGTGAGCGACAATAAGAAGTTCAGCGCTATGAGTAAAGAATACCGCAGTCTTGAAAAAATTGTGGTGGCAAGGAATGCCTATGTAAAGTTGTTAGATGATATTGAATTTAATAAAGAGGTACTAAATAGCAGTGACGAAGAAATGCGTGACCTGGCTAAACAGGAACTTCCTTCAATGGAAACAAGCAAAGAGGAAATGGAAAAGCATTTGAAAAATATGCTGATACCCAAAGACCCTTATGATGAAAAGAATGCGATACTGGAAATACGTGCGGGTACTGGTGGCGACGAAGCTTCTTTATTTGCGGGTGACCTGTTGAGGATGTATTTAAAATATGCTGAAAAGAAAGGCTGGAAAACAGCTATCTTAAGTGAAAGCGAAGGAACCGTAGGCGGTTATAAAGAGGTGCAGGTAGAAATTGCAGGCGATGATGTATACGGAACAATGAAATTTGAAAGTGGCGTACACCGCGTGCAAAGGGTACCCGATACTGAAGGTAGTGGCCGCGTACACACAAGCGCAGCAACTGTTGCAGTAATGCCCGAAGCAGATGAAATAGATTTTGAACTGAAAGAGAGCGACGTTAAAATGGAAACCGCAAGAAGTGGTGGTGCAGGCGGACAGAACGTAAATAAGGTAGAAACAAAAGTTTTTTTAACGCATAAGCCTACAGGCCTTGTTGTAATGTGCCAGACAGAGCGTAGTCAGTTGGGCAACAAGCTAAAAGCTATGGATATGATGCGTACCAAATTGTACGATGAAGAAGTAAGAAAAGCAGAAGAAGCCATATCGCACAAGAGAAAAAGCCTGGTAAGTACGGGTGATAGAAGCGCCAAGATCAGAACCTATAATTTTCCGCAAGGGCGTGTGACCGACCATAGGATCGGCCTGACCGTATATAATTTAGATACGGTTTTAAACGGCGAAGTACAGGAATTTATTGACGCTTTACAGTTTGCCGAAAACACAGAAAAGATGACGGCACAGAATTAAAAAAAGAAAACTTGTTTGGCACATAATTTGTCTTTATACAAGTGTTCTCAAATAGATAAACAATCTCATAAACAGTTAGTTTTGGTAACCGGCCTCTCGTTCTCGAGAGGCTTATTTTTTTTGACATATCGATACTGTTATTGTTGGCTTAAATATGTATCTTAATTTATATTAGACCATTTAAAAACAATAATTTCGCACCGAAATGGAGAAGAATTCGGGACAGATATTTCAAACAAACAGTATCACGCGCTGGCGAAACTTTAAATGGACGTTTAGGGTTCTACTGATAATTGCTTTGTTTCTGATAGTAGTGATGGTGGTGGCACTTGTAACTGGTGTAAGCCCTTCACCGGTTAATATCCAGAACAGGTCCAAGGATTATGAGAATAAACTAGATCCATCCAATCCGTTAACATTAGCCAATGCCCAGAATAAAAAATACAAAGGGTTTAAGAGCTTCCTGTTTAAAAAGATCAAAGAAGATTCACTTAGAAATTTAGCGGCCTTACAAAATGGCAATACGCCTCAGCTGCCTTTTATACGCGCAGGTTTTTACACACCGTGGACGAGAAAAACGTCTTTGCCTGATATTCAAACCAATGGCGATAAGCTAAATACTATTTTTCCTGAATGGTTTTTTATGGATAACGAGACCTTCATGATGGACTCGAAAATTGATAGCGAAGGATTAGCGGTGATGAGAGAGAAAGGTTTGCGTATAATGCCGATGCTTACCAATTACAGCTCTGCAAAAGGAGATTTTGATGGCAATCTTTTACATCCTATTTTAACAGACACCGTTCGGCAAAAAATATTCATTAATAATCTTGTTGATACTTTATCCTTTTACAATTTGCAGGGGATAAATGTCGATTTTGAAGATATAACAGAGCCTACCAACGAGCCGCTTACTCATTTTCAAAAACGTTTATACGAAGCCATGCATGCTAAAAACATGACAGTTACAATGGATGTTGGTGTTATGAATGATGATTACGATTATAAAAAATTATCCGACTATAACGATTATATCGTTTTGATGGCATACGATCAGTACAGTGATACTACCGCCGCGGGCCCTATCAGCGCACAAAAGTGGATAGAAGAAGCGCTTGACTGGACGGCGAAAAGGATCGATAGTAAAAAAATTATTTTAGGTGTTGCAGGTTATGGATATGACTGGACAAAAGACGATGACGACAAACCTGTTGTAAGAGACCTAACTTATATGGAGGCTATCAATAAAGCAAAAATAGCCAACGTTAAAATAGATTATGATGATGATAGCTACAACCTGCATTACAGCTATATAGAAGAAACGACAGATGACAGTACAGGAGAAGTTACCAAAACACCACATAACATCTGGTTCACGGATGCTGCTACTACTTTTAATGTGCTTCGTTTTAGCGATGAATATCCTACTGCCGGCACTGCTTTGTGGCGCCTGGGTGCAGAAGATCCGCGCGTATGGAAATTCTATAGCACTAACTTAAGTAAAACTGCACTACAGCAACATCCATTTGATTTTGATTCGCTCGAATCGATTCCTTATGATGTGAACCAAAAACCTACTTCAACAGGCGAAGGAGAGTTGCTAAGCATCATATATATACCTCAACAGGGAAAGATCAATCTGCAGATAGACACTTCAGACTTATTAATTTCAGAACAGGATTACGCGATACTGCCTTCCGGCTATGTGTATGAAAAATTCGGAGAGGATAGAACGCCAATGGGGCCCGGCCATAAAATGATCCTGACTTTTGATGATGGTCCGAGTGCAGAATACACACCACAGATACTCGACATTTTAGCGAAGTACAAAATCCCCGCAACATTTTTTGTCATCGGATTAAATGCTGAGCAAAACATTCCTTTATTACAACGGGAGTTTAAATTAGGCTACGAAATAGGCAACCACACATTTACGCACCATAATATTGCTGAGATGAGCCCCGAGCGGGCGGAGTTGGAAATGAAAGCAACAAGGCTGCTCATTGAAAGTATTACAGGGCATTCTACTATTTTATTCCGTGCGCCGTACAACGCGGATAGTGAACCACAGACCTATGAAGAAATTGAACCGATAGCCCGCAGTAAAAAAGATAATTATATCACCGTAGGTGAAAGCATTGATCCTAATGATTGGGAAGTAGGTGTGAGCGCCGACACGATCGTTGCCAGAACAATTCGTTTGGCAGAATCTACCAATGCCAGTATCATATTATTACACGATGCAGGTGGAAACTCAAGAAAAGCAACGATCGAAGCGTTACCTAAGATCATTGACTACTTTACTAAGAGAGGCTGTAAGTTTACAACGATCGCAGACCTGATGGGCAAAACAAGGGAAGACGTAATGCCAACGCTTCCGCCAAGCAAAGACAGCTGGATGCACAACCTTAATTTCTTCTTTGCCGAAGCAACATATTGGAGCAGCCATATTTTGTTTGCCTTATTTCTTGTAGGGATCGCATTGTCGGTAGGCAGAATGGCTGTAATGGCACTGTTAGCCGCTATACAAAAGCAACGTGAAAGAGAAGCCGCTGAAGCGGGACTAGCTTCCTGGCCGAATGGGCAGCTACCATCTGTTAGTATTATTGTTCCTGCATATAACGAAGAGGTAAATGCTGTAAGAACGATACAAAGTTTATTGATGCAGGATTATCCTAACCTCCAGATCGTATTTGTAGATGATGGAAGTAAAGACGGCACATTCGCTATTGTAAGCGACGCATTTAAACATACGCCTAACGTTCACGTATACACTAAAGAAAATGGCGGCAAGGCATCTGCATTAAATGTGGGTGTTGAAAAAGCAACCAGTGAATTTGTAGTATGTATAGATGCAGATACACAATTAAAAACAGATGCTGTTTCTAAGTTAATGGAGAAATTCCTTCCGCCATTGATTTTGAAAAAACCATTTATAAAAGTAGGTGCCGTTGCAGGGAATGTAAAAGTTGGCAATGAAGTAAATATGATAACCCGCTGGCAAAGCATCGAGTATATTACTTCTCAAAACTTCGACAGGCGCGCTTTTGACCTGTTGAATTCTATAACCGTTGTTCCGGGTGCGATAGGCGCTTTTAGAAAAGATGCTATAATAGAAGCGGGCAGCTTTACTACAGATACGCTGGCAGAAGATTGTGACCTAACGATGCGATTGCATAAAAAGGGATATATGGTGCGTAACTGTAACGATGCGATCTCTTATACAGAAGCACCTGAAACGATGACGCAGTTCATGAAACAACGCTTTCGCTGGAGCTTTGGCGTGATGCAGTGTTTTTGGAAACACCGTGATGCATTATTCAATTTTGAGTACAAAAATCTCGGGATGGTAGCCTTGCCTAATATCCTCATTTTTCAAATAGTACTACCGTTTTTAGCGCCACTGGCAGACCTGTTTTTATTATTAAGTTTAATTGCTGCAGGGTTCGGCATTATCCCGGCGAGCGTGGATCATATTTTACTCTACTATTTTGTTTTCACCATGGTGGATGTAATGGGTGCAGCGCTGGCCTTTGCATTTGAAAAAGAAGATTACAGAAAGCTCATCTGGATAATCCCTCAAAGGTTGATCTACCGCCAGCTGATGTATTATATTTTGATAAAATCCTTTAACAGGGCTATTAAAGGAGAATTACAGGGATGGGGAGCATTGAAACGCACCGGTAATGTGAAGAAAGTAGCTGCGGGGGCTTAATATCCGCGTACGAATAAAAAAAGAGTTTTACTTTTGCAGCCTTAATGGCTTTGCTTATTAAGGTAAATATTAAACAACATTGGCTACAGCAACAGATAGAAGATCTTTTTTCAGCAGGCTAGGCGATAAGCGTGGTAGCGAAAATAAAGAGATGACATTCTTTGATCATATCGAAGAATTGCGCTGGCATATTTTACGTAGCGTTGTTGCCTGGTTAATAGGGGGCATTGTTATTTTTATCTATATAGATTGGATCTATGATAACCTCATATTGGCGCCAACCATGCAGAATTTTTATACCTATGGCGCCTTGTGCAGGCTGGGTCATTTTCTTCACCTGGGTGATACGCTTTGTATGCCTGCGGTAAAAATAAATCTACAGGTAACAGAAGTAAATGGAACTTTTACATCCGCATTAGACATTGCAACCATCGGCGGCTTTATTGTTGCACTGCCTTATATTTTATGGGAACTATGGCGCTTTATTAAGCCTGCCTTATCTCCTAAAGAAAGAAAATATGGAAGAGGAAGTGTTTTTTGGGTCTCCTTCTGTTTTTTTTTAGGAGGATTGTTTGGATACTATATTTTAGCACCTTTCACTTTTAATTTCCTTGCCGGATTTACATTAGGCAAATCAGGCGTAGTTCAATACCGGCCGTCTATCAATGATTATATCGGCAGTCTTACAAATCTTATACTCGCTTGTGGTGCAGCATTTGAATTACCGGTTGTTTGTTACGTGTTAGCAAAATTAGGATTGGTCTCAGGCACTTTCTTAAGAAGATATTTCAAATTTGCATTGGTTATTATTTTAGCTGTGGCAGCGATCATAACGCCATCGCCGGATTGGATCAGTCAACTGATTGTAGCTATGCCATTATTTGTTTTATACTGGGTTAGTATTTTGTTAGCTTCGCGCGTTGAAAAGAAAAGAGAAAAAACAGAAGAAGAGTGGAGCTAGTCAATTGATAATTGAATAATGGATAATTGACAATGTAGATGTTATTATTCTTTTTAGTTTCAATGTATAGCGATCAAATAATTATCAATTATTAATTAACCAACTATCAATTAAAAATATGCCAAGTTTTGATCTGAGTAAACCAATTGCTATCGGCTGCGATCATGCAGGCTTCGATTATAAAGAAGCGCTATTATCTTTTTTTACAAAAGAAGGGATAGCCTATAAAGATCATGGGACCTACTCAAAAGATTCTGTGGATTATCCCGATTTTGCACATCCCGTAGCAGCAGCTGTTGAAGATGGAGAAGCGGCTTTTGGTATTTTATTGTGTGGCAGTGCAAATGGAGTAGCCATCACAGCTAATAAACACCAGGGGATAAGAGCAGCAATTTGTTGGGGAGAAGAATTAGCAAGCCTGGCAAGACAACATAATAATGCGAATGTCATTTGTATTCCTTGCAGGTTTGTAGATGAAGCAACCGCAAAAAAAATGGTGACCTTATTTATGAATACGGCATTTGAAGCAGGCCGTCATCAGAACAGGGTGGATAAAATTGCTTGTTAGTTTCACTAGCAAAATTCAAAAAACAATAAATCAAAAAACAAAAGACCGCAGCTATAAACTGCGGTCTTTATATTTTAAGACTTCAAAATCAAGTCAATCAACGAAAATCAACTTCAATCAACGGTTCAGACAAACCCTACCATCCCAATATCCACGCAAAGATCAAAGGAACAACGATCGTAGCATCGCTTTCTACAATAAATTTAGGCGTAGAAATATCTAATTTACCCCAGGTAATTTTTTCGTTAGGAACTGCGCCAGAATAAGATCCGTATGATGTTGTAGAGTCACTGATCTGGCAAAAATAACTCCAGAATGGAACATCATGCCATTCAAGATCCTGGTACATCATCGGCACAACACAGATAGGAAAATCACCTGCAATACCACCACCGATCTGGAAAAAGCCAACGCCTTTGCCACCGGAATTTTTTCTGTACCAATCAGCCAACCAAACCATGTACTCAATACCACTTTTCATGGTGGTTGCTTTTAGTTCTTGTTTGATAACGTAAGAGGCAAAAATATTTCCCATGGTGCTATCTTCCCAACCCGGTACAACGATCGGAATATTTTTCTTTGCTGCAGCCAACATCCAGCTGTCTTTCGGGTCAATTTCATAATACTGTTCCAACACACCACTCAATAACATTTTGTACATGTACTCGTGCGGAAAATAACTTTCGCCTTTATCGTTAGCATCTTTCCATATCTTATGAATATGCTGTTGCAATCTTCTAAATGCTTCTTCTTCAGGGATACAAGTATCGGTAACACGGTTATAATGATTTTCTAAAAGGTCCCATTCTTCCTGCGGACTCAAGTCGCGGTAGTTAGGCACTCTTTTATAATGGCTATGTGCCACTAAGTTCATGATATCTTCTTCCAAATTAGCGCCGGTGCAGCTAATGATACTCACTTTATCCTGGCGTATCATTTCTGCCAAAGAGATACCTAATTCTGCGGTACTCATTGCACCAGCAAGGGTTATCATCATTTTTCCACCTTCATCCAGGTGCGTTACATATCCTTTAGCAGCATCCATTAAAGCCGCAGCGTTAAAGTGTCGGTAGTGGTGCTCTACAAATTGCGAAACAGGTCCTTTGCTCATTTTTACTTTTTTAGAAATGCGAAAATAGTAATAATAATTAGCTAATTTGCTAATGTGCTGATATGCTAATGTTAAGCCCCAAGCAATAATGGCAAATATCACTCGTTTTAAAATTAGCGCATTAGCAAATTAGTTAATTAGCACATTGCTTTATATATGAATTTACTGGCACACGCGTACCTTTCTTTTGATCAACCCGAAATGTTAATTGGAAACATGATCAATGATTATGTAAAAGGTAAAAAACAATTCGATTACCCTGATGCCGTTCACAAAGGAATGGTCTTACACAGAAGTATCGACGATTTTACAGATACACATCCTGTAACAAAAAAGTTAAAATCTTATTTTAAAGACGACTACCGGTTATATGCAGGTGCTTTTGGCGATGTGGTATATGATCATTTTTTGGCCAATGATACTAACCAATTTGCTAATGACGAGGCATTGCAAAAATTCAGCAATAACGTATACAAAGTACTGGATGATAATTTTGAGCTCTTGCCGGTGCCTTTTCAGGGCATGATCCCCTACATGAAAAAAGAGAACTGGTTATACAATTACAAATTTCCTCAAGGCATTAAGAATAGTTTTGCGGGGTTAGTGAGGCGCGCTGCTTATCTCACAGATTCCGATACAGCATTTGCGATTTTTAATGAACACTATAATGATATTAAGATTTGTTATGATGAATTTTTCCCGCAACTAAAATCCTTTGCAAAAGAACAGTTCGATCAATTGTCATAATGTTGTAAGCTTATCCGCACCTGTTTATTACGGATCAATTTCAACTATATTTATAGTTAGAAATGATCATTTATGAAAAAGTACATCGCGTTTTGTTTATCTCTTCTTTTATTGAATATAGCTTTTGCACAAAATAATCCTGTAAAAGTTTTGGTAGTAGTGGCACATCCGGATGATGAAGCGGCTATGTCTGTCACCATTTATAAAATCACCCATCAATTAGGCGGCATTGTTGATGAAGCGGTGATCACGAATGGCGAAGCTGGATATAAATATTCTTTACTCGCAGAATCGATCTACAATTTAAAACTGACGGATGAAAAAGTAGGAAGAGAAAATCTCCCAAGAATAAGAAAACAGGAATTAATAAACGCCGGAAAAATAATCGGCATCAGAAATTTTTATTTCTTCGATCAAAAAGATGCGCATTATGGTTTGGATGAACATGAACCCTTGGATACATCATGGGATGTTTCCTGGGTATTACAAAGATTGAATACCATTATGACCACCAACAAATATGATTATGTTTTTTGTCTGTTGCCAGAACCGGGTACACATGGCGGCCATAAAGCAGCAACACTCTTGGCATTACAAACAGTAATGGCACTTACCATTCCTAAGCCGGTCATTTTATCTGTTAGCGGTTCTAGTAAAACAGATACAACGCAAAAAACATTTACGCAGTTAAAAGATTATACTTACACTAAGATCTCCATTGGTAAATCATCTTTCCTCACTGATAAAACGATTCCCTTTGGCTATAACAATAAATTGAATTATAAGATAATTGTAAATTGGGAAATTGCAGAGCATAAATCACAAGGCACCATGCAAACATTTATGAATATGGGCGATTATGAAAATTACTGGTATTACGATATCAATGATCCGGCGCAGTTTGATAAAACGAAAATGTTTTTTGACCATTTGAATAGTTTAATTCCAGAGTAGTACATGAAAAAATATAGTATAAACATTTTCATTATAGCAATTGCTTTTCTATCAAGCTGCCATTCACAAAAAGCAAAGCAAAAATTAGTTATCTATTCACCACACGGCAAAGAAATGTTGGGTGAGTTCGAAAAACTATTTGAAGCCGCACATCCTGATGTTGATGTACAATGGCTGGATATGGGTTCGCAGGAAGTGTTTGATAGGGTGAGCACAGAATCACAAAACCCCCAAGCAGATATTTGGTGGGGTGCACCATCAACGATGTTTATCCGCGCAGAAAAATTAGGGTTGTTACAAAAATATAAACCCACATGGGCCAATAATGTTCCGCCTTATGCAAAAAGTAAAAACGATTTTTGGTACGGTACTTTTTCTACGCCGCAGGTAATTGCTTTTAACAGTAATAAATTGTCTGCCGATAAAGCACCAAAAGACTGGGATGACATTGCAAGTCCGGCCTGGAGAGGAAAAGTAGTATTTAGAAATCCATTGGCATCAGGAACTTTGCGTGCAATATTTTGCGCGATGTTAGCACGCTCGGTTGCACAAACAGGCAATGAAGAAGAAGGATGGAAATGGTTAAGACAATTAGATTCAAACACCATTGTGTATACGGCGGACCCTACACAGATGTACAATAAATTAGGCGGACAAAATGAAGCGGTTACTTTATGGAATATGCCGGACATGATCCTGCAAAAAAATAAATACAACTATCCTTTTGGATACAATATCCCGCAAAGCGGAACAATAGTTTTAACAGATGGTATTGCCATTATAAAAGGAACAAAGAACGAAGCATTGGCAGATAGCTTTTACGAATTTGTAACTACACAACAAAGCTTATTGATACAGGCACAAAAATATTATCGCATTCCTTCGCGCACAGATATTCCGCGAGATAGCTTTCCCGATTGGTTGAAAAATACCAATTATAAAGCATTGGATGTAGATTGGGATGTAGTAGCAGATAAAGAAACGGAATGGATGAAAAAATGGGACGCATCTATAAAAACCAGTAAGTAAAAAGTCAAAACCAAAAAGTAAAAATTGGCATTTCTTGAAATTAAAAATATCAGCAAAAAATTTGGCGACAGCATTGTCCTGGATGATCTGTCGATCAAAATAGAAAAAGGAAATTTCTTTTCTTTTCTTGGCCCTAGCGGATGCGGCAAAACTACTTTGCTCAGGATCATTGCCGGACTTGAATCTCCCGATGCCGGGCAGATCATATTAGATGGAATAGATATTACCGATCTTCCGCCACAAAAAAGAAATATAGGGATCGTATTTCAAAACTATGCGCTGTTTCCGCACATGACTGTTTTTGACAACATTGCATACGGACTCAAAATAAAAAAACTTCCGACAACTGAAATTAATAAACTCGTGGCCGAGGTACTCGAAAAAGTGCATCTGCTAAATAAAAAAGATCAAAATATCTCCTTATTAAGTGGAGGCGAACAGCAACGTGTTTCACTGGCGAGGGCAATTGTAATGCAACCGCAATTAATTTTATTTGACGAACCATTATCAAATCTTGATTATTCATTGCGCATAGAAGCAAGGAACGAGATCAAACGTTTGCAAAATGAAATTGGTATTACGTCTATTTATGTAACACATGATCAATCGGAAGCGCTTTCCTTATCAGATACAATCGCTGTTTTACAAAAAGGGATCGCTGCCCAGATCGGAACCTCAAAAGAAGTTTATTTTAAACCGGCTAATAAATTTGTTGCAGAATTTGTTGGGCATTATAATTTCTTTGACAAAGAAAGTTCCGCCGAGCTTTTCAAAACTACTATTACAGATGCGCAAAAAACCGCTGTATTACCTGAACATGTAATTATTCATAAAACTACGGATCACTCAAACGCACTTATTAAAGACATTTTATTTGCGGGTTCTTTTGTCGAGTATATAATAAATTATAAAGAAATGATAGTAAGAGTAATTGGTACAACACCTATTCAATCCTTTATAATTGGAGAGAATATTTTATTATCGGCAGCACCGGAAAATATTCAAGTGATCAGCTAATATGACAAAAAAATATTCAATAGCTAAAATATTATTAACTGTTGTAGTGGTGTTTTTTGTTGTTGGCTATATTGTATACCCGCTTTGCCAGTTATTGGTACAAAGCTTTTTGGAGAAAGGGACCTACAGTCAGCTTTTTGATAAAACCGTTTTTAGTGCTTGCTTCAATTCCATTGTATTATCTGTTATCAGCGTTGTTGGTAGTGCTATTATTGGCGTTTGGCTGGCCTATATTTTTCAATATAAAAAATTCGCATTCAAATCGTTTTTCTCAACAATGGCGTTATTGCCCATTGCGATACCGCCAATGGTGGGCGTTATGTGCTTTTTATTTTTATTAGGAGAGAATGGTCTGTTGTTAAAAATTTTGCCCTTCACTTCGTTTAAGTTTGATGGCTGGTTTGCAATCATTGCATTGCATTTGTATTCTTTCTATCCTTTATTTTTTCTTTTTGTTGGCGCTGCCTTTAAAAATTTAGATAATAGTATTGTAGAAGCTTCTTATACTTTAGGTGCAGGAAAG
>DATHHR010000122.1:0-32094 GCA_035317105.1 Ferruginibacter sp. | reverse complement strand
AGCACTAGGGAGTTAGTATTCTTAATTTTTATTTTATTGTAAGTCAATAAAATTTTCTTCTTCGGCAGATCTTTTATTAGTTATAAATTTATTTTGCCACGCAACTATTGCTGCCATTACTGTCATGAAGATCAATAACGATAACGCTTTAGATAACCCGGCTGCCTGAGAGATAAAACCTATTACAGATGGTCCGGTCAAAAAACCAATTAATCCTCCGGTTGTGATCATGGCAAAACCCTCTACGGCGCTTACGCCGGGAATATTTCCTGATGCCCTGAATAATACCGGCACAATACAGCAACAACCAAATCCTATCAGTATATAACCGGCAATGGCAACTACTATAAAAGGAGCTAATACCACAGTTAAAAATCCGGTAGCAGCAACAAGGCTCCCGGCGATGACTATTTTTTTACTGCCGATCTTTGACAACAACGCATCTCCATTTAAACGGCCGATCGTCATTGCAGCAGAAAACCCCGCATAGCCTAAACTTATAAATGCTTTAGGAGAATGTAGTACATCTTTAAAATACAAAGCGCTCCAATCTGCCACGCATCCTTCTGCCATAAAGCTCACCATGCAAATGAATGATAACCCGAGTATCGGAAGCGAAGGAAATTTAAGCCGCTCTCCGGAATGGATAATGTCTTTATTATCCAATAACAAATGCCTGTTGCAAAAAATAACGGCAACAATGGCTGCTGCTACAATAACTATTTGAATGCCTGAAATAACATGCAAAGAAAAAAATATGGCAGCCAATCCGGCACTAACGGTACCGCCTAAACTATACATACCATGGCAAGTGCTCATGAATAATTTGTTGTATTTTTTTTCCATCATATTTACCGTAGCATTTACGGCAACGCCATTTAAAAAACTCACAACGCCAAAAAGGTATAGAACGATCCAGAATACAATTCGTGTGGGCGCATTTATTTGTAGTATCGCTAAAACCGATAGGACAATATAGCCGCCCAGCATCCATTTGCCTACAGGTACTTTGCTGAAAACTTTTGCAGAAAGCAGCATAGCCGTGATGGCACCCAATGGCGAAAGCAATAAGGAAAGTCCTAAACTTCCATCCGTAAAACCAAGCCTGTACTTAACACCAGGGATGGATGCTACCCAAATACCAAATAGCAAACTGGTAGTACAAAATAAAAACCCGATAGCTAATGCCGGTTTTACTTTTATGAAAGAAGCAATATTTTTGATCATATGATGATAAATGTAAAATGTAGAATATAAAATAATAAATGTAAAAGTTAAAGAGACAGTAATATCAGAATGTTCAATTTTTACATTTTGCATTCGATATTTTACATTTTACATTTAATTTATTCAGCAAGAATGCTTTCAATAGCTTTTAACTCTTCACTTGTAAAAGAAGTATTGTTTAACGAAGCCAGGTTATTATCTAATTGTTCTACTGAACTAGCGCCTATTAAAACAGAGGTAATGCGTTTATCTTTTAATAACCAGGCCAGCGCCATTTGTGCCAGTGATTGATCTCTTTGCTTCGCGATCTGGTTCAATTGTTTTAATCTTTCTACTTTTTCAGGAGTGATATCGCTTGTCTGTAAATAACCATTTGGATTAGCAGCTCTTGACTTTTCCGGGATACCGTTTAGATATTTATCGGTCAGCATGCCTTGCGCCAACGGCGAGAAAGCGATGCAGCCAATGCCGTATTCTTCCAGCACATCCATCAAACCACCTTCCACCCAACGATCTAACATCGAATACCTGGGTTGATGAATTAAACAGGGTGTGCCAAGCTGTTTTAAAATGTCGGCTGCTCTTTTTGTGTCAGTTGCAGAATAGCTGGAAATGCCGGCGTATAAAGCCTTGCCTTGTTTAACGATCGTATCGAGCGCCATCATCGTTTCTTCCAACGGTGTATTGGGATCAAACCGATGCGAGTAAAAAATATCGACATAATCGAGCTGCATTCTTTTCAGGCTTTGGTCAAGACTTGCGATCAGGTATTTGCGTGAACCCCATTCGCCATAAGGCCCGGGCCACATATCATAACCCGCCTTGGAAGAGATAACCAGTTCATCACGCAGGTTTCCGGGGAAATCCAGTTGCAGCATCTTGCCAAAATTGGTCTCTGCCGAACCCGCGATGGGCCCATAGTTATTTGCCAGGTCGAAATGCGTGATCCCGGCATCAAAAGCCCGCTGGACGATCTTTCGGCCGTTCTCAAAATCGTCTACCGAACCGAAATTGTGCCATAAACCAAGAGAAATGGCTGGCAATAACAATCCGCTTTTGCCACAGCGCTTATAAGGCATTGTTTTGTAACGATTTACAGAAGGAATATATCCCATAATTTTAAAATTGTGGTGTGAAATTAAATTGTATTTTTGAAAACTTTTAAAAAATGCAAACCCGATATTGCTGTATTTTTGCGCCTGCCATGTTTAATACTTTAGCCAATCAGTCTAAGTTTATATATAGCGTGATTTTTTCCTCGGAAAATTGCAACCAAACTACACAATATCATATTGATAAATAATATTTAAATAATCCCGGCGATCGATATTTATATCATTGCCTTGTAAAATTAGACTATGTTGAATTTTGATGCGGTAATTTTTGATATGGACGGTGTAATTACCAAAACGGCTGTTGTCCATTCAAATGCCTGGAAAGAAATGTTCGATGAATACCTTCATTTAAGAGAAAAAGAACACAACGAGCCTTTTAAAGAGTTTACACATACAGACGATTACCTTCCTTATGTTGATGGCCGCCCAAGATACCAGGGTGTAGATCGTTTTTTAAAATCAAGAGGGATCAATATTCCTTTCGGCGATCCGAGCGATGAACCAAGAAAAGAAACTGCCTGCGGATTAGGCAACAGAAAAAACGAATTTTTTAATAAAGTATTAGAAGAAAATGGGGTAGGCCTGTACGATTCTACCATCAAATTAATAAAAGAATTATTAGCACGTGGTATTAAAGTAGGCGTTGCTACATCAAGTAAGAACTGTGATGTTATTCTTGACAAAGCAGGAATAAAAGATTTGTTCGAAACGCAAGTAGATGGTGTTATTTCTGCAAAAATTGGATTGAAAGGAAAACCCGAACCGGATATTTTTACCACTGCGGCAGATAACCTGGGTGTAAAATACAGTCGGGCTATTGTGGTGGAAGATGCGGTATCAGGCGTTCAGGCCGGAGCAAAAGGAAACTTTGGTTTGGTGTTGGGTGTAGCAAGAGAAGACAATGCGCATGAATTAAAAAGCAATGGAGCTGATGTGGTAGTGGAAGATCTTTCGGAAATAACGATCGAACAAATGGATCAATACCTTGTAGAAAAACAACATAAAAAATAACGATTGTACATACATTTAATCTAACTAAAAAGCGATATGAAAAAAAAGCCCTTATTAAGTTTCTGGCAACTGTTCAATATGAGTTTCGGCTATATTGGTATCCAGTTTGGTTTTGCCTTACAAAATAGTAACCTTAGCCGTATTTTTGAAACACTTGGCGCAAAGCAAGATGCGATACCAGCCTTATGGATCGCTGCACCATTATCAGGATTGATCATTCAGCCGATCATTGGTTACATGAGCGATAGAACATGGAATAGTTTAGGTCGTCGCAAACCATATTTTCTTACAGGAGCAATTTTGGCTTCCTTAGCATTATTTATATTACCTAACTCACCATCATTATGGATCGCTGCCGGAATGTTATGGATGTTGGATGGATCGATCAACATTACCATGGAACCTATGCGCGCATTTGTTGGAGATATGTTACCTGATGAACAAAGAACGCAAGGCTTTGCTATGCAAACATTTTTTATTGGAGCTGCTTCTATTGTTGGATCTGCGTTACCATATATTATTACTAAATTGATTGGCGTATCCAATGTACCTGCTCCAGGTGAGCATTTATCTCCATCTTTAAAATTTGCTTTTTACACTGGCGGCCTGATATATATATCTGCTGTTTTGTGGACTATTTTTTCTACTAAAGAATATTCACCAGAAGAGCTGGAGGCATTTAACGCGCATGAAGCAGATGATGCAGCAAAAGAAGGTGAAGAGATTATCCTTGATACAAAAAAATATTATGCTTCCGGTTCAAGTTATCTTATTGCTGGTTTAATTGCAACCTTCATTGTGTTTCATTATGACTGGGACAAGGGATTATACATCCTGTCAGTTGCTATTGCGGCCTATGGCTTGTTGCAATTAATAACTGCGAAGCTTTTTGTCAATGGAAAAAGAAATGGCATTGTTGAGATCATATATGACATGCACAATATGCCCAAAACTATGATGCAACTCGCATTGGTAACCACCTTTACCTGGTTTGCTATGTTTTCATGGTTCATTTATTGTACACCGGCTATTACAAGTTATCATTATGGTACTAGTGATACCACTTCTTCATTGTATAATGATGGTGCTGACTGGGTAGGTATATTGAATGGTGTTTACAATGGCGTTGCTGCATTAATAGCATTCCTTTTACCCGTAATTGCTAAAAAATTTACACGAGTAAAAACGCATATGCTTTGTTTGTTTGCAGGCGGTGTAGGATTGATATCAATGTACATTTTTAAAGATCCTAAATTATTGATCATATCAATGATCGGACTTGGGGTTGCATGGTCTGGTTTACTAACCTTCCCATATGCTATTCTTAGCAGTGTTGTTCCGCAAAAGAAGATGGGTGTATACATGGGAATGTTTAATTATTTTGTTGTTATTCCGCAAATTTTGGCGGCAGCAGTTCTTGGTTTGTTAGTACGTACTGTATTTCACAACCAGGCTATTTACGCCATTGTATTAGGTGGTGTAGCAATGATTGTCGCGGGTGTATTAATGTTGTTCGTAAAAGATAAAAAAGAAGCATAATTATATGAGTAAGAATCTTTGGAAAGTAAGTACTGATACATTCGTAAATGAGAAAGAAAGTATCATGCGTATGGGTAATGTTTACCAGATCGCAAATGGCTACATGGGCTACCGCGGAACCTTTGATGAATTTGGTCCTGATGAATTAGTTGGGATAACCATTGCTGGTATTTTTGACCGCGTAGGTGATTCATGGCGTGAGCCGGTGAATGCTCCTAACGGAGGATACACTAAGATCACATTGGATGGACATGTCATTTCTGCATTAACATCAACTGTAAAAAAACACGAGCAGGTATTACATTTAGAAAATGCATTGTTTAACCGCGAAACTACTTATGAAGCAAACGGAAAAATAGTAACGGTAAATTCTACAAGATTCTTAAGTGCTGATAAACCAAACTTAGGTGTTATCAAGTATAGTCTGACTACTGATAAAGCTGCTAAAGTAACGATCCACACAGGTATCGATTGTAATATCTGGGATCTGAATGGTAAGCATTTAGTGAATCTCCAATTAGAACAGAATGAAGGCGCTTTATTAGTACACGCTGTTACCAACGAATTAGGAAAAAAAGTAGCAGTAGCCGAAGCGGTTGATGTATCTTTTGGTAAAGCAATACATGAAGTAAAAGATAACAGGAACCTAACCGTGATCGAATTAGACACGGAAGTAGGTAAGACATATACCTTCTATAAATACTTTGCAGTATTTACAGAAAACGACCATGTTACTTCAGTAACGGAAGCTGCTGTTAAAGCAGTAACCGATGCTAAAAATGCTGGTTACGAAAAATGCCTAAACAGTCATACTGCAGAATGGACGAAAAAATGGGAATACTGTGATGTAAAAATTGACGGCGATGATGAAGCGCAACAGGCTTTACGCTATAGCATATTTCAATTATTGATAGTTGCTCCGGTAAACGGCAGTGCTAATTCTATTCCTGCAAGAGCATTATCCGGGCAGGTTTATAAAGGAGCTATTTTCTGGGATACAGAAATGTTCATGTTCCCATTCTTCCTGTACACGTACCCTGAAAAAGCAGTGGAACTAATGCGGTACAGAATTAAAACATTGGATGGCGCTCGCAGAAAAGCCAAAACAGAAAGCATCGGATTTGATGGTGCATTTTATGCATGGGAAAGTCAGGATGATGGCGATGATGCATGTACCTATTTCAATATCGGCGATCCAAATACAGGAAGAGACCTACGTACACATTTCAGAGATAAACAAGTACATATCAGCGGAGATGTTGCCATTGCGATGTGGGAATATTTTAAATTGACCGGCGATGATTCTTTATTATTAGAAGGAGGTGCTGAAGTTATTTTAGAATGTGCGCGTTTCTATTTCTCTTATGCTTATTTCCAAAAGACCAAGAACAGGTATGAGATATTGGATGTGATCGGGCCAGATGAATACCATGAGCGCGTTAACAATAATGCTTTCACAAACATGGTTACAAAAGCTACGTTTGAGATTGCGAATGCAACAGTTGCTTATTTAAAAGAGAAATATCCTGCAGCATTTACCACATTGGTGAAAAAGATCAATATCGAAAATGAATTGCCATTATTCGTTGAAGCAGAAAAACTATTATACGTTCCTCAGCCAAATAAAGATGGTGTTATCGAACAATTTGATGCGTACTTTAAATTAAGAGAAACAACTATTAAAGAATTGAAAGCACAGATGATCCATCCGAATGAATACCTGGGTGCTGGTCAGGGTTTAGCTGTGCCTACAAAAATTATCAAACAGGCTGATGTGGTAATGATGTTGAACATGTTCAAGGATCGTTATTCAAAAGATATTAAAAAAGCAAACTGGGAATATTACGAGCCTCGCACAGAACATGGCTCAAGCTTAAGCGCTTGTGCCTATGCAATGGTGGCGACTGAGTTTGGCAATATAGATTTTGCTTATGATTACTTTATGCGGACAGCTAAGATCGATATCGAAGCAAAGTATAAAGTATATGTAGGGACTATTTTCATGGGCGGTTCGCATCCCGCTGCTAACGGTGGTGCATGGATGACAGCTGTGTTTGGTTTTGGGGGTGTTCAGTCTACTGCAAAAAACGTAGTGATCAATCCAAGATTATATAAAAAATGGAACAGCCTTCAGTTTAATATGATCTATAAAGGCGACAGGTTCAAAGTAACGATCGGGCAAGATAAGGTTGATATTATTGCAGATGTGGCCAATAAAACCAGTCATACATTTATCATAGCAGGACAATCAATTGTTATAGCACCGGGCAAAGCAATTGCACAACAAGCTGGCTCTAAAAGTTTGGCATAAAATATATTTCGACATAGTAAATAAAAAGCCTCATGGAAATATGAGGCTTTTTATTGTCATTCCGACGAAGGAGGAATCAACCAAACAAGGAACAAATATTGAACATCAATACAAAAGCCAGGCAGATCCTTCGCTTTGCTCAGGATGACAGCTATATTTTATCATGCAAAAAATTCCAGCCAGGGTTTATCGAGTTTATTAATGCTTCTTTTTTGCTTCGCCGCCAACCTTTGATTTCTTTTTCTCTCATTATTGCAAATTCTATGGTTTCAAATCTTTCAAAATGTAAGAGAAAATAGGCATTGTATTTTCCTGCAAAGGAAGGATGTCTGAATGGAATAGCATTTTCTTTATGCTGTTCTATCCTTCGGTATAAATCATTTGTTACACCTGTGTACAATACCGTTTTGTTTTTATTAGTAACTATGTATACAAAATAATTATGCCCACCTAAAGTTTTCATATTACGAGGTTTATTTTTAGTTTGTTGTCATTCCGACGAAGGAGGAATCTGCCAAACCAAGGAACAAATATTGAACATTAGTACAAAGCCAGGCAGATCCGCTTTGCTCAGGATGACAGCATTATTCAAGATATCAGCCCTGCATTGTCTTTTAAATGTACGCCTGATAATTGTAATCGAAAAGATTCCTGAATAAGGTAAAGAATTTTTTCTGCAGCAAAATTATATGGCAAGCCTTCAGGGCGAATATTGGAAACACAGTTCCTGCTTTCATCTGTTAATCCTATTGTCGGGCTAAAAGTTAAATAAGCACCCAAACTATCAGGCGATGAAAGCCCCGGCCTTTCTCCAATTAAAATGAGCGATATTTTTGATCGTAGTAGTGAACCTACTTCATCGCTGATCGCCACTCTTGCATTTTGTACCAATACGATGGGCGCAATACTGTACTGTTGTAATGCAGGGATCAATTGCTGCAATAATGGGAACGCATTTTTGTTTACTGCTTCCGCAGATAAGCCATCTGCTAATATGATCGAGATATCATATTGGTCATGGCTGCTGTTTTGTAATATGTTTTTTGAATCATCATTTAATTGCCTGCCAAGATCCGGTCTTTGTAAATAAGTAGTTCTGTTAACAGCCTTGCTTTGCAAAAGATGAACAGGAGTATTAAAAGCTTCCAATCCCGCTAACAATAATTTATTATCTAGTAAAGAATAAACAGCATCACGGGCATGTGCAAACGCTAATTTGAATTCAAGCACTTCTTTTAAAGGAATAGCCGTACCGGTTTTGCCCAAAGCGATCCTTGCAGCAGTAAATGCTTTTAAAGAATGCCAGGCATCCGGTTGAATAATATTTTTAGAAATATTGGAAGACATACTTATTGTAATAATAAATGTGATGATTGAATAGGCAACTGATTGCCATGCTCATCCATAATACGCTGTTTAAATAACCAGGCCTCAAATTCAGGTGATGGTTTTTTGTTTAAAACTTTTCTAACATACAAGGCATCATGAAATGAGGTTGATTGATAATTTAGCATGATATCATCAGCGCCCGGTACGCCCATAATAAAGTTGCAGCCGGCTACGCCGAGCAAGGTCAATAAATTATCCATATCATCCTGATCAGCTTCTGCATGATTGGTATAACAAACATCCACACCCATTGGCAGACCTAATAATTTTCCGCAAAAATGATCTTCCAAAGCGGCTCGTATAATTTGTTTGCCATCAAATAAATATTCCGGGCCAATAAATCCAACAACAGTATTTACCAACATCGGATTAAATTTTCTGGCAACAGCGTATGCTCTTGCTTCCAGCGTTTGTTGGTCAACGTTATGATGCGCATTGGCGGATAAAGAAGAGCCTTGCCCGGTTTCAAAATACATTATATTGTTGCCAACAGTTCCTCGTTGCAATGATAAAGCCGCATCATACGCTTCTTGCAAAATGGACAAATTGATACCGAAGCTTTTATTTGTCTTCTCCGTTCCTGCGATCGATTGAAAAACCAGGTCAACAGGAGCCTGTTGAATAATTTGTAAAACAGTGGTGACATGGCATAACACACAGCTTTGTGTTGGTATATCATATTTAGTTCTCAATCCATCGATCATATTTAATAAGGATACAACAGATGCCGGGCTATCAGTTGCAGGATTAATGCCGATCACGGCATCGCCGCTGCCATACAATAATCCATCGATCATACTTGCTGCAATACCTTTTATATCGTCTGTCGGATGATTGGGCTGTAAGCGCGTTGACAGCCTGCCTTTTAAACCGATCGTATTTCTGAAGCGCGTAATTATTTCACATTTTTGTGCAACAGCGATCAGGTCCTGGTTGCGCATCAATTTAGAAACCGCTGCGATCATTTCCGGCGTAAAACCTTTTGCTAATTTTTGTAAGGTAATAGTATCAGCAGTATCGCTTAATAACCAGTCTCTTAATTCACCAACGGTAAAATGCCCGATCGATAAAAATGAATCAGCATCATGCTCATCAATGATCAATCTTGTTACCTCATCTTCTTCATAAGGAATAACTGTCTCGCTGAGGAAATTCTTTAAAGGAACATCCGCTAATACTATTTGTGCTGCAATTCGTTCTTCATAGCTTTCAGCCGCAAGCCCTGCCAACACATCGCCGCTACGCAAAGGAGAAGCTTTGGCTAATAATGTTTTCAGGTCAGTAAAAACATATACGTTATTTTGTATAGTAGTGCGATAAGACATCTTTCAGTAAAATACAAAAAAATGTGCACAAGGAGTGCTTTAAATTAAGACTTAGTAATGATAGTTAGCGTGATACCACAAATAGTCACTCCAGATGTTAACTGCTAATTTCCAGTAAAAATTCTGTCATATTATTTATTCTGCAACAAAAACCTCTTTTTATTTGAATAATATTTAAAATATCCGGCAGCCTCATTCGTCTGATGATATAACCTTTCTTTTTGTATAGCGGTCTTTTTACGATAAGGGTACCACTTGGTATAGTTATTGTTCAATTTGACCGTGTACTGAAATAATTAAATTATTGATGGGAAGTAGCCGTTTATCATACAAGGATATAAAACCCTTTGCAATTTTTTATGCATTGGCTTACTACCTCATTGTCCCAATTATTTATTTGGTGTCTATACTGCCTTTTGCTTTTCTTTATTTGTTTTCTGATTTTTTATATTTCAATCTCTATTATGTTTTTAGCTATCGTAAGAAAGTGATAGAGCAAAATTTGCGTAACTCTTTCCCTGAAAAAACGGATAAAGAGATCAAAGCTATTCAAAAAGATTTTTATCGGCACTTTTGCGATTTTGTTATTGAGACCATTAAGATGCTGACAGTTGGTAAGGCGGAAATAATTAAACGTTGTAAACTTACTCCTGAGGCTTCTGCAGTATATGCCCAATTTGCCAGGGAGAAAAAAAGTGTGATCCTGGTCATGGGGCATTTTGGTAATTGGGAATGGGCATGTAATTCATTTAACGCACAGACAGAACAACAGCTTTTTGTAATTTATCATCCGCTGAGCAATACGTATTTTGATGCGCTCATGCAAAAGATACGTATGCGCAATGGCTCAAAGCTGATTGCGATGAAGGATACTTACAGAGAGATGACCGTGCATAAAAACGGGTTAAATGTAACAGCTTTTCTGTCTGATCAAACGCCTCATCCAGATCATGCTTATTGGACAACTTTTTTGAACCAGGATACGCCCGTATTTAAAGGGGTGGAAGTCATTTCTAAAAAAATGAAATTGCCTGTTGTATTTACAAGTATGAGAAAAGTAAAGCGTGGCTATTATGAAATGATATCAGAGATATTGATCGAGAGTCCGGAAAAAGTAGATGAAGATGAAGTATCTGAAATGTATATCAGAAAGCTAGAAGAGGATATCAGGCAGCAGCCGGAGATATGGTTATGGTCTCATAAACGCTGGAAGCACAAACGTGCGTAAATTTGTAAAGGATTTTTAAAATAATCAGGCAACCACAAACCGTCAGACCACGTATTATTAAGTATGAAAAGATATACCTTATTGCTATCGGCCATGTTGATCACACATCTGGTGATAGCTCAGTACAAGCCTGTTGATAAATCGTCTTCAGTAAAATTTGAAATAAAAAATTTCGGGTTAAGTGTCGGCGGTTCATTTGCCGGCTTACAGGGAGATATCAGCTTTGATAAGGACCATCCTGAAAATGCAAAATTTGCGGTGAGCATTGATGCCAATACGATCAATACAGGTAACGGTACAAGGGATAATCATCTGCGGGAAGAATCGTATTTTAATGTAAAAAAATATCCCCGCATTGAATTTGTTTCTACTAAGATCACTAAGTCTGCATCTGGCCAATTAACTATTTTCGGAAAAATTACTATCAAGGGCCATACAAAGGATATCTCATTTCCATTTACTGCTACGCCAAATAATGATGGCTATCTATTCAAAGGATCATTCAGTATTAACCGAAGAGATTTTGAAGTGGGAGGGTCAAGTACCCTGTCAGATAATTTAACTGTCGATCTAAGTATAACAACAGTAAAATAGTCCCCTCAGTTTTTTATTGTTATTATTTATGTAAAACGCTGATTAATAAAGTATTACATAAATATTTCATTTATGCAACCACTTAGCCCAACCTTTTGACTAAATTTAGGGTATATCCTATTAATAAGCTTACTACTACAATGAGGCCTTAACGATTGCGGTAATTTTGCTTTGCGATAAAATAGTATTTTTATTATCCTTTAACTAAAATTAAACTGGTTGTATGAAAAAACTTCTACCCTTATTAATCATCCTTGTTTTTATTTCCAACTTTGTTACCGCCCAATACGTAAGTATCCCCGATAATAATTTCAGGGCTTTTTTACAAACCAAATATCCCTCAAGTTTTAATGGGGCTAATATGTTGGATACAACATCCAGCGCTATTGTAAATGAAACAACACTGGAAGTTGGCGGATTAAGAATTGTCGATTTTACAGGGATCCAATATTTTACATCTTTAACTTATTTAGATTGCTCGCAAAATCAAATAGTAAGTCTGCCAACTTTGCCTGGTTCATTAACATACCTTGATTGTTCTGAAGATCGGCTTGATACTCTAGCCAACTTGCCTAATTCCTTAACGTATCTTGATTGCTCAATGAATGCGCTCAACAATCTGCCAGCGTTACCTACTGCTTTAACGTATTTTGATTGCCATCAAAATTATTGGATCAACAGCTTGCCTGCTTTACCCAACACTTTACAGTTTGTTGATTGTTCTGAAAATAGATTTAGTGGGAGTTTCCCGGTTTTACCTGGTTCAATTACTCATTTTAATTCTTCTCAAACTTATTTTTCAGGAACTGTGACTAGTTTGCCGTCATCATTAACTTATCTTGATTGCTCTCAGGCCAGCCTTTCAGGAAGTATACCGACTCTGCCGACTTTATTAGATACTTTACTTTGTAACAATAATAAATTTACTGGTCTTCCGGCTTTACCGGCTTCTCTTGGTTATCTTGACTGTTCGTTTAACTTGATCGGTACTATGCCATCGTTGCCATCATCATTAACTTTTTTAAATTGTTCAACTAATGCAATTCCGAGTTTAGGCACATTACCTGGGTCACTAATATTCCTTGAATGTGATTACAATCAATTAACTAGTTTGTCATCATTACCTGCATCTTTAAATACCTTGTATTGTGGAGTAAACCAAATTACCAATTTGCCAACATTGCCAAATTCATTGCAATATCTTGACTGTGAAGCTAATCAGTTAACAAGCTTGCCAACATTACCCAATTCAATAAAAATGTTATATTGTTTGACCAATGCACTAACCACCCTGCCTGCATTACCTACTTCGCTTACCACGCTTGATTGTATGTATGATCAATTAACGAGTTTACCTGCATTGCCAAATTCACTTCAATCATTGCAATGTTCTAATAATCTGCTAACAAGCTTGCCAGCTTTGCCATCTTCTTTAGAAGATCTGAATTGTGAAAAAAATAATATTTATTGTCTTCCCATTCTACCGATGTCACTATCTAATATTTCCATGGACATTGATAAAATACAATGTATTCCTAATGCCGGAAATTTTATAATGATACAAGGATTTGATTCTACTAATACGCCGGTTAATTATTTTTCCAATCAAAACCCTTATCCTTTATGTAACCCTACCAATAATGTAAATCAGTGCCAGGCTTTTCCTGTAATAACAGGACATGCATTTTACGATAACAATAGTAATGGAGTGCAAGATGCAGGCGAATTAGATAGGCCATACGTAGAATTAGAATCATCCGATACTACCTATACATTTACGAACGAAAATGGATATTATCAAATAGCTGCAACAGGTAATATCGCTAGCTATACCTTATCAGTTAAGGAACCGCTTTATTATAAAGCTGTGCCTGCTTCAGTAACTTATAATTTTACAAGTTATGATACATTGACAACACAGGATTATGCACTTCAGCCTACGGCTTCAGTTGATAGTCTTACTGTGAAATTAATGTCTTACCCTAACCATGCAAGGCCCGGCTTTCAATTTGTCTGCCCGGTAAATTATGCTAACGTTGGTACAACTACATTGTCTCCTGTTATTGTATTGAATTACGATGATCAAACGCTGGTATATGATTCAAGCTCTAACCCATCAGTTATTAATAATGGCGATAGCCTGAGCTTGGCGGCAGGAACTTTTGTACCAGGACAACAAAATAGTTTTACTGCTTATTTTACGGTAAAAGTATCTGCAATAATAGGAGATACAGTTGTTACGAAAGTCGGTATTGCAGGAGGAAGTGCTAAAGCTGCAGATAGTATCGAAAATTTAATAAGTAGTTCATACGATCCAAATGATAAGGAAGCTACACCAATACTTACACCACAAGACGTAGCAAACGGGAAAGCGATCAACTATACCATTCGTTTTCAAAACACAGGAAATGATACAGCTTTCAATATAGTAGTAACAGATACACTTAGTAATTTACTACAGGCTACTAGTTTACAAATAATCAATTCTTCTAAACCTTGTAAAGTAACATTGAAAGGAAACGTGATCGTATTTGAATTTTTAAATGTGTTACTTCCGGATAATACTATTAATTCCGTTGGTAGTAATGGGTTTGTTAGCTTTAGTGTAAAACCGGTTTCAACAGTAACAGTTGGCACAACCATTAATAATTACGCGGCTATTTATTTTGATTACAATGCACCGATCATAACTAATACTGCATCAACAGTGATAGAAAATGTAGTTACTACTACGTCGCAACCTGGAGGTCCAACAACGACGGTAGATAAATCCATTGTATTTAATAATCCTGTAACCAATACATTAAATATAAATATCACTAGCTCATCATTAAATAATACAAGGGCTACTATTTTTGATGATCAGGGAGGCATGGTTAAAAAATTAGTTTTGTATAGTGGTGAACAGGCGATTGATATGAGTAAGTCTCCTTCAGGTGTTTATTATCTTAAAACCCAAACGTCTTCTTATAAAATAATTGTGATCAGATAAGATAAAGTAATTTGATTGTACACAGCCACTAGTAATTATTTATTAGTGGCTGTATTATTTTCTACCTCCACCAGTTTAGTTGTAACGGCATATTCATTAGGATGGATGGCTGATCCATATTTAACAGCGTATGCTTTTGTAAGCTCTGCGCCAAAATATAAAATGATAGAAGAATAATATACCCACAGTAATATAACGATCAACGAGCCTGCAGCTCCATAAGTGCTTCCTACATGGCCTTTTCGAATATAAAATGAAATGGCAAATTTACCCAGCATAAAAAATAAAGTAGTGGCCAATGCGCCTGCAAAAACATCCTTCCAATGAATGATGGCATCAGGCAAAACTTTAAATATTACTGCAAATATGGAAGTCGTAACAATAAAAGTTATGGCAACATTAATAGTATAGACAACAACAAAAGCAATATCGGGGAAATGTGCTTTCAACTGAGCACTGAAGACATCTATAATAGAGTTGACACCTAAAGAAACTAACAATAAAAACCCCAAAGCAACGATAATTGAAAAAGAGAGAAAACGGTTTTCTAAAAATTTTACCCAACCTTTTTTCGGTTTTGATCTTACACCCCAAATGGTATTAATAGAATCCTGTATCTCACCAAATATGCTGGTAGCGCCGATCAGTAGAGAAATAATACCGATCGTAATAGCTATTTCACTTTTACCGCTTAAGTTCGCATTTTTAATGATATCCTGTAGTTGCACAGCTGTATCTGATCCTACAAAACTTGCCAAGGATGAATATATTTTTCCTTCAATGGCATCCCGGCCTAAAAATAAACTACACAAAGAAATAATGACAATAAATAAAGGTCCTAAAGAAAAGATAACAGAATAAGCAAGCGAACCGCTTAGCTTGGTGATCTTGTTATCGCTGAATCCTTTAAAGGCATTTTTAAATATTTCTACAATTCCTTTAAATGAAATTTTTTTATCCATATGGTATTAAAAGTCTTTAACGATCTTTTCCAAATTTATGCCTTTACCCATTACCGGTTTAAAAATATCCCTTTCGTTTTTTAATCTGTCTATTGCATTGGTGATGGTAAAGTCTGTCATCTTCAATCCTTTCTTCACTTCTTCCCAATGTAAAGGCATCGACACAGTAGCGCCGGGTTTTGGGCGTAAAGAATAAGGAGCGGCAATAGTTGCCTGTGGCCTGTTCTGTAAAAAATCTAAATATATTTTTCCTTTTCTGTTTGATTTTACTCTTTCGATACTTGTAAATTTAGGCAATTGCTCATGAACCAATCGTACGATCACGCGTGCAAATTCTTTTGATTGTTCATAGGAATATTTTGCTCCTAAAGGAATATAAATGTGTATGCCGGTAGAGCCGCTCGTTTTGCAATAAGAGTCAATCTTCATGCTATCTAAAATACTTTTTGTTACGAGCGCCGTTTCAATAACCTGGTTAAAATTATTTTCATCTGGGTCAAGGTCGATGATACACCAATCAGGTTTATCGGGAGATTGAATGCGGCTGCTCCATGGATTTAATTCAATACAGCCTAAAGAAGTCATGTACAGTAAACTTGCCTCATCTGTGCCAACTAAATAATGCCTGTCTTTATCATCAGCCTGACTATGGTACAAAAATGTTTTTACCCAATCCGGCACTTTGCCGGTTACATCTTTTTGATAAAAGCTTTCTCCCGTAATGCCATTTGGAAAACGGTTAAGGGATTGTGGCCTGTCTTTTAAATAAGGTAAAATATAAGGAGCAGCCTGGTAGTAATAATTTATCATGTCCCGCTTTGTCAGCTTTTCTTTAGGCCAATATATTTTACTGAGATTAGTGAATTTTAATTCATGACCATTGATATCTCTTACCTGAGTTTCATCTGTAGGGTTTAACAATGTTTTGCGGGAAGTTTTTCCTGCAGGAACGATTATTTTTTTATTGGCTATCATTTTTTCTTCTTTAATTATTTTGGTTGTTGGCATTTCTTTTTCCCGAATAACTGCAGCAGCTTTTTTATCGATCCGCATCCCTTTAAAAGAAGGGTGGCGTATTACCCCATCAGTTGTCATTTCAGTAAAGCTTACTTCGCAAATCAATTTTGGCTTCAGCCAGCTAACTGTTGCATGTGGAGGATCAGGCCTGAACCTCGATGGCTTATTGATATCCGGCGTTTCAACAAAAGGGATTTTTGTAGTGATCAATGGCTTAAATTGTTTCATCATTGCTGCCTGCGTAGCCTCATTAAATCCTGTCCCGATCTTTCCTGTATACTGTAATTTCCCTTTGTCAAAAACACCTACCAATAAAGCACTGAATAATTTCGACGAATCATCATTTTTTGTAAAGCCTCCAATAATTACTTCCTGGCCTTTATTTGATTTTATTTTTAGCCAGTCATCCGATCTTACTCCTTCATGGTATAGACTATCCGATTTTTTCGCCATGATTCCCTCAAGGCCCAGCTTTTTCGCCATTTCAAAAAAGACAGTTCCTTTTTCTTTAAAATTTTCACTTACTCTTATAGCGCCTTCATTTCGGATCGTGTCTTTTAAAATAGCTCTTCGTTCTGCTAATGTTAATTTCGTAAGGTCTTTGCCATTTAACCAGAGGATATCAAACACATAATAAAATAATTCACCATCAGCTTCGCTGCGCCAGTTTTGCAGATCGCCGAAATCTGACTTTCCTTTATCGTCCAATACCACGATCTCTCCATCCAATACGGCATCAAAACCTAATCGCTTTACAGCATCATATATGGGGTAAAATTTTTTATTAAATGATTTATCATTTCTTGATTTAAGCTCAACTTTATCTTTATTAATAAATGCCACAGTTCTGTATCCATCCCATTTCACTTCATATAACCAGCCATCCTCATCAAAAGGAGCATCGACCAATGTGGCTAACATAGGTGTTATTTTTTTAGGAAAGGCCGTTTTTTTAGTCTTGTTTAAATAAATACCTATTTCTTTATTTTCCTTTGGGGCGGACTTTTTTTTTACTGCAGCTTTTTCTTTCGATGATTGTTGTTGCCCATAGATATTTTCAGGAGCTGCAGCAATTTGTTTTAATGTTTTATTAGAGACAACAGATTTTTCTTTCGTTGTAATATCTTTTTCAGATGCGTATTTGTCGCGATGCTTAATTAACAGCCAGGAATTTTCTCCGCGGCCGTTAGTCTTAACCAAAGCATATGACCCTTTTAATTTTTTTCCGTGTAATGTAAATTTTAGCATACCAGCTTTTAATTGTTTAAGCAGATCTTTTTCAGCAGTTTTTTTATCGGTGCTTAAATTATCATCGGGCTCATAAGTTCCTTTATCCCAAATAATAACAGTTCCGCCGCCATAATTTCCTTTTGGAATAATACCTTCGAAATTCCTGTAATCAAAAGGGTGGTCCTCTACCATCATTGCTAAACGCTTTACAGTTGGGTCAGTTGAAGGTCCCTTGGGCACAGCCCAACTTTTTAGCACGCCATCCATCTCTAACCTAAAATCGTAATGTAAATGTGATGCCGCATGTTTTTGAATAACAAAACGAAGCTGGTTATAGCTGGATCTTCCGCCTTTAGGCTCAGGTGTTTTAGCGAAACTTCTTTTCTGTTTGTATTTTACAAGGCTCATGTTATTAAGGTATTAAAAAACAAGGAGAATATTTCTATTCTCCTTGCCTTAAATTTATTTTTTTACTTACTTTCTTGAACTTCTCGAAGAATTGTTGTTATCTACATCCTCGTCTTTCGTAGTAGATCTATGAGCTGTTTTGCTCGTAGCCTGAGTTGATTGACCTTTGGTTTTAGATTGATTTCCTTGAGTTGATTGGCGATTTTTTGTGTCGTCATTCTGACGAGCTAAATCGTTATGCATTTTAGTAGGCATCGTTTTAATTTTTAATTGTTATTTGAATTATGATTACAATAAATAGTTCCCAATAGCCATGCCAGAAAATAAGAATAATAAATCCAAAAAATAAGTACCTCTTTTAGTAAAAAATTCCACGAAGTGAGTGATAATTCGGGAATGATTTAGGACAAGGATTTTTGCCGGCGATCTACCTAAAATCCATAAATAAGAATAGTGTGGAAAAACTGGCACAGTTTTGACTTACAATAAGATAGAACAAAAATTATTGTATGATCCATCAATTAGATCCTGCCATTCTTGTGGATACGCCATTGGGTACAGGACAAGCTATATTTTTAATAGATTACGGTATGCACCAAAATACTTGTTGGGTAGTGGCACTGACAGAAAATGGTGTAATAAAACACTTTGATTGTAACGATGTGATAATGGCTACCAATTATACCTACGGAATAAATTTAACAAGGCATATGCATAGTCATCCCGCAAATAAAAAATAATACTTACATTCATTGATATAACCGACAACACATGAACACAAACAGACTTTCAAAAACAATTGAAGCTGCATTAAATGCACAAATGACCAAAGAGGCTCATGCTGCACAGATTTATTTATCATTGGGCGCATGGGCTGATAGCCAGGCTTTTGGTGGCGTTTCTAATTTCCTTTTCAGGCATGCGCAGGAAGAACGTAACCATATGATGAAGATCCTGGAATATATTTTAAAAAGAGGCGGTAAGGTTAAGGTTACGGCTATTCCTGATCCTATTGAAGATCCTAAAAATTTGCAGGAATGTTTTGAGAATGTGTTTAAACAGGAAGTTGATAATACGGCCTCTGTTTATAAAGTAGTAAAGCTTAGCCTGACAGAAGAAGATTGGGCAACCTGGAATTTTATGCAATGGTTCGTAAAAGAACAAACTGAAGAAGAAACATTGGCGATAGAATTATTGGATAAGATAAAAGTTGCCGGGAATGAACATTCTGCTTTGTATTCTTTCGATAGAGACCTGGCTAAAACACCAGATGATGCAACATTGGCGCAGGATGTAACAGCCGATAAACCATAGTAAAATTTTAATAGTATAGATCGGGCGCAATTTGTGCCCGATTTTTGTTGGTATAATCAGTACAAAAAAGCACCAATATGAAATCATTATGGACTGGCACAATTGGCTTTGGTTTGGTTAACGTTCCTGTAAAGCTATTTAGCGCTACCAAAAACAGCTCCCTCGATCTTGATATGCTCGATAAAAAAGACCTGTCCAATATCAAGTTCAAACGTGTAAATGAGAAAACGGGTAAAGAAGTTGATTGGAACAATATCGTTAAAGGGTATTTTATCAATGATAAATATGTTGTGCTTACAGACAAAGATTTTGAAAGCGTGAGTGCAGTAAAATCTAAAGTGATCGAGATCAACGATTTTGTATCAGCTGAAGAAATCGACAGCGTTTATTATGAAATGCCTTATTACCTTGTTCCGGAAAGATCTGGTGTACGTGCCTACGCCTTGTTACGCGAAGCCTTAGAAAAAACCGGTAAAGTAGGGATCGCAACTTTTGTAATGCGTAGCAAAGAAAGTTTGGCAATACTTAGGGCTTCTAAAAATGTTATCATCTTGAACAGGGTACGGTTTGCTGAAGAGATCCTTGATACCAAAGGGTTGGGATTGCCTGAGAAAGCAACGATAAAAGCCAATGAATTAAAAATGGCTGTTTCTCTCATCAATCAATTATCGGGAAAATTTAATATTGCTAAATACAAAGATGAGTACTCCGGCCAGTTATTAAAACTGATAAGGGCCAAAGCAAAAGGCAAAGCAAAGGCACCAGTTGTGCAAATGAAAGCTAATCCAAGTAAAACAAAAGATCTAATGGATCAGCTAAAAGCAAGCCTTTCTTCTAAATCAAAAAAAGTATCTTAATATACTTTGTTCATCATGGAATATTGTTGTAGCCATTGTGCATTTTTTATGGCAGACACTGTCATGGTATTATTAAAATAGCAATAAACATTTTTTATCCGGTTATTGTCAAATATTTTATTAGCGATCGTTTCTAATGTTTCTTCATTGTATTCCGACAGAAATAATTTTGGTGCGCCGTGTAAGCGATAATAAACAATTGAATTATTAATGACCACATCATTAGGTAGGCTGGGGTGATTAACACCACAAAAAATTATATTTTTCTTTGCAAGCTGTGTATAAACTTCCTCACACCACCAGCTACTGTGCCGAAATTCAACCACGTTTATAAAAGCGCTGTCCAGGCTGATCAGGATCTTTTGCAAGTTTTCAGGTGTATATAAAAACCGTGGCGGAAATTGAAATAATACAGGCCCAAGTTTATTGTTGAGCCCTTCTTTACATACGGCATAGAACTCTTTTATCAGATCTTGTGTATCTACAAGCTGTTTGTAATGTGTAATGATACGTGGTGCTTTAACGGCGAAAGAAAAATTTTCAGGCGTTTTATTATGCCAATCCTTCATTGTTTTTAGCAGAGGAAATCGGTAGAAAGTATTATTTAATTCCAGCGTATTAAAATGTTCACAATAGTAAGCCAGCCACTTGCTTTGCGCTAATTTATCAGGATAAAAAACTCCCTTCCATTCTTTATAACTAAATCCCGAACAACCGATATGCCATTTCATATGCATCATTTTATTTGAGATGATCTATCAAAAACAAAACCAATATTATTGGTCTGTGCTTTGTTATACGGTATTAAAATAGCAATATGCCTGAAGGCCCGTCAATAGTTATATTAAAAGAAGCTGTGCAGATATTTGAAGGAGAAAAAATAATGGCAGCTACCGGCAATGCAAAGATCGATATGTCAATGCTGGCCGGTAAAAAGGTAACAGCTTTTAAAAGCTGGGGTAAACATACATTAATATGCCTCCCATCAATTACCATCAAAATACATTTACTGATGTTTGGCTCTTATAGTATCAACGAGCAAACAAAGCCCGATAAAGCTTTGCGGTTACACCTGAAATTTAAAAGTGGCGACCTCTATTTTTATACCTGCTCTGTCAAAATAATCGAAGGCGATATCGATAAGGTATATGATTGGTCTGCCGATGTACTGAACGATACCTGGGATGCTGCAAAAGCTATTGAAAAATTAAAAAATATTCCCAATGCATTGATCTGCGATGCTTTATTGAATCAGGATATTTTTGCCGGCGTTGGCAATATCATAAAAACAGAAGTATTATTTATTACCAAAGTGCACCCTAAAAGTATTGTTGGTAGTATACCTGCAAAGAAGATCAAAGAGATCGTAACAGAGGCACGGGATTATAGTTTCGATTTCTTACAATGGAAGAAAGCTTTTGAATTAAGAAAGCATTGGTTAGCGTATAGTAAATCAATATGCCCGCGTTGTAATATTAAATTAATAAGAGAACATATAGGCCTGACTCACAGGCGCACTTTCTTTTGTAATAATTGCCAGGTTTTGTATGGCGAAAAGGAAAAAGTAAACAAAAAGCCTGTGAATAAAAAAAGCGTAGTAAAATAATATCCTAATTAGGGCCTGCTACCGCAAAGAATTTAATAGTTGCGGTTGTATTAAGATCAATAAATGTTGGAAATGAAACAGTGTCCCTGATCGTAAATGTAAAGGAGTTGGTATAAAAATAATTTTTTAATTGCAGGCTGTCATTTGTAGGAACATCTAATGATAGCGCGTATGCGCTGGGGTTATCAGTCACTTGTGCAAAAGTTACAGGCGTTGGATTTTCACCCGATATCATCTGAATATAAAAGGAGCTGAAATTGCCAAAATTATCCAGGTTATCAGCATTCGATGAAGACAGCGTTACAGAAGCAGCCACTACCGATTTGATATTAGAAGAATTAAAAGATGGGTTAGCGGCTCTGATAACACTGTCTACATTATAGTAAATTGTAATCGTTGTATCGTTACTGGTCTGGCCAAAAGGTATAACAAAAGAAATTGCCGGTATGTTTAACGGCACGTTTGATTGTACAACCTTATTCGGCTTCTTACAAGCGCTTAGCATTATACCTAAGCTCAAGATTGTACAAACGACCGATGTTTTTGTAATGGGATATTTCATAAAATATTGATCTTAATAATTCTTTAAAGTAAATACAACCCTTCTGTTTTTGGCTCTTCCTTGTGGTGTGGCATTTGGAGCTATTGGATCCTGGTCGCCATAACCTTCTGTGCTAATTCTATTTTCAGCTATCCCTTTCTTTACAAAATAGGCTTTTGTTGCAATTGCCCTGTCGGTTGAAAGCTTTTTGTTTTTGATCGAGTCGCCGGAATTATCTGTGTACCCCGCAATATCAATATTCAGGGAAGGATTTGCTTTTAATATTTGAACGACAGTATTCAATTTTGCAAAAGATGTTTTTAGTATGATGGATTTACCTTTTTGAAACTGTAATCCCTTTGCTGCAATATTTATTTTTTGAACGACCGATGTTTTTATTACAGGACATCCATTGTTTGATGCAGGACCGGCAAGTGTAGGGCATTTATCCGCTTCATCATTCACACCGTCACTATCGCTATCAGGAATTGGACAGCCATTGTATTTCGCAAGCCCGCGTATCGTAGGACATTTATCTACTTCATCATTCACCCCATCGCTATCACTATCAGGAATTGGGCAGCCATTGTATTTTGGGAGTCCGGGTATTGTAGGGCATTTATCTACTTCGTCATTCACACCATCACTATCACTATCAGGAATTGGACAACCATTGTATTTAGCAAGTCCTGGTATCGTAGGACATTTATCTGCTTCATCATTTACACCATCGCTATCACTGTCAGGAATTGGGCAGCCATTGTATTTTGCAAGTCCGGGTATTGTCGGGCATTTATCAAGACTATCAACGATACCATCGTTATCAGTATCTATGCCTTTCGCAACAGGTTTTGTGGCCAGTGTATCAATTGGAACAATAGCGGCCGAAGGCGTTAATGGTTGTTCTTTTTCCTTTCTTACTCTTGGTTTTTTGTGTAATCCGTTAACAATAATACCAAAATGAAAATCAGCCTCTTGAGCATCACCTCTCAATAAAGTAGAAACGATGGAACCCGAGCCTATAAATATTGGCCCAGCTCTTAAAGATAACCCGGCGTTAAACCCTGCAATACTTCCATCAGAAATGGGAACGCTTATACCAAAATGTTTTCCTTCAAATCTCGGTGTAAGCACAATATAATTAGCTATATGTGTTTTGTACAGGGTTGAACTATTGTTATTTAATGAAACAGCGCCTCCTAAATTAATATACAGGCCAGATACAACATGATAATCAACTGAGCCACTCAAAGAAGTTGGTAAGGACATATTAAATGTACCATGTGCGGTAGAAGATTGCTGGATGCTGATACCCGCATCTTTCAAAGCCGTATCAAGATCATTAAAGTTAGATACATTTTTGAACCTGCTTAATGTTAAAGAATCAAACGGAGGGTTTAGATTGGTATTTACAGAATAAGCAGCATCATTCGGTCCATGATTATACCGGATACTTCCCACATCATGTAGTGCAGCTTCTACTTTGAACTTATATTTATTTTCATCTTTTTCAGAAATGTCTGTAGGGCGGTATTCATATACTACTCCGATATCACCTCCAATACCGCTTCCGTTAAAATTAAAATTTATATTGTTAATGTCGGATCCGCTAAGGCCATAATTAAGATTACCCTTTGTATTTTGAACAAAAGGATTACCATCGGCATCTTCGTCAATTTTGCCGTTTGCATCTAGTGAAAAATAAGCAGCATCAATTCCGCCCAGGTATTTTAGTGTGATACCACCCTTTAAAAAATTTGTTTTATCAAGCAATACCCTGGCGTAGGTAATGCCAATTTCTGTCCAGGCATTGGCACTTACTTTAAAGCCATTTGTATTAAGCGCAGCAGGAAAGGTGACATTGTCGCCATTGTTTTCCAGGGCGTTCAAAAAATCACCGGGCATTTTATCAACGTTAGCCATTACTCTTCCTCGTGTAGTAATAGCAAATGAATTTTTAGCGTTTATATTGAACATAAACGAAGGGCCAAAAACATCTGCATTTATTAAAAAATCGGTATTGCCGAAATTGATACGTTTAAGATCAGTGGCGGAGGTATCGCCACCTTTAAATATGGCACTTGTATTTAACGTAGCATAATTGTTAGAAACATCAATATTAACGGCTGCAAGGTTAACACTCCATTTATAGCGGCTGTCAACAATATTGCCCGGATTAAAGAATACGCTGTTAACTCCTATATAATTACTTGTATTGTATCCCGGATAATTTTGTGCAACACTGCTTAGGCTTATCGCAATGAATACAACGAATAATAGTTTTCTCATAGTTAGTTAATTAGACAATGAAGTTATAGAAAAATATTTTTTTGTGTTATGCAAATTGAAAATAGACAACGGCGACTGCGGCTATCGTCATTAGAACCAAAGTGATCGCGCCTAAAATATTTGATAGTTTGCTGTTGGTATATTCTCCCATTACTTTTTTATTATTGCCAATATGCATTACGATAGCGATCAAAACGGGCGCCGTTACCCCGTATAAAATAGCTGTATAAATAAGCGCCTGAATAGGACTGATGCCAATAAAATTTAAACACAGGCCCACTAATAAAGACAAGATAATAGTAATATAGAAAGCCTTTGCCTGCGGGAATTTTTTATCTAAACCTGCTTCCCATCCAAATGTTTCGGATAGCATATACGATTGCGAGCCAGCCAAAACAGGAATGGCTAACAATCCTGTTCCGATGATCCCGATGGTAAAGATCAACGAAGTGAATTTACCTGTTAAAGGCGCCAAGGCTTTGGCAGCCTGGTCTACCGTGTCTATCTCATGAATGCCCGCTTTAAAAAGCACAGAGCCAGCAGCCAGTATCATAAAGAACATCACAACATTTGATAAGAACATCCCAACATTCACATCTACTTCCATATTGGTCATGATCTGTTTGTTAACGATCACTGCTTTTTGACTATGCGCCATGTCTTCAGCTTCCATCGTAGCCTGCCAGAAAAAAAGATAAGGCGAAATAGTAGTGCCCAATATCGCCACCAGTATAAATAAAAAATCCCTGTTGAATTTTATTGTAGGAACAAAAGTGCTTTTAAGCACCTCGAGCCAATCTTGCTTTACCATAAATGGTACAATGATGTAAAGCAAAACAGATAAACACAGCCATTTTAAGATCATGGCAACTCTTTGATAAGGGTATTGAACGATCACAAACATCAATATCCCCGTAAATATTATGCAACAGACAAATGTGGGAATTTGCGGCAACATCATATGTGTAACGGCTCCCATGCCTTGTATATCTGCACCAATATTTAGTGTAATGGCAGGAAAGCTAAACAATAGCATGGTGTATAAAATACTTTTCGGATAATGCTTTTTTAAAGTAACGGTCAATCCTGCCGATGTAACAATTCCTATTCTTGCGCACATACCTTGTATCGCCGCCATTAAAGGAAAAGTAAGTACAGCGGTCCACAAAGTAGCATAGCCAAACTGTGCGCCTGCTTGTGAATAGGTTGCAATGCCAGATGGGTCATCATCGCTTGCGCCTGTTATTAATCCCGGGCCAAGTGTAATTAAAAATCGTTTAAATTTTATTGCGATCTTTTTGGATGCTCTCATAATTTGTTTAAAGATACAATTGTTGTCTAATAAACACGATCAACCATATGTTTGCATTACCGTGTATGTTTTTTGTTGAATTGAATGCAGTAAATTTAGCCAATGAAACCAACTATAAATATTCAGTATTGCCCTAAATGCGGCTGGCTATTAAAAGCAGCGTATACGGCACAGGAAATATTGACAACATTTACAGATGATATAAAAAGTGTATCACTAGAACCAAGTTCGATAGCAGGGCAATACACGATCTATTTAAACGATACAAAAATATTTGATAGAAAAGAGGCGGGTGGTTTTCCAGAGATCAAAGAATTAAAGCAACATATCCGGGACCTGGTGAACCCTACAAAAAATCTTGGGCATTCTGATAAAAAATAACGAAAGCTTCATTTCGTGCTTAAGGCTGAAAGCGACTTCTATATAGTTTTTAAATTATCTCCTTCAACTGATTTCAACGCTAATTGCATTACGCTATACATTAGTATCCAGTGTTTTAGTAATATGTTTGACAATCTGTGTAGTGTTTATTCTAAAAAAAATACATATGTGTTAAATGATGATTATTAAATTTTAAAACCAAGAACGTTTTAAATAATATATCATTATCTTTGAAACAGGCAGCAATGCCTATCTAACTTTATTGACCAAAATTCCCGATATGAAATTTATTTACAGGCAGTTGTGTGCTGTTTTTAATGGCGATTTATCGTATTTACCTTCACAAAACATACCGGATCGGACAAGGTTTTTTGATAAGCCTTTTTTGTTAGTTGCCGTGGCAATAGGTTCTATACTGATGTTACCGGAAATGGGGACAGCTCAAATAACATTTTTTTCTAGCGGTACCAATATGCGAACTGCTGGTAATTATACAGTTGGTGGCCTTCCAACCAGTTCTACCGATGTTTTAATAACAACTCCTAGCACCCAAATAAATATATCGGGAGGTACACTTTCTGCTCAATCTTTTAATATAATAAATGCTACTTCATATATTTTAGGAGATAGCACGGCCTCTGCGGGTACACTTGCCATCGGCAGAACTTCTTTTACTAATGCTTTTTCCGGAGGAATGGATGAATTCCTTTTAGCAAATAATTCTAATTTAACCATTCAGCCAAAAGTTAGCACTGGCACAGCTTCATTAGGGGTAACACTAGGGGGTACAGCTAATTTTAATATCGGATCCGGTTCTACACTTACTATCAGTTCAATAATCACAGATTTGGGACTTGGCTATAAAATTATAAAAACAGGTACCGGTACTTTAGCACTTTCGGGAGTTAACACCTATACAGGGATCGTAATTGATACGGGTATTGTTTCATCGGTAAATGGTAATACCAATTTTGGAACTTATCCGGGTGCGCCAGTAAGTAATTATATAACCATTAATGGAGGTATAATACAAGCAAATGGAGCTGGTTTTTCTTTTAACGTTAACCGTGGTATTTCTCTTGGAACAAGTGGAGGAACGCTTGATAATAACGGATTCGCTATTGCTGATGCTGCCGTAATTTCGGGTGTAGGATCCCTTACCAAGATCGGAACCGGCACACTTACTGTTAGTATTGCAGCCACGTATACCGGAAATACTAATATACAAAAGGATACGCTTAAAGCGGGGCTTGCCAATGCTTTGTCGGCTTCAACTGTGCTTAATCTTGGCCAGACACCAACTACAAGTCTTGGTATATTTGATCTAAACGCTAATTCTCAAACAATAGCAGGACTAAATTCAGTAGCTGGTAGCAACGCATCAGCGCTAAGTAATAGTGTAGTAAATTCATCAACAGGAACTCCTGTATTAACATTAGCCGGAGCGGGAAGCTACACTTTCGGAACTGGTACTACTTCAAATTCAGGAGTAATAAGTACTGGTGTTGGCATTACAATGTCAGGAAGTGGCTTGCAGGTATTAGGTAGTATAAACACCTATACTGGGCCTACTAAAATTAATGCGGGGGAATTAAGGTATGCGCTGCCTGCCGGCTCATCACAAACTTTAGGAATTGATACTTTAAACGGTGGTACGCTTGGTACTACAGGTTGCGGAGCTTCGTCTTCTCTTACTTTTAGTACGCTTGCACTTGTTAACAACTCTACTATAAGTTTAGGAGCCGCTGTTCATACTGTAACTTTTACCACAGCATCATTTACAGCAGGTAAAGCATTAACAATTACCGGATGGACAGGAGCCATTGCTAATTCAGGAACAGCAGGAAAAGTTTTTATAGGAAGTACGGCAAGTTTAACTACAACACAATTATCACAGATACAATTTATTGTTGGAGCTATTACTTATAAGGCAACACAGCTATCAACTGGAGAGATTGTTCCTATTTCAGCAGAAACAGATTTATTTCAAAACTCCGACATGCAAGTTGCAACTAACTATACGAACGGAGCACTACCTACAAATAGTAATGATTTATTGATCACCACGCCTGTTACAACGCCAGATATCTCTAACGGTAACATAACAGCGCAATCGTTAAACGTAAAAAATGGTACTGCATATACCATAGGCGATACTTCAACAACCGCAAGAGTGCTTACACTAGGTAACGCGATATCGTTTAGTAATGTGATAAGTGGTGTAACAAATGATGTTGTATCGCTTAGCGGTAATTCATCATTGACTATTAAGCCTACAGTTGGTGTAACATTGAGTCTTGCTCTTGCGAGTAGTGGCAATTTCGATATTGCAACAGGATCTACCCTTACTGATAGTGCAGCAATTACAGGAACAAATTCTATAACAAAAACCGGTGCTGGTGTATTAGTACTATTAGCTGCTAATACTTACTCGGGTAACAACACATTTTCAGCTGGAGAATTACGTTATTCTTTGCCTGCCGGTACTACACAAAGTATAGGTGCGGCTACTTTCAATAGCGGTACGTTAAGTACTATAGGTAGTGGTGCATCATCAACACTTACATTTAGCAGTATTGTTATTACAAATAATTCTATCATTAATTTAGATAGTACTGTCGTTCAAACAATAAAATTCACCGCTGCGGGTGCATTTACAGCAGGTAAAATTTTAACAATTAATGGATGGAAAGGAACTTTTCATGGAGGTGCAGGAACAGAAGGTAAAATTTTTATTGGAACTTCAGCAAGTTTAACTCCGGCGCAGTTAACACATATACAATTTGTTAGTGGAGCTACTACTTATAACGCAATACAGTTGTCAACAGGAGAAATTGTTCCTTTTCTTTTTTCACAAGAGACGGATTTATTTCAAAACTCTGATATGCAAGTTGCCACTAACTATACAAACGGCGCTCTTCCTACCAATACTAATGATTTATTAATTACTACACCCGTTACTACACCTAATATATCTAACGGTAATGTAACAGCGCAATCATTGAATGTAAAGAACGGTACAGCTTACACAATAACAGATACTTCTGTTACGCCAAGAATACTTACCCTTGGCAATACAACAGCATTTACAAATATTATAAGTGGCGTAGCAAATGATGTTCTATCGCTTAGTGGTAATTCTTCTTTAATTGTTCAGCCAAAAATTGGTGGTACAACGGCATTAAGTATTGCTCTTGCAAGCAGTGGTAATTTCGATATTGCAACCGGCTCTACATTTACCGATGATAGTGCAACTATTACCGGAACAAATTCAATAACAAAAACAGGCGGTGGTACATTAGTATTGTTAGGACTTAATACTTATTCAGGCAAAACAGTAATTAATGGCGGGGTAATAGCAGGGAATAATGGGAACTCAAATTTTGGAACTTATCCGGGCGCGCCAGTAAGCAATCAAATAACTATTAACGGAGCTACTATTCAGGCATTTGCTGTTCCTGCTGCTGCGCCGTTTTCTTTTAATGCTAACCGGGGTATTGTTCTTGGTGCAAGTGGCGGAACTTTCGATGATAATGGATTTGCAATGACTGATGCGGCTGTAATTTCAGGTACTGGCTCATTTACTAAAATTGGTACGGGTGTATTTAATTTTACTGTGGCATCAACCTATACCGGAAGTACAAATATCCAACAGGATACTGGCAGAGTCGGTATTGCAAATGGTATAGCAACTACAAGCGTGGTTAATTTAGGTTCAGCAAGTACAACACTTGGTACTTTGGATCTTAGATTTTCTCAAACGATTGCAGGGCTTAATTCTGTAACAGGAACTAATGTATCTGCAGTAAAAAATTCGGTAACAAATTTAGGAGGCACTGCTGCTACATTAACGATCAGTGGTAGCGGGTCTTATAGTTTTGGAAATAATACCACTACAAACTCGGGTGTTATAGTCGGTGGTAATAAAATAGGTCTTACAATGTCGGGTACTGGTTTGCAGGTATTAGGCGGTGTTAATGCCTATACAGGAACCACTAAGTTTGCAGCAGGAGAGCTAAGATTTACAATGCCGGCCGGTACTACCCAGACTTTAGGTATTGCTACATTCGCCGGTGGAAAATTAAGTACCACAGGTAGCGGTGCTAGTTCAATACTCAGTTTTACAACTATTAATGTAAATAGTAGTAATGATACCCTGGCATTAGAAACATCCGTAGCAAATACCGTAAAATTCACGACAGCAACAACAGTAACTTCTGAATTAACAATTACAGGTTGGCAAGGTACAATAGGCACTTTGGCCTCACCTTTAGCGGGAACAGAAGGAAGAGTTTTTGTAGGAGCTTCAAAAATTTTAACTGCGCTGCAACTTTCGCAAATACAGTTCTTAATCGGCGGAACTAATTATGCAGCTACACAATTAGGAACCGGAGAAGTTGTTCCTATCAATGCAGCAATTGCAACGGGAGTTATTTCGCCAACAACTATTTGTGCAGGCACTTCGGGTATCACAATCCCTTTCACGTACACACCTACAGCTAGTTTTGCAGGTGCAACTTTTACTGCTCAATTATCAGATGTTTCAGGTTCATTTGCATCGCCAGTTATATTACAGTCTGTAGCTACTAATTCAACCGGATCACAAAGTATTTCTGTAACCATCCCTATAGCAACAGTTGCCGGAACAGGATACTTAATAAGAGTTGTGAGTAATATACCTGCGGTGACAGGGACAGCAAGTAGTAGTGTATTAACTATAACAGGGAATACTTGGGTAGGTGGAGCATCCGGGCATACAACGGATTGGAATACGGCCACTAACTGGTGTAGTGGAGTAGTACCTACGGTAAATACAAATGCGGTAATACCTGGTAGCCTTAGTTTCTATCCGAATATAACAGCCACTTCATATGTGGATAGTATCACTATTAGTAGTGGGGCATCAGTTACAGTAGCAAGTGGTGGTACATTAAGTATTCATGGTAGTATAACTAACAGTGGCACATTTGATGCTACCGCTGGCGCCATCGAAATGGCTGGAGCTTCAGCTCAAAGTATTGGAGGAAGTACATTTGTTTCTTCAACAATAAATAATTTAATAGATAGTAATACGAATGCAAGTGGCTTGACCATTAATACAGCAGATCCGGTAAGTATAACCGGTCAATTAAGTTTTGGTTATACCACGGCAACATTGAACACCAATAATGCACTGGTATTGGTATCTAATGCTACTACTACGGCAAGTATTGGTCAAATAGCAGAAGTTTCCGGTGTAGCGCAGGCTACAATTAACGGCAACGTAACCATACAACGCTTTTATCAGGCTCATAGAAGATGGCGCTTGGTTACTGCTCCGGTTCAAGCTTCCAGTGCACCAACTATTAGTGCTGCCTGGCAGGAAGGTGGACAAAGTATTGCCGGAAGTGTATCAAATCCTAATGCTCCTTTTGGTACGCATATTTCTGGTCCAACAGTCGGGGCT
>DATHHR010000121.1:0-20897 GCA_035317105.1 Ferruginibacter sp. | reverse complement strand
CTTTGGGTCAAGGTTTCCGTGATTTCGCTGGTTCTACAGTGGTACACAGTATTGGTGGTATTGCGTCTCTTGCAGGTGCTATCGTACTTGGACCTCGTTTAGGCCGTGTATTCAAAAGAGACGGTGGTGGTATGCCTCCTGCTCATAACTTATCACTTGCAGCTTTAGGTACTTTCGTACTATGGTTCGGTTGGTATGGTTTTAACCCAGGTTCTTCTCTATCAGCTATGGATATGCAAGGTATTGGCCGTATTTCTGCTAATACTACACTTGCTGCTTGTGCTGGTGGTATCACTGCTATGTACGTTGCACTTTGGTTCGGCGATACAAAAGGTAAATTCGATCTTGGGTATACTTTAAATGGTGTACTTGGTGGTCTTGTTGCTATTACTTGTCCTTGTTACTGGGTTTCTCCATTAGGAGCGGTATTATTAGGCGGTATCGCAGGTATTGTAGTTTACTTAACGATGGTTTTCATGGAATACATTCGTATCGATGATCCTGTAGGAGCTGTTGCTGTACATGGTTTGGCTGGTATCTGGGGTACGATCTCTTTAGGATTGTTCGCTTCTGGTCAATTCGGTGCAACAGGACCAACTGGTTGTGATAACTCATCACCTGTAACTGGTCTATTCTACGGTGGAGATGCAAGTGTTTTCAAAGCACAATGTATCGGTAGTTTCACTATTTGTGCTGGTACATTCATCGTTACAATTATTATGATGTTCATCATTAATAAATTACCTCATCCTTGGAAACTACGTGTAGAAGCTGAAGGTGAGTTGATGGGTCTTGATCTATTCGATCATGGTACCGAAGCATATGCTTCTTAGTACAACATGATTATAGCCTGAGATTTCCCAAATTATAATATTGTTTTCTTTATTGTTGGTTACCCATCTTATTGGGTAACCAACTTTTTTTTGGAGTAGTTCGTCTGAATTGGGATTCGTCGGATTTGTGGATTAATGGATTCGCGAAGATTGTGGCGGATTTAATTTTAATCTAAAAATTCCTAAATCCTACGAATCCCAATTCAGACAAACAAAAAAGCGAATGATCATCTGACCATTCGCTTTTTTTATTAAATAAATTGTAGTAATTATTTTTTCTCCGTAGGATATAATTTTTCTTCTACTAACTGACAAATAATATGCCCTAATAAGATATGGCTCTCCTGTATACGCGGTGTATCAGTTGAAGGAACATTGATCAAATGATCTGAAAGCGATTTCATTTTTCCGCCCGTTGCCCCGGTAAAGCCTATCGTTGCCATACCTTTTTCTTTGGCCGTTTCAAATGCGTTCATGATATTTTTGCTATTGCCCGAAGTGCTTAGGCCAATTAATACATCGCCTTTTTTTCCGATGCCTTTCACCATTCTTGAATAGATCACATCATAGCTGTAATCGTTAGCTACAGCGGTTATATAAGATGTATTGCAGTGCAAAGCTTCAGCAGGTAAAGCATCTCTGTCGGTATAAAATCTTCCACTGAACTCAGCGGCTAAATGTTGTGCATCTGCAGCACTGCCGCCGTTTCCACAAAACAATACCTTGTTACCATTTTTAAAAGCAGTGGCAACTACCTCAATACAGTCAGCTACTGTTTTTACCAATTCATCATTTTGTAAAACTGCTGCTTTAACATCTATTGATGCTTGTATAATTCCTTTTATTTGATTCATCTTTCTTATTTAAATGGTCCAGGTAGATAACCCGTATTGAGTAAAAGAATAATTTTTTATTTCGCCGCCAAAAGTATTTAAAGCATCTATAACAGCGTAGCGTGTATTATCAGGACAATAAAATATCATAAAACCGCCACCACCTGCACCGCTTATTTTTCCACCGGTTGCGCCCGCTTTTTTTGCCGCTTCGTAGATCGCTTCTATATTGCTGTTACTAATGTTGGCAGCCATTTTTCTTTTTTGTTCAAATCCAAAATCAAGTATTTCTCCGATCTTTCTCAGCTGCCCTTTTAACAGCGCCTCTTTCATCATCCTTGCCTGCTCTTTTAATTGGTGCATGGCTTCAATACTCTTCTCATTTTTGTTATTTACATTATTCACCTGTTCCTTAATGATCGAAGCGCTTTCTCTTGAGGTAGCTGTAAAATATAAAACAAGGTTATTTTCTAATTCGTGTATGTATTCGGATTTGATGCGTAGTGGATTTACTATCACTTTATCTCCTTCATAAAATTCCATAAAATTTACGCCACCAAAAGTTGCTGCGTATTGATCTTGCTTGCCACCTGCTAATTGTATATCTTCTCTTTCTATCTGGTAAGCGAGGTGCGCAATATCATATTCTCCTAAAGGAAGCTTTAGCATCTCCACAAACGCGCCTAAAATTGCCACTACCAATGTTGAAGAAGTGCCAAGTCCCGAGCCCGCAGGCGCATCTACAAAAGTAGATAAACGCAATCCTGTCGCAGGTATGCCATAATCTTTTTGAATGCGGTTATATACTCCTTTCAACAGATCCAATTTACCATCAAGCGGTAAAATTGTTGTAAAATCAAATACCTGTTGTTCTTTTCTATCAAGTGCCTCTACGATGATCTTATTTTCAGCTATAGGCTCGATGCTTGCATAAGCAAATAAGGATACACAGGCATTAAGTATAGCGCCTCCATATTCATCGCTGTACGGACTAACATCGGTGCCACCACCTGCCAGGCCAATACGTAAAGGAGCTTTTGAACGATAGATCATATTGGGGTGCAATTTAGCAATAAAAAATAAATTAAGAGATAATTGCAGGAAGCTATAGCTGCGCGATGGTAATGATGGATTCTGTCATGTTCAACCAGCTGTATTTCTTTTTCTCTTCAATTAAATAGGGAAGAAAGTATTGCTCGCCTTTTTTAAAGTATTCGATGATCTTTTGAGCAATAGAAGCAGCGTTGGGTTCGGCTATTAACCCTACTTTATTATCTGGCACTAATGATGGCAACCCGCCAACATTGGTAACGATCATTGGTTTTTCGAAATGATAGGCGAGTGGTGTTACACCACTTTGTGTAGCATCTCTGTAAGGTTGTACCACCACATCCGCAGCGCATAAATAATATTTCACTTCGCTATCAGGAATAAAATCAGTTCGTAAAATGAGGTCATTCTTTATTCCTAATTCTTCTATCTGCGTATCATATGGTTTTCTATCTCCATAAAATTCACCGGCAATCAGTAGTTTGATATTTTTTGTGATTTGTATTTTGGGATTTGTATTTTGATCTTTCAAGATCTTCATCGCATCTAATAAAATATCCAATCCTTTATATTTACGGATAAAGCCGAAAAATAAAATTATTTTCTCTTCATTTTTTAATCCCAGGTATTTCCTTGCTTCTTCTTTGCTTATTTTTTCTCCGAAATTATCATACAAGGGATGCGGAACAAATACAGCGGGTTTGTTAGGCTCAAATTTTTTGAGATCGCTTAATACTTTTTCACTCATCGTGATAAAACTATCTACCGGTTTTAAAAAATATTTTGTGAAAGCTGTATCTCCCAAGCGTGTTTCATGAGGGATAACATTATCAGCAATGCAGACAATTTTTGTATGTTTATTCTTTTTTACTTTTCTTAAAATAGTGCCGAAACATGGACCCATAAAGGGTATCCAATACCTGACAATAATAATATCTGCGTTTGATTTTTTTAGTTCATTGCCAACACTGAACCAATTAAAAGGATTGATGGAATTAATGCGTACGCAAATATGCAGATCTGCCGGAGGCGCTTCTGTTGAATATTGTGTAGTGCCAGGAAACAAAAATCCGGGATATTGTAAAGAGAAAGTGTAAATAGTAACATCATCACCATGCGCTGTAAAAGCCCTGGCTAATCGTTCATTGTAAGAGGTGATGCCACCTGCCCTGAACGGATATGCTGAACCGATGATGATTATTTTCATGCATTAAAAATAACAGGAGATCAGATGCCCGCTTTTTCTTCTATTAAATAATTATTTCTATCTACAGCATTACGTGAAATTAATTCACCTAAAAAACCGGCTAAAAAAAGTTGTGTACCAATTACCAATGAAATCAGACCTACGTAAAATAAGGGCCTTTCCGTCATGCTGAATTTTTCGAAAAAGAATTTAGCAATAAAAAGATAGATCCAGATACAAGTACCTGCGAAGAAAACGACCGTGCCCCACAATCCAAAAATGTGCATGGGCTTTTTTCCAAATCTTCCAACAAACATGATAGAAGCCAGATCAAGAAAACCATTTACAAAGCGGTTCCACCCAAATTTTGTAACACCATATTTTCTTGGGCGATGCTCTACTACTTTTTCTGTTATCTTTTTAAAACCAGACCATTTTGCCAACAAAGGGATATAGCGGTGCATTTCACCGTAAACCTCGATATTTTTGACTACTTTTCTCTTGTAAGCTTTTAAGCCACAATTAAAATCATGCAACTTGATACCAGACACTTTGCTAGCCGTTGCATTAAATAATTTAGAAGGAATATTTTTTGTGATGGCATTATCGTACCGAACTTTTTTCCATCCGCTTACAAGGTCAAACCCATCTTCTACGATCATTTTTCTTAAAGAAGGTATTTCATCAGGACTATCCTGCATATCAGCATCCATCGTTATGATAACATCGCCCTGCGCGGCTTTAAAGCCTTCGTTCAGTGCCGCGCTTTTTCCATAATTGCGTTGAAATTTTATACCCTTAACATGGCTGTTCTCTTTTCTTAAATTTTCAATTACCTGCCATGAATTATCGGTGCTGCCATCATCGACCATAATTATTTCGTAAGAATAGCTGTTTGCCTGCATCACGGCCTTTATCCAGGCTGCTAATTCAGGCAATGATTCTTCTTCGTTCAAAAGAGGTATTACAATTGATAGATCCATACGGTTACATTTTTTTCATTTGGCCAATAACAGCCGATGATATCGTAGTTATTAAAGCGCCCATAACAAGGTATACAAAAGTATATACAGCTAACGTCATTGGTATAAAGATAGACCTTAATTGTGCTGCATTCTCTGCTATCTCCATCGGTGTATGATCTCCTTGTTGCAAGACCATCTGGTTATTGAGTGCTAATTTTGCTTCTTTTATTTGCGGGTTACATAAATAAATGATCAATGTATAAATGACCATTAAAAAAGTAACCATTATAAATGTCTTAAATCCTTCTGAAAAATATTCGTTAAACTTTGTAGCGCTCGTAGCAGTGCGGCCATAGTCTATTAAACTCCAAAGGATACCTATTGCATAAACGCAGTAAATAATGTTCTGATACGAACTGTCAATTGGCTGTTTTAATACATAAAAGAAAACTAAGGAGAGAATGATCATTACTATTACAGTGATCAAACCCTTGCGGCCTGCTGTTATTTTTTTCATTAATTCAATTCCAGTTTATTGCCATTAATGATGCCGATGACTTTCCCTTTTAATTTTTTACCGATAAAGGCTGAATTTGCTGATTTGGACCTGATCATTGAATCGTCAAAAATAAATTCTTTAGTGCTATCGAATAAAGTGAGGTTAGCGGATGCACCTTCTTTTAGTTCAGGTATTCGTGATCCGAAGATCTTTCTTGAGGCTACGCTTAGGTATTCTACCAATACTGCGGCGTTGCCAGTTACTGATAACGCTGCGGCAAATAAAGTTTCTAAGCCGATCATGCCATTTTTTGCATATTCAAATTCGCAGATCTTGCCATCAGTATTCTGCGGTATATGGTGAGAAGCAAAACAATCTATTGTACCTTTTTTTACTGCTTCTCTAAGTGCCAACATATCTTCTTTTGTTCTTAACGGTGGATTTACTTTAAGATTAGTATCGTAAGTGACCAGGTCTTCATCGCAAAAGAAAATATGATAAGGGGTTATTGAGCAGGAAACTTTTAATCCATCTGCTTTTGCTTTGGCAATAAGCTCAATGCTATTTTTTGTCGACACGCCGGTGAAATGAATTTTAGAGCCGGTATATTTTACCAATTCGATATCACGTGCTATCATTAATTCTTCGGCGATCGCAGGCTTTCCGGGTAAGCCAAGCTGCGTGCTGATAATTCCTTCATTCATTAAACCATGCGGGCTAATGCTTTTATCTTCCGGCAATTGGATCACTGTTCCATCGAAAGCAAGCACATATTGAAGCGCTTTTAATAAGATGCCCGGCTGTTGAATGCTATAAATGCCATCGCTAAAAGCTATTGCGCCGGATTGGTGCATATCGTACATTTCTGCCAACTCTTTCCCTTCGGCATTTTTAGTGATGGCGCCGATCGGATGTATTGTAACCGAAAAATCCTTAGACTTTTGGATGATGTATTCAATTTGAGATTTGCTATGGATAACAGGGTTGGTATTAGGTAGTACCATTACTTCGGTAAACCCGCCTGCAGCGGCAGCTTTGGCGCCTGATTCGAGCGTTTCCCGGTATTCAAAACCCGGGTCGCAAAAATGAGCAAAGCTATCCATCCAGCCAATGCTTACAGATAAGTTTTTGATGTCAATTACTTCATCGGCTTTTTCTGTGATCGAATCTGCGATAGCAGTAATAATTCCATCCTTGATATAAATATCTTTCGCGAGCCCATTAAATGGAGAAGAAGAATTGACAATAGTAACTTGCTTGAGTAAAACCTTCATTAGGTTTAAAGAAAATTTGGTTGCGCTAAGATAGCTTTTGTTTATGGATTTTTAAAAAATCGCTTGATGGATAATTTCTAAACGCTTTTATATCAGGCTAATTCCTAAGTTTGTTGGTATATTTAAAATTCTAAACTAATTGTATGGAACAAGGGAAAAACTTATTAGGTGAATTCGAGGGAGCAGACAAGGCCCATGTTTATGCCACATTTTTGGATCGGTTTTTAGCCGTAATTATCGATATGTTACTACTTGGTATTTTTACTATCCCTATCAACTGGTATAATGAAACATCTGTTAAAAGTCCTGTTTTATTGATAATTGTTGCGATAGTCAGTATAGTATATAAACCGTTGCTTGAATTTAAATATGGCGCTACTGTAGGAAAAATGGTGATGAAGATCATAGTGGTAAATACTGCATTTCAACCGCTTGATCTGAAAGAAGCTATACTGAGAAATATTTTTGAGTGGGGATCAAAAATATATTCATTGATCCTGGGATTAATAGTTTTTGCCAGACCTGGATTCGAATTGGTAAGGACATATAAAGAGTATGGCAATTTTTCAAATTATGATAAATCCAGAACTCATTGGATCTTAGTTATTTATATGGTGATATTGATCACTGAGATCGGTCTTTTATTATCGGATGATCAGCAAAGATCTTTACATGACAGGATCGGGGGAACATTGGTGATCAGAAAGCCTGATTAGCAGAAAATAAATATTCCTCAAAAGTGTTCGAATTACGAATTTTGATTCATCTTTACAGTCTCAGAGGGATATACCTTAAAAAGTAAGTCCCTCCGTAGAAACGGAAGGACTTTAACGATTGCTTGCTATATGAAATTCTTAAATTATTTATTAGGCTGATTCACAGCTTATTTTTTATAATTCTGGGTTTGAATACCCGTTCTAACGATTGATTGTCTCTTTTAACGATTGCCTGCTGTATGTCTTTTTCCTTTCTTCCTCAAAGATACAATGCTATTTTCCTTGTTTTTAGCCAACTTAAACGTCCTTTTATTAAGCCAAAGCCACTAATAAAATGTTTAAAGTATTGATAATGCAGACTTTAGACAGAATCGCTTAATGATATCCAACCTGTTTTCCAGCTATATTTTAATTGTATTTGTGTAAAAGGCAGTTTGCTTAAAATTCTATATCTATATCATATTTAGCCAATAAACCCGTTATGCCAAGCTGTGAGAATTTGGCCTTCCTGATCTTATTCACTTCCGGGTCTATAGAATAATTCTTTGCCGTGCGGAAATCGGCTTTTTCAAGGATCGTGCGTATAAAGGTAGTATCGAGCAGATCGCAGTTTTTAAAAACAGCCATGGTTAGATCGGTCTCAACAAAGTCAACTTCTTTTATTGAACAGTCTATAAAATTGGTCTTCTTCATTTTCTTTTGAAAAAAGGAAGAATAATCAAGGTGGCAATTTTGAAAAGATACGGCGAATAAAAAATTGTTGCATTTGCTAAAATCAATACCCACTATTTTACAATCTGTGAAGCTGATGTTTTTTATACCGGTATTGTTTACTGTGGTCAAAGAAAAATTGCATCCTTTAAATTGACAGTCCATAAAGCTTGTATAGCTAAGGTCGCTTTTGGTGAAATTGCAATTAATGAACTCGCAGTCAGTAAATTCGTAGTTCAATATTGATTGCTCCGAATAATCTATATTTTCAAATGTCTTGTTCTCTTGAAGTGTTTCCATTGATCGTTACCTGGTGAGTTATTGTTTGCCTATGCAAATATGAGAGGAATTACCTAAAAAAGTAAGTCCCTCTGTAGAAACAGAAGGACTTTAACGATTGCTTGCTATATGAAATTCTTAAATTTTTATTAAGGCTGATTCACAGCTTGTTCCTTGATACCTCAAAGATACACCGCCACTACCTCTGTTTAAAACCAACTTGAAGCTTGTTTTATTAAGCCTAACCCGTTAATAATTTGTTTAAAGCCTTGATATTGTTGAGTTTGGGAGAAATTTATTTATGACACCCAACCCTATTTTGCCTGCATTTTTTGATCTAAAATAGTTTTAAAATGAGTAAAACATCAAATAAAAAAAGAAAAACACCACTAAAAGTGTAAAATATTTAGTAATTTGCTAAAAATATTAGCTAATGAACGAATTAAATATAGTGGATATAGCACCAGAAAGCTTAAATCCGATACAAGTGATACATCACGGTTTAATAACTGCAGGGTATCCTGCACCCATTAAGAGCAATATTGAGGAAAATATCGACTTTAATAAGTACCTGCGGCCAAATCCTTTCTCTACCTATTCATTTCGTGTTTCGGGAGATTCTATGGTAGAAGCTAATATTCCGGACAGGTCCTTATTATTGGTTGATCGTTCTATTGTTCCTGTCAATAACAATATTGTTGTAGCGGTTGTTAATGGCAATTTTACTGTTAAGTATTATATTAAAAACAGGAGTGGTATCAGGTTGATGCCTGCCAATCCAAAATATCAGCCCATACCAATATCAGATGATATGGAATTTAGTATTTGGGGAACAGTGACAAGGGTAATAATTGAAACCTTGAAATTGTAATACCCCCATCCCCTGAAGGGGAGTTATATAAGAATTATGTACGTTGAATAACTCCCCTTCAGTGGATGGGGGTATATTGCAGGGTATGAGTCATTTTAATTTTAATGGAAAGATAGTTGCTGCTACTACTTCAGCAATAGGCCCGGAGAATAGGGGATTGCGTTATGGCGATGGGTTGTTTGAAACGATCAAAATGATAAATGGCAAATTATTATTGGAAGATGATCATTTTGCGCGCTTATGGAAAGGGTTACAGGTTTTACAATTTGACCTGCCTAAACATTTCTCTCCCGAAAATTTAGAGGAACAAATAATTGCATTAGCTAAAAAGAATGGGCATTCAGCCAACGCGCGTATTCGATTGAATGTGTTTAGGGGTGATGGAGGCTTATACGATGCTATCAGTCATTCACCGAATTATTTTATACAAAGCTGGCAGCTTGCTGAGAATAGCGGAGCGTTAAATAGCAATGGATTAGTGTTGGGAATTTACGCTGATGCAAAAAAAACATATGATGTATTAAGCAATCTGAAGCATAATAATTACCTGCCTTATGTAATGGGTGCCTTACATGCAAAAAAAGAAAAATGGAACGATGCGATCATTTTAAACAGTGAGAACAGAATATGTGATACAACGATCGCTAATATTTTTATTATTAAAGATGCCGTTGTTTACACGCCGTCTTTACGCGAAGCCTGCGTAGCCGGAGTGATGAGAAATTTTTTGATCAGAAATGGTAAGTTGGCCGGATTTGAATTCGTTGAAAAAGAATTAACACAAGAAGATATACTAAATGCCGATGAAGTATTTATAACGAATACGATTAGAAATATTCAGTGGGTGCAATCGATCAATAATAAAACCTATAGTAATGCAATGATAAAAAAGATCTGCATAGCTTTATTACCGCAGATCTTTTAATGTTATACTTTATCTGTTGCGGTTTTTCTGCTGACAAATATCTCCGGGTACTCATTGAATTTCAAATTCGTTTTAGCGTACACTTTTAATAATTTGTTCACGGCAAATCTGCCTCTTTCTCCTAAGTCGATAGAATAATTATTTACATAGAGATCGATATGTTTGCGCATTACATCTTCACTCATTTCCTGTGCATGGGCTCTTATATAATCCGTTAATGCAGGATAGTTTGAAAAAGCATATTCAATACTTTTTTTGATCAATGCATCAATTTGTTGTTGCATGGCCAGGTCATATTCACGGCGAATAACAATGCCGCCTAACGGAATAGGATTGCCGGTTTCTTTTTCCCAATAATCTCCCAGGTCGTTGATCTTTACCAATCCTTTATCCTGGTAAGTAAAACGGTTCTCATGAATGATCACGCCCATTCCTTTATTAGCTAATACAAAATCTTCTATTTCATCATACCGTAAAAAAACTTTGTTGCTGGCATTTGGATAGGCCAGAGAAAAAAGTAAATGTGCTGTGGTGTTTTGTCCGGGTATGGCGATTTTCGCATACTCAATATTTGTTTCAGCATCTGCTAATTTAGGATTGGCGATAAGTAAGGGCCCAACGCCGGTGCCTAGTGCACTTCCGCTATTTAGCGTAATATATTTATCCAGTACCAATGGCAAAACGCCATAGCTTAATTTGGTGATATCGAGCTTGCCTTCTCTTGCCCATTGATTGAGTGTTTGTACATCTTCTAATACTACTTCAAAATCAAATCCTTCTGTATCGATCTTTTTATTAACGAGTGCATCAAAAATAAATGTATCGTTCGGACAAGGTGAAAACCCTAATGTTAGTTTCATTATTTATGCGTTTAATAACGTAATTGTTTTATTTATTTCAATAGTCAAACTCGCAATGGCATCTTTTATTTTCCATTTGCTTTTATCTCTTTCTCCTACATGATTGGAAACACTTCTTAATTGTAAGAAAGATATTTTTTCCTGCAGACAAACATAATGAAATGCTGCCCCTTCCATACTTTCAATAGCAGGGCTGTACGTTTGAATTAATTGTTGCTTTTGTGCTTCGCTATCACTCACTTTATTTACAGTAACTGCTGCGATAGATTCCGAAGAGAGCAATAAATGTTTATTCATCAGCCAGCCATGTTCAAAAGGAAAATCGTTTTCTGAAGCAAATCCTAATTTGAACACGGTCGAAAAATTCCCTTTTTCTTCAATTCCCAGGTCACCAAAAGTATCTTGTTTTACCAAATAAGTTTTGCCTAACGGACTATCCTTAGAGAAAGCGCCCGCTATACCTGCCTGAATAACAACATCATATCGTTGTTCCTGCAATTTTTTTTGTAAATTATACATCGTTGAAGGAACGCCTATACCTGCTATCAATACATCTATAGTGTGATCGGTGCTGATAAAAGGTTGAATTTCGAAATTTGTAGCGGCTACCAGTAAGATTTGCATGTTGCAAATTTCGTGTTTATGCGGCATATTTTAGCATTTACTATGCTACCTTTGCGGAAATTTTTAGTAACGTAATGGTTTATCTTACACGTGTAGAACATTTTAATGCAGCCCACAAACTTTTTAATCCAAACTGGACAAAAGAGAAGAATGAAGAAGTTTTTGGCAAATGTGCCAATGAAAACTGGCATGGGCATAATTTTGAGTTATACGTAACCTTAAAAGGAGAGCCCAACCCTGATACCGGTTTTGTATTTGATGTAAAAAGATTAAGCATCCTTATCAACAAACATGTGATCGATAAACTGGATCATAAAAATTTGAATATTGATGTTGATTTTATGCAGGGCAAAATGTGTTCGAGTGAAAATTTAGTGATCGGTATCTGGAACGAATTAAAGCCTCATTTACCCGAAGGCGTTCATTTGCATTCTTTAAAACTGTACGAAACGCCGCGCATCTTTGTAGAGTACTTTGGCAATTAATGGTAGCAAGTAACAGGTAATATGGAGTAAGAAAAATAAATACTAACTTGATCTTGATAAATTTTTAATTCTTCATTTTTAATTTATAATTACTTGAAGGTAGCAGTATACAGAAAAGAACATTTTAATGCAGCACACAGGTTGAATAACCCTGATTGGGACGAAGCAACCAATCAGCAGGTATTTGGCAAGTGCAATAACCCGCATTTTCATGGGCATAATTATGAGATCATTATAAAGATCGTTGGCGAAGTTGATCCTGCAACCGGATACGTGATCGACCTGAAAGTATTAAGCGATCTTACAAAAAAATATGTTTTAAATAAATTCGATCATAAAAATTTAAATGAGGATACGGAAGAGTTTAAAAATCTGAACCCGTCTGCTGAAAATATCGCGATCGTTATTTATAATTTATTAAAAGACAAGATCGACTCTAAGCTGTATATGCAAATACGTTTGTATGAAACAGAAAGGAATTTTGTAGAATACCCTGTTTAAGTAATAAGTGAAAAGTCAAAACCTAAAAGTTATAAATTAAATAATCCTATGGCTTATAAAAAGATTGAAGAGTACGACGACAAAGTAACGGCAGGTTTGATGAAGACGTATAAAGAAAGCATTGCTTTATTGGGAGAAGATCCTGAAAGAGAAGGGCTGATAAAAACCCCTGAACGCATAGCAAAGGCAATGCAGTTCATGACGCAAGGGTATGATCAAAATGCCAATGATATTTTGAACTCTGCTAAATTCCACGAAGATGTTAGCGAGATGATCATTGTAAAAGATATTGAATTGTATAGTATGTGCGAACATCATATGCTGCCATTTTATGGTAAAGCGCATGTGGCGTATATTTCCAATGGCTGGATAACAGGACTGAGCAAGATCGCAAGAGTAGTAGATGTGTATAGTCGAAGATTGCAGGTGCAGGAAAGATTAACGCATCAGATATTAACCTCGATCAAAGAATCATTGAATCCTATTGGTGTAGCGGTTGTTATTGAAGCATCTCATTTATGTATGATGATGCGTGGTGTACAGAAACAAAATTCTGTTACTACTACTTCTGCTTTTGACGGAGAATTTATGAAAAACACAACGCGAAGCGAGTTCTTAAAATTAATTAGTGCCAAATTGCACTAGTAATAAATTCTACTTTATCAAATCCCTCTTTTTGAGGGATTTTTTGTTTTCTTTGTACTCTCAATAAAAAATTAACGATGAAGCATGCTTATGTATTCCCGGGACAGGGAAGCCAATTTTCCGGAATGGGAAAAAATCTATACGAATCAAATGCAACAGCAAAAGAATTATTTGAACAGGCGAATGACATTTTAGGTTTTAGGATCTCAGATACTATGTTCACTGGAACGGATGAGGATCTTAAACAAACAAACGTAACTCAGCCTGCTGTTTTTCTACATTCGGTTATTGCTTTTAAGACTTTAGATAATATCAAACCCGATATGGTTGCTGGCCATTCATTGGGGGAATTTTCTGCATTGGTGGCTAACAATACGTTGAACTTTATTGATGCATTGAAATTGGTTTCGATAAGAGCCAAGGCAATGCAAAAAGCCTGTGAATTAAATCCTTCAACTATGGCTGCTGTATTGGCATTGGATGATGCTATAGCAGAAAAAATATGTGCAGAGATAACGGCAGAAACAGGAGAGATAGTTGTACCAGCAAATTATAATTGTCCTGGTCAATTAGTGATCAGCGGATCAATAAAAGGAATAGAAATAGCTTGCGAAAAAATGAAAGCTGCCGGTGCAAAAAGAGCATTGGTATTGCCTGTTGGCGGTGCGTTTCACTCACCATTAATGTTACCTGCGAAGGAAGAATTAGCTGCAGCTATTGAAGCAACAACATTCAGTACTCCTTCTTGTCCGGTCTATCAAAATGTAGTAGCAAAAGCTGTTACGGATGCAACACAGATCAAAAAGAATTTAATAGACCAGTTAACAGGAGCCGTACGCTGGACACAATGCGTACAAAGCATGATCGCTGACGGAGCCGGTCATTTTACAGAGGTTGGTCCGGGTAAAGTGTTACAAGGATTAGTGGTGAAGATCAATAAAGAGATGGTTGTTGATGGAGTGAATTAGGTTATTGTCTGAACCGTTGATTGAAGTTGATTTGTACGATTACTTTGATTTAAAATCAATTCAATCAAGATAATCAACTTCAATCAGTGGTTCAGACTTATTGCACTAATGTCCACTTTGCATTCTCCGTATCGTTCCCGATCGTGCTGGTTTGTATTCTTCCAAATTTTACGTTGAGGTAAGTACCGTCATTTGCATTTCTCAAATAAAATAAATTGGAATTGCTAACGGGCTCCATTATCCACATAGCTGATTTTGAATTATAATTATCAGAGATCATTGAGGTAGGATCTTCTGTACTGATAAAATTTCCTGTCTGTTTATTTTTTATGATATAATAATTACCTCCCATAACCGGTACTAATTTCCATTGCGCACTCCACGAGCTGTTATCAATATCACCACAGTTTAGGTAGCCTTGCTGAGTATTTAAATAAGTTCCTTTTGATACGTTCATGATCTTAGAAAAATTTGCATCTCTATCTCTATCAGGTGCAGGTGGTGGTGCTTGTTCCTGTACCGGCTGCGTATTCATATTGTTATCATAATTTGAAGCAGTAGGCTGCAGCATATTAGCCAGGTATTCTACTTGTACATTCGGGCGTTCGTTTAATGGTACAATAATGATAGCGCTTGCTGTGATCGTTTGCCCGGCTTTGATCCATGAACCGATCTGTACAAATCTTTTATTCTGAGTTGTTTTGCCATTGCAATCCTTATCATCAACAAGGGCCATTACAGTACAAGGTGCCGCAGTTATGATCGCTGATTTTGATGTTAATCTTGCACCGGTTGCATTGAGGCAATTGAATTGTGCCAGCTGATCGTTTGTATTGCCATTTGTATTCCAGCCATCTTTATACAAAATTATCTTAGGATCTGTACCTGTATTGGTAACATAGAATTGGATAGAATAGCGGGAGAAATTTCCTTTTGAACCAACTTCTTTTTGTTCTTCATTTTTAATATTAAAACCCATTGTTAATCCATTAACAACAGCGGGCGATGATTCTGTTACAGTGTAAGCCTGTGCCTGTGCAAATGAATGGGAAAAGCAACTGACACATAATAGCAGGAGCAATGAGGTAGATTTGAACATAGTGTAGTTTTTGGTTAGAATCAAATCTATAAAAATTATAATTCGAATTCAAATAAAACTTGCTGTAACTTAAAATGCCGGACTACTAGCCCGGCATTTTAATATATAGTTTGATCAAATACTATAAAGTACTCAATACATTATTCATGCTTCTAACAGCATCAGCGCTTTTGCTGAAAGCTGCCTGTTCTTCTGCATTTAATGTAAGGTCAATGATCTTTTCCCAGCCGTTTCTGCCGATGATAACAGGAACGCCCATACAGATATCTTTTTGTCCGTATTCGCCATCAAGCATAACAGAACAGGTGATCAATCTTTTTTCATTTCTTAGAATGCTTTCAACCATTTGCATACAAGCCGCACCCGGTGCATACCATGCTGATGTTCCGATCAAAGCTGTTAGCGTCGCGCCGCCAACCATTGTGTCAGCAGCAACTTTTTTTAATGCATCAGCACTCAAAAAATTGCTAACCGGAGAACCCTGGTAAGTCGCCAATCTTGTTAAAGGGATCATTGTTGTATCACCATGTCCGCCTACAACAAAACCTTGTATCTCATTAGGTGAACAGCCAATAGCCTGACTTAAATAATAATTAAAACGGCTGCTGTCTAAAGCGCCGCCCATCCCAATAATTCTATGTTTATCAATACCGCTTGATTTCAATGCCAGGTAAGTCATCGTATCCATTGGGTTACTGATGATAACGAAGATCGCTTTTGGAGAATGTTTCAAAATGTTTTCTGTAACACCTTTAACGATACCGGCATTAATACCGATCAGTTCTTCTCTTGTCATACCCGGTTTACGCGGTAAGCCGGAAGTGATCACTACAACATCACTGTTAGCAGTTTTAGTATAGTCATTAGTACTACCAACGATCTTTGTATCAAAACCTAATAACGAGGCAGTCTGCATCATATCGATCGATTTGCCTTCAGCAAAACCTTCTCTGATATCTAACAAAACAACTTCTTCTGCAAGCTCTTTACGAGTGATATTGTCAGCGCAAGTTGCACCTACGGCACCTGCACCTACTACAGTAACTTTCATGATAACTAACTTTTTATAAGTGGTGGAATTTATTTGCGCTGCAAAGGTAACAGATTACCCTGTTTGGCAATAAAGTATCCGCAAATTATTTGTCAAAGGCTTTCAGGATCTCAGGAACAGGTATGTTTCCCGAAAATGCCGTAATAAAATTGCCGGTCTTATCATACAAGATCATCGTAGGAAAAAAATGAGGCTTTATTATTGTGCCAATGTGATAAGCCCAATCTTGCCCTAATGTAAAATTGGAAAGCGAATCCATATGGTAATCATTGTAGAAATTCTTAACGTGGATGAAAGGCATCGGAGATACCATTAGCACTTGTATATTTTTCAACTCCTTTCTATAAGCCAGAAATTGTTTTGTTTCTTTTTGACAATGCTCACAATCCGGGCTAAAAAATATCAGCATGAACGGGTGTCCCCTTTTAACAACATCTTTTTTAGTGATGGTAACACTATCCGGCGCTTTCGCAATTTCGAAATCGGGGATAGAAGTATTTTTCAAAAAATTAAAGGTTGTATCTTGCTGTGCAAAAGATACCTGAGCTGCTGCTGTCAGTATTAATAACGATAGAATAAGTTTTTTCATAACTAATTTTTGTAAAGCTAGTTTTTTGTTTTTGAATGCTTTGTTAATGATTGAATATTGGTTATCTACTATTTAATATTGGCAAAAAAGCCGCGGGATGTCTGTATTCCAGCGTCTACCTGCTTAAAATTCTTAATTACTAATTCTTCATTCCTAATTTTCCGTACTTTTGCCACCCAAATATATACAATTAATAAATTATTATTATGGCAACAACAGCAGATATGCGCTCAGGACTTATTATCAAAGTCGATGGTAACCTGTACAGCGTAATAGAATTCGGTCAAAATAAGACAGCAAGAGCTGCGGCAAAAGTGTGGGCCAAATTAAAAGGGGTAGATAATAACCGCACTATAGAATTGACGTGGAACAGCGGTGAGGTTATCTTTCCGGTAAGGGTTGAAAAAAAGCCATACCAGTTTTTATATAAAGATGATAGCGGTTATAACTTCATGGATAATGAAACTTTTGAGCAAATAGTAGTGCAGGAAGCGATGATAGATGCCCCTAGATTTTTAAAGGACGGTCAGGAAGTACAAGTATCGATCAACGGAGAAACAGATCAGCCTATGAGCGTTGAGCTACCTGATAAGCTGGTTTTAAGGGTTACGTATAGCGAACCGGGTGCAAAAGGCGATACGGCAACAAGAACGCTAAAACCCGCTACAGTAGAGACAGGAGCAACGATTAACGTTCCGCTGTTTGTAAATGAAGGCGATTTGATCCGTATCACTGCAAAATCAGGCGAATATGTAGAGCGCGTAAAAGAATAATTTTAGACATAATATGTGATAAAAAGGGCCAAATTTCGAAATTTGGCCCTTTTGTTTTTTGCCTATTTTTTAACCATTTTTGCCCATTTTTCGCCCGTTTTTAGTGGTTTTTAACCATTTTTTGCCATTTTTATTTAAATTTTATTTCAGAAAGATTTGTAATTTTGGTAAATCATTGCCTATCTTAGCGGCCGTTTAAAACATCATTAAAACTTAACATGGACATTAAACAAATTCAGGAGCTGGTTAAGCTCATCAATAAAAGCAATATCGGAGAGTTAACCATCGAAGAGGGGGAAACCAAGATCACCATCAAACAAAAGAAAGAACCATCGCAAACAATAGTGTCTTCAATGCCTGTTAGTTCTTCTGCACCGGTTCAGCAACAAGCAGCAATTGCAGCTCCAACAGCACCTACAGCTCCAACATTACCAAAAGAAGATAACCTGATAGCAGTAAGAAGCCCGATGATCGGCACCTTCTACCGCCAGGCGGGTCCGGGTAAACCAATATTCGCAAACGTTGGAGATGAAATTGAAGTAGGCAAAGTGGTATGTATCATCGAAGCCATGAAATTATTCAACGAGATCGAAAGCGAAGTAAGAGGTAAAATTGTAAAAGTATTAGTAGAAGATGCTAGTCCGGTTGAATTTGACCAGCCTTTGTTTTTAGTAGATCCTTCATAATAATTAGCTGATTAGCTAATGTGCTAATATGCTAATTTTTGATTGAAAATTATTCGTATTAATACTATGCAAAAGGAACTCATTGAAAACAATCCAATACTTAAACAAACTATTCAATTTTCATAATGATGATTGACTATTGTGAAGTATTAAACAATGAGAAAAAATATATTATAAGTAAACAGCTTTTACGTTCTGCAACATCAATTGGTGCAAACTCAATGGAAGCTCAGAATAGTGAAAGTAAAGTTGACTTTATTCATAAAATGAAAATCGCAGCGAAAGAAGCAGATGAAACGCAGTATTGGTTGACATTATGTGAATATGCACAAGGTTATCCAGATTGCGATCATTTATCAATAAAATTACAGGAAGTACAAAGAATATTAAATGCCATATTAGGAACTGCAAAAAGGAAAATCCTGTAAATCCTTTCTCGGTTCATATTTATTAACAACGCTGATAGCTTTTGTCGTTAGCACATTAGCAAATCAGCACATTATCACATTGCTTACAAATGTTTAAAAAGATATTGATTGCTAACAGGGGAGAAATTGCACTTCGTGTGATCAGAACCTGTAGAGAAATGGGCATTAAAACAGTAGCGGTTTATTCTACTGCTGATAAAGATAGTTTACACGTAAAATTTGCTGATGAAGCGGTTTGTATAGGCAAACCAAGCAGCACAGATTCTTACTTAAATATCCCTCACATCATGGCGGCTGCGGAAATTACCAATGCAGATGCTATCCATCCGGGTTACGGTTTCCTTGCAGAGAATTCAAGATTTGCACAAATATGCAATGATCATGGAATTAAATTTATCGGGCCAACGCCTGAGATGATCAATTCTATGGGCGATAAGATCACTGCTAAAGAAACCATGATAAAAGCAGGTGTACCTGTTGTTCCCGGAAGTGGCGGTTTATTAGAAAGTGTTGACCAGGCAAAAAAATTAGCAAAAGAAAAAGTTGGCTATCCTGTTATATTAAAAGCAACAGCCGGCGGTGGTGGTAAAGGAATGCGTGTTGTGTGGAACGAAAGTGAAATGGAAAAAGCTTTTGACAATGCTAAAACAGAAGCAGCTGCCTCATTTAAGAATGATGGTATCTACATGGAAAAATTTGTAGAAGAACCACGCCATATAGAAATTCAAATTGCCGGAGATCAATTCGGAAATGTTTGTCACCTAAGCGAAAGAGATTGTTCTATTCAACGCCGTCACCAAAAGCTGGTAGAAGAATCGCCTTCTCCTTTTATGACACCTGAATTGCGCGAAGCAATGGGCACTGCAGCTATTAAAGCAGCATCTGCCATCAATTACGAAAGTGTTGGTACGATTGAGTTTTTGGTTGATAAGAACCGCAATTTCTATTTCATGGAAATGAATACACGTATCCAGGTTGAACACTGTGTTACGGAAGAAGTGGTGAACTATGATCTGATCAAAGAACAAATTAAAATTGCAGCGGGACATAAAATAAGCGGTAAAAATTATTATCCTCAAATGCACGCGATCGAATGCCGTATCAATGCAGAAGATCCTTATAATGATTTCCGTCCGAGCCCGGGTAAAATAACTGTGTTAAATACACCGGGTGGTCATGGTGTTCGTGTTGATAGCCATGTATACGCAGGGTATGTGATTCCTCCATACTACGATAGTATGATCGGTAAATTAATTACTGTGGCACAGACAAGAGAAGAAGCCATTGATACGATGTACCGCGCATTAAGCGAATATGTTGTTGAAGGCGTTAAAACAACCATACCATTCCATTTGCAATTAATGAAGAACGAAGATTTTCGCAAAGGAAATTTCACAACGAAATTCTTAGAGTCTTTCGAAATGAAACCTCAAAAAGTTTAATCAAAAAAATATTATTTTAAAAATGCAACTCTTTTGGGTTGCATTTTTTTGTCTGGGCCGTTGATTGAAGCTGATTATTTTGATTGATCTGATTTTTGTCTGAATTAGGATTCGTCAGATTATTGGATTTTGTTTTCCTGATTAATTATGTACTTTTAATATGGAAATTACGTTATCAACGTAATCAAAATAATCAGCTTCAATCAACGGTTCAGACAATAGCAATATGAAAAAAATAAAAATAATCGAAGTGCCAAGCGAGATAGGAGCAGGGACACGCGGTGCTAGTTTGGGAATTGATGCGATCAAAATTGCCGCGCTCGATTTTATGAGCAGCCTCTTCATAAACTTTCCTTCAGAAAAAGTAGAAGTCGATAATAACTTATTATTTGAACCGGTTAAAACACCTTTTGCCAAACGAATTCACGGTATGCTTGGCTTGTACGAAAGAGTTAGCAAATCAGTTTGTGATACTATTAAATCCGGCGTATTCCCCGTTGTATTAAGCGGCGATCATAGTACAGCAGGTGGTACTATCGCCGGTATCAAAATGGCGAAGCCTAAAAGTAAATTAGGCGTAATATGGATCGATGCACATGCAGAC
>DATHHR010000120.1:0-5580 GCA_035317105.1 Ferruginibacter sp. | reverse complement strand
CAAAGAAATATCGATAGGTGATTATGTTTTGAGTGGGGGCGAATTGGCTGCCGCGGTTTTGGTAGATGCGATCGGCAGATTAATTCCAGGCGTTTTAAATGATGAGACTTCTGCGCTAACTGATTCTTTTCAGGATAACTTATTATCTCCTCCTGTATACACCAGGCCCGAAGATTTCAGGGGCTGGAAAGTGCCAGATATTTTACTCAGCGGCAATCATGCCAAAATTGAGGAGTGGCGATACGAACAATCGCTGCTTCGCACCAAAGAAAAAAGGCCCGATCTGCTTGACTGACGGGCATTACAGAAAAATATAGCATATACTTTGTAAAAAATTTTGCCGATTACCTCCCTGAGGTTATCTTTGCCGTCCGAAAAACGGCGCGTTGGTCAAGGGGTTAAGACGCCTCCCTTTCACGGAGGAGTCACGGGTTCGATTCCCGTACGTGCTACGAAGTAAAAAAAGCCTTTCGATATTGATCGAGAGGCTTTTTCTTTATCCCAAATATTGCTATCTTTCTACAATTCATCACCAAAAATTTGAATCTCCTGAAGCACTCCTGAGTTTGGAGATCCAACCTGATGGTTATGCCTAAATTATTTTTCATTTTTTGTGACGTTTTTACAAGCCTGTTACAGGAGCCGTAATTTGACAATTAAAAAACAAACATATGGAAGACAAAAAAAATCAAACGGACAACTCAACTTCACCTGTTGATACAATACCAAAGGTGACAGGAATTGGCGGCATTTTCTTCTTTTCAGATAATCCGCAGGAAACGAAAGAATGGTATGTCAAAAATTTAGGACTTACGATCAGTGAATGGGGTTCATCAAGTTTTGAATCGAGAAACATTGACAGACCTGATGAGATAAATTCTCTTCAATGGCAACCTTTCAAAAAAGGAGACGAATCTTTTTCTCCATCAAAAAAAGATTTTATGATCAATTACCGGGTTCAGAATATTGAAGGTCTCATAAAAAAATTTAAAGAAAACGGCGTAACCATACTTGACAGCCTTGTAACGTATGAGTTTGGGAAATTTTTACATATTATGGACGCAGAAGGCAACAAGATCCAACTATGGGAGCCTGTTGAATAAGCAATGATTTTGTGTGTTGTAATTAAAAATGGAAACTTATGATACTGAAAAATAAAAAGGTAGCCATCATTGGTGGCGGACCGGTTGGTTTGACAATGGCCAGATTACTGCAGCAAAGAGGAATAGCTGTAACCGTTTACGAAAGAGACAAAGATGCATTTACAAGAATTTCAGGTGGTACCCTTGATCTACATAAAGGTTCTGGACAGGATGCACTGGAAAAAGCAGGATTGTTGGAACGTTATTATGGAATGGCTACCCCCATGGGAAGAACAGTGACTGACGAACAAGGCAACATATTAGTCTCTAAAAAAACTACACCCGGAGAACAATATGATAATCCTGAAATAAACAGAAACGATCTAAGAAAAATACTCCTTGGTAGTTTAACAAGCGATACAGTTGTGTGGGACAGTAAATTTACAGCGCTTGAAGAACAGAACGGACGATGGCTGCTGCATTTTGAAAATAAAACGACTGCGATCGCAGACCTTGTTATCGGAGCTAACGGAGGAATGTCTATAGCTAGAAAATATGTTACAGATGCAGCAATCGAATACACCGGAACGCTGATGTTACAGGGCGAAGTACTTCAACCGGAAAGGGCATGTGCAGCATTCTATCAATTATGCAACGATAACATATTAATGGCCGCAAGTAAAGGCAATTTATTAGTTGCAAATCCCAAAAATGGCAACGTATTGAGCTACAATGTAATTTTTAAGAAGCCTGAAGAATGGAGCCAGGAAAATGAATTGAACCTTCAGGATACAGACAGCATTATTACATTCCTTTTAAGTCGATTAGCTGATTGGGATGAATGTTACAAACAATTACTCCGTTCAACAGCCTCTTTCGTTATATGGCGAACGAGAAAAATACCATTAGATATACCCTGGAAAAACAATCGCCCTTTGCCTATAACGCTTATTGGAGATGCCGCACATATAATGCCGCCCTTTGCAGGTCAGGGTGTAAATACGGGGCTGATGGATGCTTCAATTTTATCTGACAACCTAACTAACAAAAAATTTGAAACGATAGAAGCTGCCATTGACGATTATGAACAAAAAATGTTTGTCTATGCAAAAGAAGCCCAGCTTGAAACCAGCAAGAACGAGATAGCAATGCTTCATCCCAATTTTTCTTTCGAAAAATTTTATCAATAAGTACATCCTCTACCAAATAAAAATGCCTTCCGATCGGAAGGCATTTTTATTTATAATGGGTTAGTATTAATTACTTAAATAAACTATTCATCAATCCCTTAGCAGATTTCTCTACATTATTTGCCGGCTTGGTTGTATCCTTGGTTCCAGACAATTGATTGATCAATTCTTTTTTTGCTTCTGTAACCGCTTCTTTCTTTACCACTTCAATAGTATCCTTTATAGTGGCTTCTGATTGTTTTTTTACACTATCAATTTGCGCTTTGGCCATTGCTTTTGCCTGGTCTTCCAATCCGCCTGTCGCACTTGAACCCGGACCGTAATCTGTTTTAATAGTTGGACTGGCAAAAGTGCCTCCCAACCTAAGCTTAACATTAATACTATCGGGTGCTTGTACAGATACGCCACTCGCATTTACTTCGTTGATCAAACTATTTACCAATTCGTTTGCTCCTGATCCCATCATGGCACGTGGCACTTCCATATTGATACCATAATCCATAGATTGATCAAAACCTTGTGTACCCGCAACCTTTGTATCGATGCCATCCATCTTAACCGCAAAAGGATCTACGGTTAATTTTCCATTGGTGAATTCAAAAAATACTTTCACGTTTTGCAATGGTATCTGGTGCAGTGAATTTATGTTTAGTGTTGTTGCAATTTTATCTAACGGACCAAAATTACTCAATGACGCTTGCTGTAATAATAAATTGCCTTTTCCTGATAAAGTATTTACATCAGGCATCATATTCTGACCGATAAAACCATGCATAGATATCTGTGATGTAACCTTACCAGTGATGAATTGTGCGATCGGCATTATTTTTTTGACCGTATTAAAAGTTGCAAATGTTTTCTGTATGTCAACTGCCTGCACATCATAATCAAAAGCGATAGCAGGATTTGTTTTACTATCCTTAGTTGAATAAGAACCATTGATCGTTATAGCTCCATCTAATGCATTGCCTTTTATGTTTTTGATAGACGCCGTTTCATCGCTGATCGTAGTGCTTCCGGTTAAATTAGAGATATCCAGATTGTCATAATGCAGCTTTCCTACTTTCGCATTTAATGTAATATCCAAATTAGCAGGTACTACAAATGGCGCAGATGCTGGTGTTGTAGCTGCTACCGGTTTAGTTGTGGTATCGGTAGTGGTTCCCATTAATTCATTCAGGTTCACATTATCGGCACTCACATTGATGGTAGCATTTAACGGTTTGTTTTGCAAAACATAATTCAGCATATTATTGATCTGTCCGTTCCCACTAAAATTTGTAGAAATGTATTGTCCGTTAACAGTAGTAATATCAATCTTACTTGGCGTGAAACTGGTCACCAGGTTATTTATTTTTATGCCCGTTGGATAATCGGGTGTCACATAATCAAAGCCGGTTACAGAAATAGTACCACCTGCTGTAAACCTATCATATTGTTTTTTCTCTAAATCACTCACATTGCCTTTTGCATATACATCTGCATTCATGACACCACTGATGCTTGTGCCCTGTGCCAGTTTTACAAACTCTGCAACCTGAGAAAAATCAAGCTTGCCTTTTGCTGCTGCATCGATGTACATATCGCTCATTGGTTTTTTTATCAGTATCCTGAAATCAAAAGGATCGGTATCCATTTCTACATGCGCCTGAGATACATCGATGATATTATTATCCGGCTGGCCGTCAATATCATCGATCTTTGCTTTTACGTTGATATTTTTAACTGCCTTCGGCAGATCAGGATATTGGAAGAAGCCATTGTTGATGGCCATATTCAGATGATAACCCGGTATTGATCTGTCGCTGTAAATACCTTTTACGTAACCATCAAAAGCCGCAGTACCACTTGTTTTTATAGTTGCAAAATCATGTTTATAAATGGCCGGCACTAAAGATAAAAAGCTTTTAAAATCTGTTGAGGGTGAATTGAATTTGATATCCATATCATATCCTTTTCCATTCAAATTTGTTATTGTTCCATTACCGCTAACTTTAAGATCATTCACTGATATCTGATCTGTAGAAAAACTATAAATGCCCTCTTTATTGTTTATCTGGATGTTCAGGTTCGCAACAGATTTTACTTTTAACAAAAATGGTATGCCGCCATATACAAATGTAAATTCATCCGCTGTTGTAGCTGTTTGTAAAGTAAATGAATCGCTCGAGAAATCTCCGCTTCCTTCATGGTTTAGATTCACCAACTCACTGCTCATATTACCTTGCTTATCTACATAACTAATATAGGCATTGTGAATAGCATAATGATTCAGCTGTAATTTAAATGGCTTAGCTGCTGCCGTATCTGCTGGTGAAGTAGTAGTATCTTTTGTGATATTCCAGTTAGCAGATCCATCTTTATTTACAATAGCATGGATCCTTGGTGATTCAATGTCAATAGAATATATCTTGGTAGGGCCTGTGATGAGGCTCATAATATTAACCGTTGTATTAATGCTATTGGCCGACATCAACGTATCGCTTTCAAATGCACCAACACCTATTACCTGTAAGCTATCAATGCCGACAGATAATTTGGGGAAATGTGTAAATAGCGAAATATCAACATCACTAAAATTTACCTTCGCATTTATATGATCATTGATCTCCGTCTTTACAAAAGAGATGATCTTTCCTTTAAAAATAAATGGCGCTGCAAATGCAAATGCCAATAAAAGCAAAATGATTATTCCTACAATTTTTAAAAACTTTTTCATTAGAGGTATTTTATATGTACTGTAAAATAATAAATTATGTTAATCCAATTTCAAAATGCATTTCAGGAATTTCCACATCTGTAAATCCTTTACTTACTAAACGGCGTTTGAAATCTTGTTGTACATGATATTCCCCATGTACTAAAAATAATTTCTTCACCTGTCTTGCATCCTGGCAAGCCAGGAACTGGCACAGGTCATCATAATCTCCATGTGCGCTCATACTGCGCAGCTCTCCTATCTCCGCATTTACTTCGTGCGGCTGGCCAAAGATCCCTACTTCTTTTGGATGTAATTTCAACCTGCCGCCTAAAGATGTAGGTTCGCAATAACCCGTTAGTAAAATAGAATTTTTACTATTCTCAATAGTATTGCTGATATGGTGCTTTACCCTGCCGGCCTCTGCCATGCCGCTGGCTGAAATAATAACACAGGGCCCTTTAAAATAATTCAGCATTTTAGACTCATCTACTGATTGCACAAATTTTAATCCTTTAAACTCAAAAGGGTCATCATCACTTTGTAATACTTTCTGGATCCTTGCATTAAAATATTGCGGATAACTTTTAATGATCTCGGTTGCTTTTGT
>DATHHR010000119.1:0-17680 GCA_035317105.1 Ferruginibacter sp. | reverse complement strand
TATGGTACCAATAGCCCGTTTAGGAACAGGAGCGACAGCCACCAATTTTTTAAGAGGCGATGGAACTTTTGCTACACCTGCAGGTGCGGGCGGCGCCATTACTTATGGTGGCACACTTACCAACGGCAATACAATTGCTGTCACCACTCCTACCTTCTATCTGGTTACCGATGGTGCTTCTATAACCCTTCCAGCGGCTACCACTGCGGGGCAGATGTTGTATCTAGTCAACACCGATATCAGTGTAACCAACGTTGGTTTTACTGTAAACAGACAAGGTGGGAACATAATTTACAATGCACAACTATCCACCCCTCTCGTAACCCACAGTCCAGCCTCAGGAAGTTCGTATGTACTCTATGATTCGGCTACTCTTATCTCTGATGGTGCCGGTCATTGGTTTATACTCCTAAACAATTAACAAAAAAAATTATGAAAAAAATAATCATCTTCCTCTTGACAATTAGCTGCACGCTGCAATTGTTTGCGCAAGGGACATTCAACGTATCGTCCGGCACATTTATTAAACCGGGCAATGGTACCGATATTGTTTTTAATAATGTAAACTTTGTTAACAATGGTACGCTTTTACAAGCACCGGGTGCTACTTTCAAATTTGCAGGATCGGGAACAGAAAATATTTCAGGATCGGGTGCAGATACGATCGATCATTTATTATTAGCAAAAAATGCAGGCGTTGATCTTGCACTGCAATCAAATATTGTTGTTACCAACGAAGTAAATTTTACTTCGGGATTATTAAATGTAGGAAATAACAATGTTGATCTTGGAACAACTGCTGTACTTAACAATGAATCTGAAGCAAGCAGGGCGTATAGTACAGGAACAACAGGCTTTATACAAAGTACCGGAATATTGAATGCCCCATCATCTGTAAACCTTGGCAATCTTGGTGCTATCATTACTTCTGCTGCCAATCTAGGCTCAACTACTATCAAAAGGACATTTAATACTTACGCACAGCTTAGTAATAGCAATATCTTCCGCGATTATATTATTACGCCAACTACTGATGCAGGTTTAAACGCAACATTTCGTTTTACCTATTTTGATATGGAACTAAATGGAGATAATGAGAACATGCTTGATCTGCTGCAAAGTCCCGATAATGGAACAACCTGGAATGATATAGGGTTTACCACAAGAGATGCGGTAAATAATTATGTAGAGAAAACAGGTATCGATTCTTTTTCAACCTGGACATTAACACCGCCTTCTACTATTTTAGCTACTACCATGGGGCCTTTGAATGCTTATCAGGAAAATAACAGCATTGAACTTAACTGGCAGGTATACTCAGATGAGAACGTAAATGCTTATGAAATTCAAAGAAGTATCGATGGTAAAAAATTTGTTACAATAGGCAAACTTGCTGCAAATAATACGGGAAATTATACTTATCCCGATAACAGTCCTGTAACGGGAAATAATTATTATCGCCTAATTATTGTTGATAAAGATGGATCAACAACATACAGCAATATAGATGTGGTAAACTTAAATGACTTGTCCGCAACTATCAGTTTCTATCCTAATCCTGTTGTAGATCGCGAAGTAACATTGCAATTAGCCAATATTGCCAAAGGCAATTATCAATTAGTAGTATTTGATAATACAGGTAAACAAGTATATGCTTCAGTTATTGATTATACGGGAGGATATTCGGCACAAACTATTTATCTACCGGCAAATATTAGCAGCGGTATTTACAAAGTGCAGTTAAAAAATGCAGCAGTAATATTCAATCAATCATTGCTTGTAAAATAACAGACTGATTCAATAAATTTTATAAAGAGGCTTACTTATGCAGGTCTCTTTTTTTATATCCATTCTTTTCGGCATTTATTTTGTCCATAGAGAAATGGAGAAATTTATGTTCTGGATTAACTAAGGGATGTTTTTACATCCTTTTATCTTTATTGCTTTAACTAATATTCGTAATTTGATGAAATTATAAACCTAAGAAATTATGGATAGCTACTCTCGTCAACAAGAAATAGTAAATAGTTTAACACACGCGTTAGGTATGCTGTTTGGCATAAGCGGACTTCCCGTGCTCATTGGGTTAGCTACTGCTCATCATAATGTACCGGGCATTGTAGGATCGGGTATTTACGGATTTTGTTTTATCTTTTTATTTACCAGTTCCACTATTTATCATTTATCAGAAGAGCCTGCTATCAGAAAAGTTTTTAAAATATTCGATCATATCAGTATTTACTTTTTAATAGCCGGAACATATACGCCGTTTCTGTTGGTATATATGAATAATACTTTCGGCATTACTTTATTAGCTGTGTTATGGGGATTAACCTTAATTGGTATTGTTTTTAAATCATTATTCACCGGCAGGTTCGAGCTTATATCAACAGGTATTTATGTATTGATGGGCTGGATAATGATAATAGGCGGAAATAGATTTTTTTCCTACTTACCTACATCGGTACTTATTTTTATTTTAATAGGCGCGGGCCTTTATTCCATCGGTGTCTTTTTTTATATTTGGGATAAATATTTATATACACATGCCGTATGGCATTCATTTGTGCTGGCTGCTGCTATTTGTCATTATGTAGCTGTCTTATTAGCCATGTAGTTTGATAAACATTTTATCTGTTGCCATTTTTAGTTTGAACAATTCTACTAACAGAGTCCCGTATATTTGAATATGAATTCTTTGTTACGTAAAGGCAAATTTTTAGAGTATGCCACATTGGGATGGAACGTTATTGGGGTATTCGTACTTATAATGGCAGTTCGAAATATTCATTCCATAGCTTTAATAGGTTTTGGGTTTGATACCTTACTTGAGATAGGTGCATCAATTATTGTTATATGGGAACTTAACGGGACTGGTGATAAAAGGCAAAGAGTCGGCTTAAGGTCATTAAGTATTGCATTTTTTGCTTTGGGCATTTATATTTTCATTCAGAGTGTAGCGAATATAAGCTATCATATTATTCCTGGCCGATCTTTACTTGGGATCGCCTGGCTTTTGCTAACTATTATTGTGATGATACTATTAGCTTTAAAAAAGTTTCAGGTAGGGAAACTATTAAACAATCCCGTTTTACTTACAGAAGGCCGGGTAACATTAGTTGATGCTGCACTGGCATTCATAGTATTAATTACCATGTTGTTTACCGCATTGTTTGGATGGTGGTGGCTCGACAGTATAGGTGGACTTATTTTAATGACATATTGTTTTTGGGAAGCAATACATATTTACAAAGATCTAAAGGCTAAAGGTAAATGATCTGCTATTCAGCCCTTTCATCGTTTTATGGTTAAAATGTAAAATAATACTCCACAAATAGGTATAAAATTACACAGTAGTTGCCTCAGTAAGATGGCTAAAAAATAGGCACCTGGTTTGAGTATTAGTATTTATAAAATGTGATCATGCATATTATAATTACTTTTTTTGGAGAAGGAAAAGAGCTTAACTGCCTGCAAATGTGTAGTCGTAGTTTGGTGATTTTTTTGTTTTCCCTTGGCTTAATAAGGGTATCGGGCCGCCGATCTTTTGGCGTAAAAACACCTTTGGATAATATAATAGTGATATTATTGGGCACTGTGCTCGGTAGAGCGATCGTTGGTGCGTCATCATTTTTGCCCGTTATAGCAGCCAGTTTGTTAATAGTATTACTTCACCGTATATTTTGCTGGCTAATGATCAACTCAATAAAATTTTCAACATTAGTAGACGGTGAAAAAATAATTCTTTTCAAAGATGGACATTTTATAAAAAAAAATATTGATAAAGGATTAGTATCAGAAGAAGATATAATGCAGGGAGTAAGAAAATCAGCGCTAACCGATCAGCTGGATAAAATTGAAAAAATTTATATTGAGAGGAATGGCGAAGTAACTGCCATAAAGAAAAATGTATAACCTATGAAAGGTAAAGTGCTGTAATAAATCCGACAGGAAATAATAAAACGAAAATCTAAAAATAAATACTTCCGTAATCTTAGCTTATGAAAGAAAAAATAATTGTAATTGGTGGTGGTGTTGCCGGTCTAATGGCTACAAAAGAGTTAACAGAAAAGGGAATTGAGGTAATATTATTAGAGGCAAATGAAAGGCTGGGTGGCCGTATAAATACTTTACTTGATGTACAGTTTGATGTACCTGTAGAAGCTGGTGCCGAATTCATTCACGGTGACCTGCCGTTGACCCAACAATTATTAAAGAAGGCGAAGATCAATTATCATGCTATTGGAGAAGAGAGGGTTTTCATAAAAAATGGCCGGTGGGATGCACCTGATGACCCAATACCACATTGGGACCTCTTAATAAAAAGAATGAAGGAGGTAACGATCGATATTACGATCGCTCATTTTTTAGACCTGTATTTTTCAGAAGAGCAATATGAATCTTTACGGATCAATGTCAGGCGCTACGCGGAAGGATTCGACCTCGCAGATATCGCAACAGCCAGCACAATTGCATTAAGAGATGAATGGATGAACGAGGAAGAGGATCAATACAGGATCGATGGTGGCTACCACATGCTGATACAATACCTTGCACAAGAATGTAAAAAGAAAGGCGCCTTACTATATACTTCCTGCGCAGCCGCGGTAATCAACTGGGAAAATGATGCGGTGAAAATTTCGACGGCTACAGGTAAAATATTTGAAGCCGGCAAAGCAGTCATTACTGTACCGCTAAGTATACTGCAGAAAAATAATAAAGATGAAAACGCGCTACAATTTAAACCTGCTATTAAAGAACAAAAAGCAGCAGCGTCGCAGATCGGTTTTGGCGCTGTGATAAAAATATTTTTACAATTTGATACTCCTTTTTGGGAAGAAAGATCTAAGGACCTAACTTTTATAATCAGCGATCAGCAAGTGCCTACCTGGTGGACGCAAATACCTAACAAAAGCAATATGCTTACAGGTTGGCTTGGTGGCCCAACTGCTAAAGAACTGATCAATGCAAAAGAAAGTGCTATTGTTAAAATGGCGCTGGAATCTTTAGCTAATATTTTTTTGATCGATTATACAATATTAAAAACGAAACTCACTGCACATAAAATAATACATTGGGCAAAAGATCCATATTCGGCGGGTGCTTATTCTTTTGCCACAACACAAACTTCAGCAGCCAGAAAATTATTAAGGCAAGGTGTTGAACAAACATTATTTTTCGCAGGCGAAGGCATATATGAAGGCGAGTCACCGGGAACGGTAGAAGCGGCTTTAACATCAGGCAGGGATGTTGCAAGAGATATTATCCGATTAAAATAACAGTTAGCTATGATGCAACACTAACAACATGAATTTAACGCTTTGAAAAATAATCTCGCACAAATGCATGCTCCTGGTTAACGGTCATCCAATCACTTTGCTTAACCTCAATTTTTATTTTTGAAAAAGTATTGTCAGCTCTTAACACATTTAATAATTCAGTCTTTGCTTCTGTTGGGCCGAAAAGAAGAACATCATCATAATTTTTAATTGCAGTACCTAATTTTTTATAATATTCTCCTTGCTCATGATTCTGCTTATTGTGCATTGTTTTTTCACTTTTGCTTAAGCTTTCCTCTTTTTGGTTATGGGTAAATTTAGATTCGACAATTATTGTTGCAAGTGGAGCCGATGTTAATTCAATTAAATGGGCGCTTGAATGATCCATCCAAATGCCTAAACTTCTATCTGTTGTCATGGGATTTATTTTTAATTATTTATTTTCCTACCTATTATGTAATTCTATCTGACTGTATACAATCTTTTTGTGAAATTTAATTAAGCATATGTTCATTCTGATCTATCTGACTAATAATTTGTTTGCCTACTTCTTCTGTTTCAGAATGAGTTATAAAATACATCGGTTTTCCGCGTATGATATGGAAAGTGAAATTGTCCATTAATATACCGCTGAAATCTTTATGGTGCGTATCAACTATAAATTTATTACCTACCCTGATATAACTACTATGATACATTTTTCCATTGATAGCTAATTCCAATTCTTTTTTCATGCCCCAATTTTAAAATGAGTTATTTGATTATCTAATACATGGTTTCTCTACGCCTCACAATAGATAAACAAATATGATGCCCTGTATAAAAGAATTGATAATTTAACAATAAAAAGAGTTTTCTTATGACCTATGGTAATATGGAGTTATGGTAGGCAGATCATTGCCGGGCGAAATTGGTGAGTCATCGTTTTGAAGTATTAGTTCTTGTAATCTTTCCATCAGTAGGGCATATCTTTCGCTATTTGATCTACGAACTACTTTTTCCGCTTCATTCAAATCCTCTTCGTTCTTAATTTTAATAAGTAATAAGTTTTTTTCTTTTTCTAATAAGCCGCAGATCTCCTGCAGCTCACTTGTAGCCTTTTTTATTTGATCTAATTTTTTGCATTCCATTGTAGCTTTAAGAAGCTCGTTATGCAATTGTTCGTGAAATGGCATTGTTGATCTTTTCGGTTTACAATTGAAAAGTTCAGTTTTTTACACCACATAAATGTTACAAAATTTCAGGAAAAAGTTACATTATTCACAGATTTTTCAACCGTAATTATAATATAAAGTAACTTGATTAAATGGAAGCAGTACCAGTTTTAATAGATTATGGCGTATATCAAGATCTGATCACAGGTGTGAATCCAACTATGAAAATTGAAATCATTAAACAAATTAAAAGTGGCAAGTTATTTTTTACAACAATTCAAGGTAGACAACAGCCTATGTCTGTAAGTGAAGAAGGCGATCTTGTAGTTAACGAAAAATTAATATTTCAGGTAATTTGTTTAAATGATGATATTGATGTAGAAAAAATTCAACTCTATAAAGAGGAAATAACAACATCATTGGCAAAGTATATTAATGTATTGAATGCCTGCGGGGCAACAATACAAATAACAGTTTCACAAGACGGAGAAAATCTTAGTTACGCCATATTAGATTGTGAGCCCGTATTATTTGCTGAAATAATGGCACAATTAAATTCTAAAAGACTTTATAAATAGCAAGTGTAGCCATAACAATTTTCAGTAATTGTTTCTACAATACTCTTCTTTTATTAAAAAAACCTCATAGCTTTTCTGCTTTAAAACCAGCTTTATCAAGCACAGCAATTATTTTATTAGCATCCAGATCGCTCGTAATGGTCAAAATTTTAGTGGGTACATTGGTATCAACGCTCCACTCCTGTATCCCCTTTTCGTTATTTAAGACTGGCGTTGCTTTTGCGATGCAGCCACCGCAGTTAATATTTGTTTTGAATTGTAAGGTTTCCATTTGTTGTCTGTTTTTATAAATTATAACGAGTGTAATTTTAAACGTAAGCTATTGCTGATAACACTTACGGAACTTAGTGCCATAGCGGCTCCTGCGATCATCGGGTTTAATAAAAATCCGTTAACAGGATACAATATCCCCGCTGCGATAGGTATCCCGATAACATTATAAATAAATGCCCAGAACAAATTTTGTTTAATAGCAGCTACTGTTAACCTGGACAATTTTATTGCCTGTGGTATTTTAGTAAGATCAGATGAAATGATCGTCATCTTTGCTACATCTATTGCGATATCACTGCCTTTGCCCATAGCAATACTTACATCAGCTTGTGCCAGCGCATTGCTATCGTTAATGCCATCTCCCACCATCGCTACAATTTTGCCTTGTTGTTGTAGTTCTTTTACAAAAGCTGCTTTATCTGCGGGCAATACTTCTGCTTTAAAATGTTTAATGCCTGCCTGCTGCGCAATTACGTTGGCCGTTGCTTCATTATCGCCGGTTAACATGTACACTTCGATGTTGGCTTCCCGTAATTGTCTCACTGCTTCGATAGAGCTTTGTTTTATTTTATCTGCGATAGCTATTACAGCTACTGCATTTTTTTCATCAGCAAAATAGATCACTGTCTTTGCTTCTTGTAACCAGCTGTTTGCACTGGTTATTAATGATTCATCGATACTGATATTATTTGACCGCAATAATTTTAAATTGCCTATATAAAATAACTGGTCGTTCACCAATGCCTTTGCACCAAAGCCTGTAATACTTTCGAAATGATGTATCGGTAAATAGTCTTTGACAGATAACTCTTTTACAATTGCTTCTGCCAAAGGATGTTCAGATTGTTTTTCGATCGAAGCAAGCACGACTGCTTTTGTTGCATCATTCTTTAACCAGAGAATATTGGTTACCTGAGGTTTGCCTTCTGTGATAGTTCCTGTCTTATCTAAAACGATTGCAGTTATTTTTTTTGATAATTCAAGGCTCTCAGCATCCTTAATTAAAATGCCATATTCCGCTCCCTTGCCCACTCCTACCATGATAGCCGTTGGCGTTGCCAATCCTAATGCACACGGACAAGCAATGACCAATACCGTTACCATGGCAATTAATCCCTGCGTAAAGCCATTATGTCCACCCAATATGATCCATGCGATCAAACTTGCTATTGCAATGCCCATTACCACCGGCACAAAAATACCGGCTACTTTATCAACCAGTTTTTGCACCGGCGCTTTGCTGCCTTGTGCATCCTGTACCATTTTTATGATCTGAGCCAATAAAGTATCACCGCCAACTTTATCTGCCCGGAATTGAAAGCTTCCTTTTTGATTAATAGCGCCCGCAAATACTTTATCGCCTGGCTCTTTTTCAACCGGGATCGGCTCGCCACTGATCATGCTTTCATCAACAAAAGAATTACCGGATATCAATGTACCATCTACTGCAATCTTTTCTCCGGGCCTTACTAATAAAATAGTATTCACTTTCACTGTCGCAATAGGCATTTCCATTTGATGGCCACCTTCATGCACAACTGTTACTGTTTTAGGTTGCAGGCCTATTAGTTTTTTAATGGCGGAAGATGTATTGCCTTTGGCATTTTCTTCCAACACTTTTCCTAAGAGAATAAAAGCAATAACTACCGCCGATGCTTCAAAATAAACATGTCCATGCAGCCCTTTGCTGTGCCAATAGTGTGGAAATAATGTATTGAACACGCTAAAGATATAGGCTACTCCGGTACTCAATGCAACCAGTGTATCCATATTAGCGCTACGATGCTTTGCCTGTTTAAATGCGTTGACAAAAAACTGCCTTCCAAAAACTACGACGACAGGAGTAGCCAATGCCCATAAAATATAATCAGCATAAGGCATATTCATAAAGAACATACCGATAATAACTATAGGAACAGAAAGCGCAACAGCTGCGACCGTTTTATTTTTCAGCATACGGAACTTTTCCTGGTGTAATTCTTCTAAGGATTCTTTGGCAGATTCTGTTTCGTCGATCAACAGGTCATACCCTGCAGATTGAGTTGCCTGCTTTAATTGTTGCAGTGTAATGATGGATGGAATAAATTCTACCTGGAGCATTGCATTAGCATAATTAACGCTGGCACTGATAACACCAACCTGGTTCTGCAAAATGGTTTGCACACTGACTGCGCAAGAAGCACAGCTTAAATTTAAAACAGGAAAAGATTTTTTTACAGTAGTTACATCATACCCTAAACCACGTATTGCTTTAACAGCTTCAGGAATTATTGCGATAGCATCAGTTGTCTGGATAAGCGCCCTGTTATTATTCAACTCTACTTTGTGAGCAGTAAGGCCGTTTATTTTAGATAACCCTTTATCGATGATCAATGCACAATGCTCACTATCCATCCCTTCTATAGGAAGATCGATAGTGTCATTTTTTGTCATGGTAACCGTATCAGCATTTTTCATGGTACAAATGTCCGACAAATCTGCTCCCTGACTGTTATATAATTCGGTAAATGTTTTATACTTTTCCGTGATGTAAGCCATCGATCGGCTTTCTGTGGTTAGGATGGTTCATTTTGAAGTTGGTAGGCGTAAGGCCTGTGATCTTTTTGAATTGGGTAGATAAGTGGCCAACATTATTGTAGCCCAATTGATAGGATATTTCGCTTAAAGTAAGCTCATTGTAGGTAAGCAGCTCTTTTACCTTTTCTATTTTCTGTAAAATAAAAAATTGTTCGATCGTCATTGCTTCTACTTCAGAGAATAAACGTGAAGTAGCCGCGTAATCTTTATGGATTGTTGTGGTTATATACTCGCTGATACTAAAATGCTCTTCTATTTCCTTTTGTACTTTTTTTATGATCGCCGTTTTTATTTGCTCTATTAATTTTTTCTTTTTATCATCGAGCAATTCAAATCCAACAGTCACAATTTGCTCTTTGAATGTAGTTAGTTGTTCGTCGGTTGGTTTTTCTTTTAATGTAACTGTGCCTAAACTGACCTGCAATGGCTCTAACCCAATTTTTTGCAGCTCTTGTTTAACAACAAGGATGCAGCGGTTACAGACCATATTTTTTATGTAGAGCTCCATGTTTTAAGATATTAGTGTTTTGTACTTCTTCTTTAAAGATAGTTGATGGTTAAATAAAAACAAAAAGAGCGGTTCAATTGAACTGCTCTTTTTGTTAAATACTATAACCTGCAATATTTTGAATAATAAAGCTATTTTAAAAATTTCTGTTTCTTCATTTCTGAACGGACAGCATTACATACATCCTGAAATAATGGTACTCGTCCGCCGGGATCAGTTGTTGCTGTATTGGCAGACCATATTAATTTATTTGTTATCAAAGAATATACATTTACCTGAACCATCCATGTTCTGTCTGTTCTTACATAACCCGGTGCATAACTCATGCCCCATCCATTACCCCAATAACCTCCCCATGTGCCATAGTAGCCAGGCATCATACCGGGAACATAATGTTCTCTGGTATGTTCGTTTACCTGTTTCATGATAACAACACCATCAAAACCCAGATCTTTGAGTCTTTTTGTTTCACCATTGGTATCATTTATTAAAGAATCTCCTAAAATTAAATAGGACTGAGTAGCCGTACCGGGATAAAGCGTCGACATATAATCTTCTACTTGTCTGCGTACGCCCTGATCATATAATAAAGCAGCGACAACTATCTTATGTACACCGGGATCAGTAATTGTTACATTTGGATCGCGCCAGGTATTAACGATCTGTGTAGGTGAATAACAAGCGAGTAAAAAATTACAGGTGATACATGCTAAAAAAATTTTCTTTTTCATAGTTATACATTATTGTTTGTAAATTAATCTTCAATACAAATTCAAACCAAAATAAAAAAGATCGAAATACTAAATAAAAAATTTCGATTGCGGGATCATCACAGGCCGCATATTGATCAATTTATCCAGGTGGTCTGTTTCGACGTTATCTTTAAAAGACCTGATCAGCATGCCTGTTTTACTTTTAACAGCTTTAACTTCTACCCCATCGATCCATTTTGCTGCTTCATAGTTCCATACTAAAGTTTGTATGGTAAATTTTGCCTCTAATAATTTAAGTACATCTTTTTCTGTTTTAATATCTCCTTTTTTAAACCCGGCATCCATATTCTGGTGCAGAAAAAAATGAGTGATCTTATTCTCTTTCGATTTCCATATCCCTGAAATAAAATAATTAGGATGAATTGCCATTGTAATAAATTAAAAATTGAAAAATATAGTTAGGTAAATTATTTTTTGTTGTTCCAGGCAGGTTTTGCTTTTAGTACTTTGGCATATATCGGGCAATCTGCTGTATGAGCGCCGGGTAAATAGCCAGCACTCATTAAAAATTCATTTACGATCTCTCCGCCCGTGAATTTGAAGGTCTTTTTAAAAAGCTTCATCCATTCTTCCTTGGTTTTGGGGTGATTGGTATCTAACCATTTTTTAAAAGAGCCGTGTTCCTTTTTTAATTGCAAGATCGTTTTAGCATTTTCGATCGCAGCATTTACTTTTAAGCGGTTCCTTATAATACCTGCATCGCTCAATAACCTTTCGCGGTCTTTTTCTTTATAGGCAGCTACTTTGGCTATGTCAAAATTGCTATAGGCTTTTCTGAAAGTGTCTTGTTTTTTTAAAATGATCTCCCAGCTTAATCCTGCCTGGTTAATTTCCAGGATCAAACGGCAAAAAAGCTCATTATCATCTAATATTGGAAAGCCATAGTGTTTATCATGATATTCTTTATGGACATTTTTATCCTTCTTATCCATCCCGTTGGTATACGTACAATAGCTCATTTGTTAAAAAGTTGCTTTCAAACAAAAATACTAAGATGAAACTGGAAATAACTATTGTACCAATAAAATATAAAAGAAGCTATGCCCGGGAGGCAATTATTCCTTAGCCAATTTGAGGTTGGTTACTATCTGGCCGGCTCTTACAACCTGCACCATGTACATACCTGATGGATAATTACTGATATCGATCTGTTTGGCATCATCAGTTGTTGATGAAGAAGTTATTGGCCTGCCTGTCATATCGATCAATGTTACCTGGTCGTTGCTTTCCAATCCGCGCACGATTACCAGATCCTTTGCAGGATTAGGATATAAAGATATATGAGCTGAAGGAGCGTTAGTAGTCTGCATTACAACGATATTGCTGTAAGTATAAGTACCATCAAGATCTACGATCTTTAACCGGTAATAGCCTATCCCGTTTGGTGCATCATATAAAGAGCTGTAAGTATCCCCAAATGAGTTACCGCTTGCAGCAACCGTATCGATCGCTTTAAAATCTTTACCATTATTATCAGGAGAATATTCTACAATAAATTCTTTAGAATCTATTTCTTCTGCTGTTTGCCAGGTCAATACTGTTGTTGAACCACTTTCAACACCGGCAAAAGAAACTAATTTAACGGGTAACAAAGTAGTAACATTACAGCGTGCGCCATCACTTTGATTAGAGCTTCTTACAGTAGTTGTAATAAACGTTGCAAATGGTGCGCTGGTTGTTGAGGCAGAATTGATCTGAAATATTTTCCCTGTTGTATTACTTTGTATGAACATATTTCCCGATGCATCAAAATACATTGCACCATAACTATCTCCGGCGGCAAGACCAGCAATAGAACCTACAATCGTTTCAACACCTGTGGTTGGATTTATTTTGATCAGGTCGTGTGTTGCACCGCCGCTTGTTACTGTATATAAACTGCTGTCAATGGAATTGAATGAATAGTCTTCTATATTCATTGGTGTAACAGGCAATGCACCGAGATAAGTAAGATAAGTAGGCGAAGACGGATTTACATCTACTTCCTGTATAGCTGAGCTTCCGCTATTATATAAATACAATACCCCATTGTAACTAATATCGCCACTGTTATAAGATGCAGGAGGTAGTCCCGTAATAGGATAAGTAGCAAAAGTTATTGAAGTGCTTGGCCCTCTGAATACAAATACAGAAGAATCTGATGCAGATCCCCATAAGTTACCATCAATTGGGTTAAAGCCCATACCATCTAAAATTGTTCCTGGAAGATTTTCATTATCAACAATTTCACTAACACCCGAAGCGATGTCGATCTGGATAAGATACTGTTTAGTAGGAGAGCCAGTAGTTTGAACAAGGTAACCGAATCCGTCGCAGCCTATTGATTGGGCTTTTGAACATAAGCTAAAAACCAAAATACACGGTAGTAGTATAAGCCCTTTATGGAGCCTACGCAGCAAATCCAGTAAGCTTGTACTTAACGCCACAACCGTAGCAGTTAATACAAGGCAAGTTGTACTGAGCACGTGTAAATTTTTATAGGTTTCGAAATAACTCATGTTTTGTATTTAGGATTACTAATCAAAATTCAAAAACATAGATTCTCTTACTTCTATAACGATTGGAGAGGCGGAATTATTGTTCTTTTTTTTATTATTATATAGTTATTATACAACAATTTCCTAAGTAGCACTTTTACTACTGTAATACGCTTTATGATAAGCATATATATTAAATAATTGATAATGATTTACTATAGAAAACTATACAGTCAATCAATTATTAAGGCTCTATTTGATGGTTAAAACACCAGAAAAAATGGGGTTTTAACCATACTCGACAAAAACAAGTAGGCGTAAGGGTTAGTTGCAATAAAAACGCGACAAATATTTTTTTAGTATTTAGATCTATCAAAAAATCATATTTGTTTTTTCGGATTTTTTTGCTTATATATTGTAATGCCCGATAAATGCATCGTATGGTTGGTACAGTAAATAAAAAATTCTGTTGCCAACAACATTCCTGCGACCGGCGCCAGCACGTATAACCAGAAAGCTGTCCAGATATGTGCCGGCAAAGCACTGGCAAATGTTCTCGCGGGGTTCATGCCAAAGCCACTAACAGGACCGGCAATGATCACATACATACACACAAAGCAACCTGCAAAGATCCTGGTGTATTTTTTCAGTTTGTTACTGGCAGATGTAAACAGGATCATTATTATCATACAAAATGCTATCGAGAATTCTGTTAATCCTGCGGTAGCAGTTGTTATCCCTTTCCCGGGAACGGTTACAGCAGAGTTTACAGGAGGATCGGTCAACATCCCTCCCATCAATGCCTGCATGATATATACCGTTATTGTACCACCGATGAATTGAAAGATGATATAAAAAAATGCATCTTCTTTACTGATCGTTCCCAAACGCAAAAAACTTATTGTTACAGCAGGATTTATTTGTGCGCCCGAAGGGCTTGTCCAGGGAGAATAAAAAATTACCAGTGCAGTAAGTCCCATTAAAACACCCATCAATATCAAACGTATGGATCCATTTGGAATTGCCAGGTGTAAGTAAGATCCTTTTGCTTCAAGCAAAGCGCCAAAAAAACAAGCTGATATCATAAAGATGGATAGGCCAAAGGCTTCCATCAAATATAATTTCCATTGCAATTTTTTTTGTGAAGACATTCAGTGTATTTCTTTCGGGCAATTTACAATATCAGTGGCAACGTGCCAGATTTATTAAAATAAAAAAGTCCTGATCGTTACATCAGGACTTTCAAATATGTTTCTATTCTAATAATTATTTTGCGAGGTCTGTGTACAGCTGCAGGTAATCTGTCAAATCACTATCAGGATTAAATGGCAATGTTTTTTTGCCTTTTACTTTACTGAATTCTTCTACTAATTTTTTATCAACTTTTTCAGCGCCAAAAGTAACAGCATCTGCAAATGCAGCACCGCCCCTGAACATACCTACATTGTTATTATCCTTAAAGAACTCCAGTTCTTTTTTAGTAACATTATCATTGATAGCAGCCAGCTTTAAAAAATCAGGGCCAAGCTTTTCTTTGAAAGTTGTTTGTCCGATCGTATAAATAACTTTACAGTGATTAAAAACCGGTTCTTTTTTATATGCTGCCTTAATGAACATCGGAATTAAACCCGTCATCCACCCACTGCAATGAATAATGTCTGGAGGCCAGCCAAATTTTTTAACGGTCTCTAATGCACCTTTACAAAACAGTACGGTTCTCAATCCATTATCATCATGCCATTTTTCTTTTTCATCATGAAAAATAGATTTTCTTTTGAAAAAGTCTTCATTATCTAAAAAGTAAACCTGTAATCTTGCATTGGGAAGGGAAGCCACTTTGATCACTAATGGGTAGTCATCGCCGCCAACAGTTACGTTTATCCCGGATAACCTAACGACTTCGTGTAAACGATGCCTTCTTTCATTAATAACACCAAAGCGGGGCATGATGCACCTAACTTCCATACCAGTATCATTTGCCTTAACAGCCAGCTTATTAATGATCTCTGCGAACTCTGTTAGCTCCAGGTAAGGAGACATTTCATTCGCTATAAATAAGATTCTTTTTTTTGTTGACATTTGTACTTGGTTATTATTTATGTTTGGTACTTTTAAAGGAGTGCAAAAATAGGCCTTTTTTGGGGAAAATGAGCACACAACTGGATTTGCAACATATTATATAAAAAATGATACTATTCAAAAAGGCTGCGGAAATAGCTGATTACCTTGTAATTCAGCGAAAAAAAGGGATAAAATTGGGCTTTGTCCCTACAATGGGCGCCCTACATAATGGGCATATTTCTTTAATAAATACTTGTAAAAAGCAAAATGAGCTTACTATTTGCAGCATTTTCGTTAACCCCACCCAATTTAACGACCCTACTGATTTTAAGCAATATCCCAAAACCATTGAGAATGATATTAATCTATTAGAAAAAGAGGGATGTGATATTGTTTTTCTCCCTTTGGTAGATGAGGTATACCCGGCGGGTACCCAAACCATTCATTATGCGCTTGGGTTTTTAGAAACTGTTTTAGAAGGAAAATTTCGTCCCGGGCATTTCCAGGGTGTTTGTCAGGTAGTACATCGTTTACTGAATATCATATCGCCCGATACATTGTACCTCGGGCAAAAAGACTACCAGCAATGCATGGTAATAAAGAAATTAATAGCGCTGACCAATACACCTACCCAACTGATCATTTGTGCAACACAGCGCGAAGCAAGCGGACTTGCCATGAGCAGCAGAAATATGCGGCTGAGTGAGGATGGGAAAAAAAATGCCCTTGCTATTTATCAAACATTACATGATATACAAACCGATATTAAGCCTGGTGATCTTCAAACATTGAAAGAAACAGCTGTTCAAACGCTTACGTCGAAAGGCTTTATGGTAGATTATGTTGAGATCGCTGATGCAGCAACGCTTGAACTGATCAGTAACTGGAACGGCACAACGCCATTGGTAACTTTAGCTGCGGCATTTTTAGATAACGTACGTTTGATCGACAACATCATTATCACAGATCCCAAAAAACAATAATTCAAAATCCAAATATCAAGTTTTGTTTTTTGAAATTTGTTCTTTGGAATTTGTTTTTTATTATTTGTGACTTGAAAACTGTAATTTGTAATTGCTATCATGAAAAAACAATTATCCTCAATACTTCAATACATCTTTTTTTTCGGCGGAGGAATAGCGCTCGTCTGGTGGCAGTTTCATTCAATGACGCCGGCCCAGTTACAACAATTTCTTTTTGCCTTATCCACTGCACATTACTGGATATTGATCCCTGTTACTATTGTCGCGGTAGCAGGCTATATAAGCCGTTCCCTTCGCTGGCAATTATTAATAGAACATTTAGGTTATAAAACTTCTTTATCGAATGTATTTGGTTCTTTGATGATCGGCTACCTTATTAATTCCTTTGTGCCGCGTTTAGGAGAGATCGTAAAATGTACATTGCTGGGCAAATACGAAAAAATACCTCCCCAAAAATTGATCGGGACGATCGTTGCCGAAAGAATTTTCGATGTGCTTTGTTACCTCTCTTTTATTATCATCACTGTCTTTATACAATATAAATTGGTGGGAAGTTTTGTAGAAAGATCGCTTCATGAAATATTCACCAGCCAAACGGGGTTTCCTGTTTGGGCAAAAGCAACCTTCTATATTTTATGCATTATCATAGTCGTGTTTTTATGCAGACTGATCTTCAAACATTTCGCACATAGCAATACCGTTGTTAAATTAAAGAATTTTTTCAATGGCTTGTCAGAAGGCATCGCTACCATAAAAAATCTCGAAAAGAAAAGAGCATTTTTATTGCATACAGCATTTATATGGACGATGTATGTTGTAGAAATATACATCGCTTTTTTTTCCATTAAAGAAGTTTCTCATTTAGGTATCGGCGCTGCTTGCTCAGTATTAACTTTGGCAACATTGGCTATGATCGTTACTCCTGGAGGAATAGGTACATTTCCTACAGCCATTTTTTTAGTATTGCAGCTCTATAAAATTGAAGGAAGCGTTGGCGTAGCTTTTGGCTGGTTGATG
>DATHHR010000118.1:0-5806 GCA_035317105.1 Ferruginibacter sp. | reverse complement strand
CCATTTTCTACTTTATAGAAAGAGGTAGCGCCACTTTTTATCATGTCTTTTACCCAAGTGGCAACTTTAAAACCTGCAGCCTTCATCGCATCTACAGTTTTGGCAACGCCTAACGCATCCCAGCTTTCGAAAGCGCCGATCTCCCAGCCAAAGCCCGCCATCATTCCGTCATCTATTCTATATAATTCATCACTTATTTCCGGAATGCGGAAAGAGATATAAGAAAACAAACCATAATGAAACTGGCGATAAAATTCACCGGCTTTGTCTTGTCCCGCTGCTAATATTTTTAGCCTGGATTTCAGATCGTCAATTGGTTTCGCCGCTTCTATTGTGGCGAATTTTGGTTTTTGTCTTGCCCCATATTCCAATGTTTGCAAATTCAGCGTGAGAATTTCTTTTTCACCTTTTGCATTTTTTGTTTTTTTGAAGAAGCCTTGTCCGGTTTTATCGCCCAGCCAATTATTAGCGATCATTTTATCCAGCCATGCCGGGATAACGAATTGTTCTTTCGCCTCATCCTTCGGACAATTATCATAAACGCCTTTTGCCACTTTTACTAAAGTATCAATACCCACCACATCGGCTGTTCTGAAAGTAGCAGATTTTGGTCTGCCTATAATTGGCCCGGTCAAGGCTTCAATATCATCAATGGTCAATTGTAATTTTTCCATAACATTCATAATAGCCATGATGCCGAATACGCCGATACGGTTAGCGATAAATGCTGGCGTGTCTTTACATAACACAGTTGTTTTGCCTAAATACAGATCTCCGTAATGCAATAAAAAATCCACCACTTCAGGATCCGTGAATGGCGTTGGGATAATTTCTAATAAGCGTAAATATCTTGGCGGGTTAAAAAAGTGTGTGCCGCAGAAATGCTTTTTAAAATCTTCACTTCGGCCTTCGGCCATTAAATGGATAGGAATGCCTGATGTATTAGAAGTGATCAATGTGCCTGGCTTGCGGTATTTTTCTACTTCTGTAAAAACAGATTGTTTAACATCTAATCTTTCTACTACAACCTCGATGATCCAATCATAGTTGGCAATGTCTTTCATGTTATCGGTAAAATTGCCTGTCGAGATCCTTTTGATAACATCAGTTGTATAAACAGGGGAGGGATTGCTTTTAAGCGTTGACGTTAGTGCATCATTCACAATCCTGTTCTTTACTGCCGGATTATCCAGTGCCGTGTTCTTTGCTTTCTCCGCATCATTCAATTCTTTTGGGGCTATGTCTAATAATAAAACCTGTAAACCAATACCTGCAAAGTGGCAAGCAATACGACTTCCCATTACACCGCTACCGAGTATAGCGACCTTTTTGATGATTCTTTTTGACATATAGCAAATTTAGTTAGTTAAACAACTATTCGTACTCTAAGTTAGTTTATTCCAATATAATTGCGAACAAATTTTTCCAGTAAATAGTTGATTGTTTTTTATTGGATGGAAACGAAAAAGCCGCATCATTTATGCGGCTTTTATAATTTAAATATTTGTATGCTTAGCTAACACCTGACCCAGACTGAATAACATTCTCCGGACTTACAAAATGCAATTTTCCATCTGCATCTTCGGCGAGCAATATCATTCCGTTGCTTTCAATGCCCCTCATTTTGCGTGGTGCCAGGTTGGCAACTACTACCACTTGTTTGCCGATCAGTTCTTCCGGTTTAAAATGCATGGCTATTCCGCTAACGATGGTTCTTTTTTCGAAGCCAAGGTCCACTTCCAGCTTTAATAGCTTATCAGCCTTTTCTACTTTTTCAGCAGCAAGGATGGTGGCGATCTTTAGATCGATCTTTGCAAAATCATCAAACTGGATCTCGCTTTTAATCATCTTTGCTTCTTCTTTTTTCAGCTCTTCTTTTGCTTCCATTTTTAATTTTTTGCTTTTTTCTTTTAATTTTTCAACCTGCTCTGCTACTTCAGTATCCTCGATCTTTCTAAACAATAATTGCGGTTCTCTTAATGAATAGCCAACACTTAATAATTTAGGTTTGCCGCCATTTTCCCATTCCAGCATTTTATCTACCGTCTTCATCATGTAACTCATTTTCTTAGCTGCAAATGGTAGAAATGGATTGATGAATACAGCCAGGTTGGCTGTTAACTGCAGACAAACATGCAAACAATTATCAATTGATTTTTGCGCTTCGGTGGTCGGTTGTCCATCGTCGGTCGTCGACTTAGCAACGATCCACGGTTGTTTATCTTGTAAATATTTATTCCCTTTTCTTGCCAGATCAATTACTTCATTCTGTGCATCTCTGAATTTATAGCCTTCAATCAGCGATTGAATTTTTGCTTTGGCAGTAATAATATCTTCAAATAATTTTTTGTCCGCATCGTCTACAATATCTGCATGTAAAGGAGGTACTTTGCCATTGCATAATTTATGCATCATAACAAAAGCGCGATTAACAAAATTTCCGAAGATCGCTACCAGCTCCCCATTCACGGCATCCTGAAACCCCTTCCAGGTAAATTCACTGTCTTTTGTTTCGGGAGCGATCGCAGTTAAATAATAACGCAATGCATCTACCATCATGTCGCCACCATTTTCTTTCTTCACAAAATCATTGATATAATCTTCCATCTCAATGCTCCAGCCGCGGCTCGTGCTCATTTTATCTCCTTCCAAATTCATGAACTCGTTGCTGGGTACATTTTCCGGTAAAATATCGCCATACATTTTCAACATTACAGGGAAAATGATACAATGGAAAACAATATTATCCTTACCAATAAAATGCACAAGCTTAGTGTCTTTATCCTGCCAGTAAGGTTTCCAGTCTTTTTTATTATCAAGTGCCCATTGTTTTGTTGCGCTGATATAACCGATCGGGGCATCGAACCAAACGTATAAAACTTTTCCTTTGCCGCCTTCTACATTTGCGGGTAAGGAAACACCCCAATTGAGGTCGCGCGTTACGGCTCTTGGCTGTAAACCTGCATCCAGCCAACTTTTACACTGGCCTAAAACATTTGCCTTCCAATCTTCTTTATGCTCTTCCAATATCCACTTGCGTAAAAAATCTTCGTACTTATCTAATGGTAAGTACCAGTGTTTGGTTGCTTTTTTTATTGGGGCATTGCCGCTTAATGTACTTCTTGGATTGATCAATTGCTCAGGGCTCAACGAAGTACCGCAATTTTCACACTGATCACCATACGCATTTGGGTTAGCACAAACCGGGCAAGTACCTACTATATATCTATCTGCCAAGAAAGTATTGGCTTCCACATCAAAATATTGTTCGGAATCTTTTATTTCAAGATCACCTTTATCATTTAGTGCAGTAAAAAATTCCTGCGCTGTTTCATGATGGATCGGTGAAGTAGTTCTGTGATAGATATCGAAAGAGATGCCTAGATCGGCCATATTGCTTTTAAGTATCTCGTGGTATTTATCAACGATGGCTCTTGGAGTAGTTTTTTCCTTCATGGCCTGTATGGTGATCGCAGCTCCATGTTCATCACTTCCGCAAACCCATACCACATCTCTTTTCTGCGCACGCAAATAACGTACATAGATATCCGCAGGCAGGTAAGCTCCGGCCAGATGGCCAATATGCTTTAAGCCGTTAGCGTAAGGCAATGCAGAAGTAATTAAATATCTTTTTGGATCGTTCATTGTTTTGTTGTCTTTAAATCCTGTCTGAACCGTTGATTGAAGTTGATTATTGTGATTTAACTGATTTTAATGTTCCTTTCAACGGAATCAGTTAAATCAATTTCAATCAACGGTTCAGACAATCAAGGCCCGCAAAAATACCTAATCAATTGTCAATACCGAAATTTCTGTAAATTGAGCCTATGAAACGCAAAGATTTCCTTTCTGCTATTGTTCCGTTGGGCGCTACATTATCTGCAATGGCTACAGGAAGGGATTTTATAGACCCTGATTTTACTGCCATTATTCCACCTTATTTACAAAAAGGAGATACAATTGGTATTTGTTGCATGGCCGGTTTTATTTCGCTGGCGGATATTCAGCCTGCTGTTAGCAAAATGAAGGAATGGGGCTTTCAAATAAAATTGGGCAATACCATCGGCGAAAAGGATTTTAGTTTTGGCGGAACGGATGCACAAAGAATACAAGACCTGCAACAAATGATGGACGATCCATCGATCAAAGCGATCATGAGTGCACGCGGCGGATACGGAACAGTAAGGATTATTGATGGACTTGATTTTAAAAAATTTGCATTGAACCCTAAATGGATCGTTGGATTTAGCGATGTAACTGTTTTGCATGCGCACCTTAACCGTAATTATGGCATTGCTTCTTTACATTCAAAAATGTGCAATAGTTTTCCGGACGACTGGAATAGGGCAGAAACTATCCAAAAAGAAACGATCGAATCGATCAATAAATGTTTGACTGGAGAAAAAATGCAATACAGTGCAATACCTAACTTAAATAACAGAACAGGATCGGGAGAAGGAGCATTGGTTGGCGGAAATTTAAATACGATCGAAACTCTTGCGGGCACAAAAAGTGATCTTATCACCAAAGGGAAAATATTATTTGTAGAAGATAAAGATGAATATTTATATAGTGTTGACAGGATGTTCTGGAATTTAAAACGTACCGGAAAACTATCGCAGCTAAAGGGCTTGATAATCGGCGGTTTTAAATTAAAACCTGATGATCCCGGTGAAGAGTTCGGAAGAACGATCGAACAAATTGTTTTAGAAAAAGTGAAAGAATATAATTATCCTGTTTGTTTTGATTTTCCTGTAGGCCACCAAAAGGATAATTTTGCATTGAAATACACGGTGCAGCATCAATTAACAGTTACCAATAATTCTGTAAGTTTAACAGAGATACGATAGACAATCATGATAAAAATTCCACCATATTTAAAAAAGGGAGATACCATTGGCCTTACTTGCCCTGCCGGATATTTAGTAAAAGGTAAAGCAGACAACTGCATTAAAACCCTCCAACAATGGGGCTTTGATGTAATGGTGGGTAAAACATTGGATGGCAATTCCGATAATTATTTTAGCGGAACAGATGAACAAAGATTGAATGAATTGCAGGCAATGCTGGATGATGAAAGCATCAATGCTATTTTATGCGGCCGCGGTGGTTATGGCGTTGGAAGAATTATCGACCAGCTTGATTTTACAAAATTCAAACGCAAGCCAAAATGGATCATCGGCTTTAGCGATATTACTGTCTTGCATGCACATTTAAATAGTAAAATAAAAGTGGCTTCATTGCATGCGCCAATGGCGGGTGCTTTTAATAAAGAGAATGAATTTGTTGAATCTTTACATAAAGCATTGACCGGCAAAAAAGCAAAATACACTTGCGCTGTTGATCTTTTTAATACAATTGGATCGGCTACCGGAGAATTGATCGGTGGTAATTTATCATTATTGGTAAATGCTATTGGCACGCCATCTGATATCAATACAAAAAATAAAATATTATTCATTGAAGATATTGCCGAGTATGTATATGGTGTGGATAGAATGATGTATCAATTAAAACGCAGCGGCAAGCTGGATCAGCTTAAAGGTTTGATCATTGGTGGTTTTTCTGAAATGAAAGATACGGAGCGCCCGTTTGGTAAAACCGTTTATGAAGTTATCCATGATATTGTAAAAGACTATGATTATCCTGTCTGTTTTAATTTTCCTGTCGGTCACGAAACAGAGAATTATGCTTTGAAAGAAGGTTGTGTTTATACTTTAAAAGTTACTAAGAAGATCGTTACGCTTTCGGAATAAGTGTTAATCAAATCCCGTTAATCCCTAAATCGGACGAATCCCAATTCAGA
>DATHHR010000117.1:0-18013 GCA_035317105.1 Ferruginibacter sp. | reverse complement strand
TTGTACTTCGTACGCTTCCCAATCGGTGATAGGATATTTTGCTACGCCACTTGCAATAGCTGCCTTTGCAACTGCAGGCGCAACGGTAGCGAGTAGACGCGGATCTACAGGTTTTGGAATAATATACGTTGGGCCGAAAGTGATCGTCTTTTCATTGTAGGCAAGGTTCACGATATCCGGCACAGGCGTTTTTGCTAACTGTGATAAAGCTTTAACTGCAGCCAGTTTCATCTCTTCGTTAATAGTGGTTGCACGAACATCTAAAGCGCCACGGAAAATATAAGGGAAGCCCAGCACATTATTTACCTGGTTAGGATAATCGCTTCTGCCCGTTGCCATGATCACATCTTTTCTTGCGGCAACAGCATCTTCATAAGTAATTTCCGGATCAGGATTTGCCATGGCAAATACGATCGGGTTCTTAGCCATGCTCTTCACCATGTCCTGCGTTAAAATATTTCCTTTGCTTAAACCGATAAATACATCCGCATCTTTTAAAGATTGTTCTAATGTTACTATTTTGCCAGTATTGATAAAGCCTTTTTTAATTTCATCAAGATCGGTCCTGCCTGCATGTATCAAACCTTTGCTATCAAACACGCGGAAGTTCTCTCTCTTAGCGCCCAAGGCAATATATAATTTCATGCAAGAGGTTGCCGCAGCGCCAGCGCCGTTCACAACGAATTGCGCTTTTTCAATTTTCTTTTTTTGAATTTCCAATGCATTCAACAATGCAGCTGCGCTGATGATCGCTGTACCATGCTGGTCATCATGCATGATCGGGATTTTCAATTGCTCTTTTAGTTTTTGTTCAATGTAAAAACATTCCGGGGCTTTAATATCTTCCAGGTTGATACCACCAAAAGTTGGCTCCAGTGCTTTAACGATCTGTACAAATTTTTCAGGATCTTTTTCATTGATCTCAATATCGAATACATCAATGTCTGCAAATATTTTGAAGAGTACACCCTTGCCTTCCATTACGGGTTTACCGGCTTCTGGGCCAATATCGCCTAAACCAAGTACCGCAGTTCCGTTACTGATAACGGCAACTAGATTTCCTTTGGCGGTGTATTTATAAACATCTTCGGGGTTAGCAAAGATCTCCATGCATGGTTCTGCTACGCCCGGTGAATATGCTAATGAAAGGTCGCGTTGTGTTTTTGCTTCTTTGGTGGGAACAACCTCAATTTTTCCCGGTCTGCCTTTAGAATGATATTCTAAGGCCTGTTGTTTTCTTAATTCTTTCGACATAATATTTCTTGGCATATTCCATTGTGTAGAATATGGGTGTGCAAGGTACAAAAAAGGGGATAAATGATGATTTTGGATGTTGGTTTTAGTATTAGCATTATCTGATGAAGGAAATTATATTTATTTGATTTTAGTGTTCTGGATATCTAACTTGTGAATCGAGTGAAAATTATATATCAATTACCCTAATTAAACTTTAACCAATGAGAAATATTCCAGATGATAATCTTGCCTACCCGGTTTTAATAACTCTAAATACAGGTTTTGCTGGTTCAGGATTTCAATTGAATTCAGGAACAAATACTTATTTCATAACGGCTAAACATGTTTTATTTGATAACAACTCAAAAATCAAGGGGGCTTCTGCAACCTTAATTTGTCAATCTAAAGATATTGATGATGATTCGACTACAATTTTATCAATCGACTTGACAAAACTCAAATTAGCAGGACAAATATTCACACATCCAACTAAGGATGTAGCCGCAATTGCTATTGGACATATGATAAACCTTAATGAAAAGGAGGGATATACAACAAAAACAATTGATGGAGTTTCCGTAACGCAAAACAGCAAAACGCCAATTGTTTCTGTAGATGGAGAGAAGTCAGTAGCCTTTCTAAAAGACGTACTAATTTCTAACGATATATTTTTATATGGATATCCGAGTTCACTTGGACTTAGGCAATCTCCAAAATTCGATTATGAGAAACCTCTTTTAAGAAAAGGTATTGTAGCGAGCGTAAATAAAATTCAAGGAACTATTATTCTTGATTGTCCTGTTTATTATGGGAATAGTGGTGGTCCAGTTGTTCAAGTAAGAAATGAAGGCGCTCATATTAAGCACGATGTAATAGGAGTCGTTTCTGAGTTTATTCCATATAGTGAAAATTGGAAAAACCAATCAAATGGAATTACCCATACAGAAATATCTAACTCAGGCTATTCTGTAGCTGTAGCAATGGATTTTGTATATGAAATGTTGAATATAAAAAAATAAATGAAGTGATTTTTTACGCCGCGATTGACGACGATATCAAAGTATGCTAAAAATATTATGAAGAAGGAACCACTCAAAAAATCGTTCGATCCAATTTCTAATTCTGAAACTTGTATTCTTATATTTGGCTCGTTGCCTGGAGATAAATCTTTGGAGTTAAGTGAATACTATGGACATTCCAGAAATAGATTTTGGAAAATAATTTCAAAAATCACAGAAAATGATCTGCCATTAAACTATCCAGATAAAAAAGCTCTTTTATTTAAAACAGGAATTGGGATTTGGGATGTGGCCAAAAAAGCATTTCGTGATGGAAGCCTTGATATTGCTATTCAGGATGAATTACCTAATGACTTAGATAGTTTTATATCCAAACATAGAAATTTGAAAGTAATTGCATTTAATGGCAAAAAATCTGAAACGATTTTTAATAAATATTTCACTAGACAGAAAGAAATAAAATACATTCTATTACCTAGTTCAAGTCCTGCAAATGCAAGAATAAATTTTGAAAATATTTGTAAACTTTGGAGCGAAATGTTAGATTACGTTTAGTGCACTATTGGCAGGGACGCACAACAACAGTTCACGAATTTTAAGGCCGCCGTTGGCATCCCTGCCAACAGCCGAAGTGAATGAATCGATTTCTACATCCTATATTTGTTACATCAAAAATTTGCAAAGAATTTTTTTCACAGGCATCAACAAAAAACTTAAGGCTTCGGTTAACGCCGTTGTTGGCATCCTTGCCAACAACCGAAGTGAATGAATCGATTCCTAAATTCTATATTTAATTATCCTATAGATTATTGAAATAACTAAATAGTTAAGACTTCGGCTGTTGGCGGGGACGCACAACAGCGGTTACGAAATAGATTGAGTCCTTAACTTAGATTGTAATTTGATTTATTGTTTTTTTGGAATTTAAAACCGTTAACCCATATTCGCCAAATGCTGTTGCAGATCAGCATCCGTTTTAATATACACTTCTCTCGCTTTGCTGCCCTGGTTTGGTCCAACGATACCCGAAGCTTCTAACTGATCCATTAAACGGCCGGCACGGTTATAACCAAGCTTCATGCGGCGCTGTAGTAGAGATGTACTACCAACCTGGCTCATGACTATTAATTTTGCAGCATCTTCAAAGAGTGCATCTTTATCGTTAATGTCGAAATCTTTTCCTTCCAATTCTTTTTCATCAACGTACTCTGGTAATAAAAATGCTTGTGCATAACCACGTTGCTGGCCGATAAAATCAACGATCTTATCAACTTCAGGTGTATCAACAAAAGCACATTGTAAGCGCACTAATTCGCCGTTATAACTGATTAGCATATCGCCTTTACCAATTAATTGCTCTGCACCGCCTGCATCTAAAATAGTACGACTATCGATCTTGCTACTAACCTTGAACGCGATCCTTGCAGGGAAGTTGGCCTTGATAGTACCGGTAATAATATTTACAGAAGGGCGCTGTGTAGCAATGATCAAATGAATACCAATGGCACGTGCCAGCTGTGCTAAACGCGCGATCGGCATTTCAACTTCTTTACCTGCGGTCATGATAAGATCTGCAAATTCATCCACTACCAAAACAATGAATGGTAAAAACTGGTGGCCTTTTTCGGGGTTTAATTTGCGTGCAACAAATTTTTCATTGTACTCCCTGATATTTCTACAGCCTGCTTCTTTCAACAAGTCGTAACGGTTATCCATTTCAATGCACAAGGCATTCAATGTATGCACTACCTTTTTTGTATCGGTAATGATCGCTTCTTCTTCACCGGGTAATTTGGCTAAGAAATGTTTCTCGATCGTTTTGTAAATACTCAGCTCAACTTTTTTAGGATCAACCAAAACAAATTTTAATTGTGATGGATGTTTCGAATACAATAATGAAATAAGAATAGCATTTAATCCAACAGATTTACCTTGTCCGGTTGCACCAGCCATTAATAAATGTGGCATTGCAGCAAGGTCAACAATAAAATTTTCGTTATCGATTCTTTTACCAATAGCGATCGGTAAGGCAAAATTATTTTTCTGGAATTTTTCTGAAGCCAACAATGTCTTCATGCCAACTATTGTCTTCTTTGCATTGGGTACTTCAATACCGATGGTTCCTTTACCAGGAATAGGCGCGATGATACGAATACCCAATGCTGCCAGACTTAAAGCAATATCATCTTCTAAATTTTTGATCTTAGAGATACGCACACCCGCTGCTGGGATGATTTCATACAAAGTAACTGTCGGGCCAACAGTTGCAGAAATTTTTTGAATAGTGATATCATAATTCTTAAGCGTGCTTAAGATCTGGTTTTTATTTGCTTCAAGTTCGTTCGTGTCTTGTATGATCTTTTCACTGCCATGTGTTTCTAATAATTCAAGCGATGGATATTTATAATCTCTCAGGTCTAAAATAGGATCGTAAGGTGTATTGATAGAACCTGTCTTAGGTAATTCAATTGGTTTATCAGGAACGATCTTAATTTCTAATTCCAAAGGATGCAATGGATCTGAAGCGCCTGCATTTTTTTCTGCATGCTGCATAGAAAATGACTCGTCATCTTCAGGAAATTCTTCATTAATAGCAGCTTTCGGAAAATTGATCGGTGTAAGCGGCGGCGTAACAACTACACCAATTGGTTCATCTTTTTCAACAAGTCCTAATTCATGCGCGTACTGATCGTTGACAGATTGTTGAATAAATAATTTAGCGCCATCACCTTTCATTGAATTGCCTTGTATCGGATCATCAACTACATCATTACCTGCAGGCGATTCATCGGCAGAAATTATTTCTCCGCCAGGTGTAAGATCTGTTGTAACTGGTTTGGGTTTTTTAACCGGCAATTTAAATACCGGGTTAAAGCGCCAGATGATATAAGCGAATATGGCAACGAATAAAATACCCAATGTGCCGGTTTCTCCAATAGTGCGGTACATCCAGTCTTTGATCATATCACCAACAGCACCGCCCCAGGCAAATGCTCTTCCACCCATAGCAACAGATGCTAACACACTCAATAATAATAAACCAACGATCACATATTTAATATTGCGGGCAATAGAAAATACCTTCTTGCCAAAAACAAGATTAACACCCACAACAAAAAAGAAACTGCAAAAAAGAAAAGAGGCTACACCAAAACCTTTGTAAATAAAAAAGTGAGCAATGAATGCGCCAAAGGTCCCTAAAAGATTATCTACCTTATCGGCATTGCCCCAAAATAATTTATAGCCGTGCAAAAAAACTTTGTCCTGATCTTCCTGCCAGGTAAACAGGTAAGAGGTGAACGCAACAAATAACATAAAAGCGATCAGCAAAGAAATAGTGCCGGTAATTTTATGCGTGCGCTCGTCTTGCAGCAATTGTTTAACCTCAACCTTTTGTTCTGGTTCGTTTTTCAGCGGGGTTTTATCCGCAGCAGGTTTAACTGGTTTTGTTTTATTCGCCATCGCTAACAAAGATATATAAAACCACAAGTTTAATACTGTGGCGTTGGGGATTTTGTGCTATAAAAATACGGACAATTTAATGGAGGCTACGCTAATCTTTTTTCACAGCACCTGCGAATAGCAATAGCCATCCGATAATAAAGCACAATCCGCCTAATGGCGTGATGGCACCTATCCATAATAAAGAAGATAAATGTTGGTATTCAATAAAGCAAATAGTATACAATGAACCACTAAATAAAACCACGCCTGCAATAAAAAAATTACCTGCCAGCCTGATGTATTTATTGGCAAACTCTTTATAAACAATACCAACGATCAATAAAGCAAAGGCATGGTACATTTGATAACGTACAGCTGTTTCATAAACCTGCAAAATATCCGCAGTAAATATTTCTTTTAAAGCATGCGCGCCAAATGCGCCAAGGATAATTGATAATGCACCCAATAAAGCTCCGGTTTTTATAAAATCCTTATGCATCTCTATTTAATATTTAAGATGGAATATTTAATATTTCCTGATGAAAAGTATCATTGCTTATATCTTCTTCTACTAAGGTGATCTTTGCCTGCGAATAATATGGCTCCCTGCTTTGTATTGTTTGTTCGATGTAAGCTAGTAATTCTATAGGATTCATATCTTTTAATAAAGGGCGCTTATCCTGTTGCACCATAACGCGCTTCATGATTACTTCCGGCGGAGCCGTTATGTAAATAGTTATACCATGCTTATTCATCCATTCCATATTGCCATGAAAACAAGGCGTACCGCCGCCACAAGCGATAATGATATTTTTTTGTTGAGAAAGATCGCGTAATATTTTTGTTTCTTGGCCGCGAAAATACGCTTCGCCATGAACGGCGAAAATATCCGGAATTGTTTTTTCTTCAGCTGCTTCAATAGCATCATCAAGGTCAACAAAAGGAATTTGATAAGCCTGCGACCAGCGTTTGCCCCAGTGCGTTTTACCACTACCCATAAATCCTACTAAAAAGATCAACATAACAGTAACGCCTAGTGGCAGATTGATTAATAATTATCGGTCGGTGGTGCGGTAGCCGTTTTATTTTTGAAATCACCGCGTTTCCAGTCTTTAATGAATTCTGCCCAGGCCAATGGGTTAAATATATTTTGTGGAGGAACCTGGCCGGTATAAGAATAATTGGTTGCCTGGTTGTTTAGGTATCTTGTTACAGCTTCCTGTCCGTCTCTCGGCAAATTGGCCGCTATATATTGACGTTTGGCAGCATTGTTATTGTTTCTGGCAATTTCTAATTCATCTGCCGGAACCTTTGTATTTAAGAAATCACGTTCAAATTGTTCCCTGCTTGGCCGTTGTTTAATGATCGTTGCTGCCAGGTAAACCGTATCCGTAACCATCAGCTGTATAACGCTATATTGGTTTCCCGGAATATTTTTTGGAACAATAACTGTCTTAGGTTTAAAGCCAATGCTGCTGAACTGGATAACATCACCCTTTAAAACCACGATGCTAAATACACCCTGCTCATTAGAAATAGTACCCCTGTTTTGCCCTTGCACCATAATACTCACTGCTGGCAATGCTTGCAGACTATCAGCTGTCATCACTACACCATACAGCTGTACAACAGAATCCTTAAAGCCTTCAAACTGTGCCTTTGCGGCAGCCGGTAAGATGATCAGCGCAACCAAAAAGTATTTTAAAATTTTTTTCATCAAAAGTTCAATATTGGTATGTCATTCTCCCGAAAAAATCAGGATACGACCATTTGTATATTATTCTAGCTAAAGATCCGGTACAAAAATACCAACATTCCTTAATTAATAAACAAAGTAAGATGATCAATAGCTAATTTTGCACCCGTAATGGTATTTTAACAAATAATTGAACGATGACGAACGAAGATATTCTCAAGGCGCTAAGCAATGTACAGGAACCCGATCTGGGCAAAGATCTGGTGACTTTAAACATGGTGAAAGACATTAAGGTCGATGGTAAAAATGTTTCTTTTACGGTTGTTTTAACTACGCCTGCTTGTCCGTTGAAAGACATGATAAAAAATGCCTGCATCAACGCTGTAAAATTATTGGTGGATAAAGAGGCAAATGTTACAGTGAATTTTACCAGCAATACAAGCACCAACAGAAAAGATGCAAAGACAATTTTAGGCGGCGTAAAAAATATTATTGCTGTAGTGAGTGGAAAAGGCGGCGTAGGTAAAAGTACGGTAGCATCCAATTTAGCATTGGCATTATCAGAAGGCGGAGCAAAAGTTGGTTTGATGGATGCAGATATTTATGGCCCAAGTGTTCATATCATGTTCGGCGTTCGTGGCGAAAGGCCATTGATGCGCGAAGTAGATGGCAAAGGCGTGATCGTTCCATTAGAACGTTACGGCATCAAATTAATGAGCATCGGTTTATTAATCGATGAACGCCAGGCGGTAGTTTGGCGCGGACCAATGGTAAGCAGTGCCATTAAACAATTTGTTGGCGAAGTAGATTGGGGCGAATTGGATTATTTAATTATTGATATGCCACCAGGCACAGGCGATATACATTTAACCGTTGTACAAACTGTTCCTGTAACCGGCGTGATCGTTGTTACAACGCCACAAACAGTTGCATTGGCAGATGCCAAAAAAGGTATCGCCATGTTCGGACAAGCACAGTTAAAAGTGCCGATCATCGGCATTGTTGAGAACATGAGTTATTTTACACCAAAAGAATTACCGGACAATAAATATTATTTATTTGGGAAGGATGGGGGTAAAAATTTAGCGGAAGAATTCGATATCCCATTCCTCGGACAAATTCCAATTGTACAAAGCATCCGCGAAGGCGGCGATCTTGGAATACCGGTAATGGCCGGCGATGACGAAATAGTAAAAAAGGCATTCACAGATTTTGCAGGCAAAGCAGCAAGAGGAATTGCCATGCGTAATGCCAACATAGAGCCAACAGAAATTCAACAGGTGGTTGTTTAAATGTAAAATGCAGAATTATGAATGTAAAATGTAAAAGTTGAAAACACTGCTAAAAAAAGCTCCTTAACTTTTACATTCGATATTTTACATTTAATATTTTACATTTTTATCAGCATTTGAATTACTATCAAACTTCAGTTGCGTCGCACGTTTCATCATTTTGCAACTATTGAACTTTTGTATTATAGATCATAGTTAATCAAAATAATCAACTTCAATCAACGGTTCAGATGTACGATCTTAATTATTTCAAAGAAAAAGATGGCACAGTAGTACTTGATTTTATCAGGCAATACCCCTTTGCTTTTATAACCGGTTGTGACGCGAACAACAAACCAGTTGCTACACAGATCCCCGTATTTATTGATGAAAGAAATGGTAAGCTTTTTTTATCCGGCCATATCATGAAAAATACGGATCACCATAAATCTTTCGAATTTAATCCAGAAGTGCTGGCAGTTTTTACCGGTCCGCATACGTATGTAAGTGCCAGCTGGTATGATGATAAAAAGCAAGCATCTACCTGGAACTATACAAGCGTGCATGCAAAAGGCAAACTGCATTTTTTAGATGAACAGGCTTTATTGGAGATATTAAAAAGAACAACTAATCATTTCGAAAACAATCCTAACTCTCCATCCAACTTCGAAGACCTGCCACCGGAATATATTGCCAAACTAAGCAAAGCAATAGTAGCTTTTGAAATAGAAGTAGCAACATTTGATAACGTGTTCAAACTAAGCCAGAACCGTAACGAAAAAAGCTACAACAATATCATTGCAGAATTAGATAAACGCAATGACCCTGAATCTGCAAAAGTGGCGGAGGAAATGAAAAAAAGAATAGAGCAAATGAATGCCACTTGGCATAAGAAGTAGGTTTCTGCTTTATATTTGCCGCATGAACCGTTTGCAACTAATTCAACAGATCGAACAAAAAAGATCTTACCTCTGCGTTGGTCTGGATACAGATATCACAAAAATCCCCAAACATTTACAGTCACATCCAAACGCCGTTTTTGAATTCAATAAACAGATCATCGATGCTACAAAAGATCTTTGCGTAACCTATAAAATAAATACCGCATTTTACGAAGCAGTAGGCTTAAAAGGCTGGGAAGCTTTGGAGCAGACAGTCAACTATATTCCTAAAGATATTTTTACAATAGCGGATGCAAAGCGCGGTGATATTGGCAACACATCAGCACAATATGCAAAAGCATTTTTTGAGACATTAAATTTTGATGCGATCACAGTAGCCCCATACATGGGAGAAGATAGCGTAAAACCATTTTTAGAATATGAAAATAAATGGACGATCGTTTTGGGTTTAACCAGCAATACCGGCAGCAAAGATTTTGAACAACAAAAAATAGGCGAAGAATTTTTATACGAACGGGTACTAAAAAAAGTAAGCGAATGGGGAACACCTAATAATTTAATGTTCGTTATCGGGGCAACAAAAGCAAAAGACCTTGAACATATCCGCAAAATAATCCCCGAACATTTTTTACTGGTACCCGGTGTAGGCACACAAGGCGGCAGCCTGGAAGAGGTAAGCAAATACGGCATGAATAAAGATTGTGGCTTACTGGTAAATGCATCAAGAGCAATTATCTATGCAGGAGAAAAAGAAAATTTTGCAGAAGAAGCAAGAAAAGTAGCGCTGGAATATCAAAAAGAGATGAGCGGATATTTTACTAAAGCTTAACTTTCAAATTCAGTTTATTATCAAAAATTACATCAACTTTATCTAACAAAATAAAAAAACGATCATGGAAGAATTAATACAACAATTAACAGAGAAAGCGGGTATTACACCTGAACAAGCACAACAAGCTTTAGAAACGATCAAAGATTATATCAAAGAAAAATTTCCAATGATGGCAGGTGCGGTAGATAATTTATTTCCTGCAGGAACTTCAGTACAAAGTGTTGAAGACATGGCTAAAAATGCAGAAAGTAAATTAGACGGTTTGTTTGGAAAATAATTCGTTTGAGAAAATTTATAGAAAGCCATTCTTAAAAGGGATGGCTTTTTTATTGGTTGCAATATGCAAGGATAGCATCAATATCCTTATTGCTTAAATTAGGAGATCCTACCATCATTAAACCACCATATTTTTGTTGTAAACTTTGAGCATAACTATTCACCGCCATTACAGAGTCGGGATTTCTTACAAATGCATAAAGTGATTTCTTGTCTGTCCATCTTAATGCTGCATCTTTCAAGGCTGGTCCGACAAAATCATCATCTGGTTTATGACAATTAGGACAATTGCTTTTTGTAAAAAGCTCTTCACCTTTACTGATCATTTCAGGACTGACCCTATTCGTTTGATCAGAAGAATTGCAACCTAGAAAAATTGCTATCATCAAACCGAAAAAAAGATATTTCATACTCATGATTATTTCAGCGCCTCTCTGGCAATTACTATTTTTTGTATCTCACTCGTTCCTTCGCCTATTGTACACAATTTGCTATCGCGATAAAATTTTTCTACAGGAAAATCTTTTGTATAACCATAGCCACCAAAAATCTGCACGGCTTCGGTGGATACTTTTACTGCTACTTCACTGGCATAATATTTTGCCATGGCCGCAACTTTCGTCATCGGCATATGCCTGATCTTAAGATCACAGGCTTCATCAATTAATAATTCTGCGGCAGCAATTTCGATTGCCATATCTGCCAGCTTAAAACTTATTCCCTGAAAATTCGAGATCGGTTGTTCAAACTGATACCTTTCTTTTGAATATTTTACAGCGGCTTCATAAGCGCCACGTGCAATGCCTAAACTCAGTGCAGCGATCGATATCCTGCCACCGTCCAATACTTTCATTGCTTCGTGAAAACCATCGCCCACATCGCCAATACGGTTTTCATCAGGTATGCGGCAATTGTCAAATATCATCTCAGCAGTTTCGCTGGCACGCATGCCTAATTTATTTTCTTTCTTTCCACCGCTAAATCCCGGGGTACCACGGTGAACTATAAACGCAGTTGAATTATCTTTTGTTCTTGGTTCTCCCGTTCTGCAAATGACTACCGCAACATCTGCGCTTATGCCATGCGTTATCCAGCATTTTGTGCCATTCAATATCCAGTCATTGCCATCTTTTACAGCAGTTGTTTTCATGTTGCCGGCATCACTGCCTGTGCTTGGTTCTGTTAAGCCCCATGCACCAATATATTCAGCAGTAGCCAGTTTTGGTAAATATTTTTTCTTTTGTTTGTCATTGCCAAAGGCAAGCATATGGCCTGTACAAAGGGAATTATGTGCGGCTACTGATAAGCCAATAGAGCCGCAAACTTTTGCTATTTCCTGAAGGATAACATTGTATTCATAATAACTTAAACCGGCGCCACCGTATTCTTCCGGAACCAATACGCCCATCATGCCAAGCTTTCCCAATTCTTTAAATAAGGCAACAGGAAATTCCTGGCTCTCATCCCATTTCATCACATTCGGTTTAATGTATTGTTGCGCAAAATCTTTTGCAGTTTGGGCTACCTGTTGAGTTAGTTCGCTGGTTTCAAAATTCATGGTATAAAGTTAAGGGATAGAAGGTATCCAAACTTACTCCGTAACTTTTAAATAAGGCGCCATTTTATTATAGGCATCATTCGTAATAGAGATGATCTTTTTTATATCGGTTACATTAGTGTAGTTGCCATGCTGTGTGCGATATTGAACAATGGCATTCGCGATAGCAAAATGTATATAAGGATGGATTTTCATTTGATCAACTGTCGCTGTATTGATATTGAACTGAATGGGTATGGTATTACTAATGGTTAGCCTTGGTTTTATTAATTGGAAAACAGAATCACGCAATCCAAAAGTTTCTCCAACTTGTTCAATCGAATAAAAGCCGCCTAATTTGTTCCTGAATTCAACGATCCTATTAGCTAATTTGCTGGCAATGCCGGGTAATGCAATAAAGGCACTAGTATCGGCTATATTGATATCGCTAGCTTGTTTGCTTTCTTTATAAAGCGTATGTGCATTACCGTTATTATCCTTTGTATAATATTTGCCAGGCTCTTTTGCTGCTTGCGTAATTTTTACATAAGGGGTTAATCTATCGGCTTCATTTTTACTAAGCCCCCAGATCTTACTGATATCATCGGGCTTATAAAATTTACCTCCCTTTGATAAATAATTTTGAATGGTTGCTATCGTTTTATCTTTTACGCCTAATTTTTTCCAGCCTTCGGCAGATAAAGTGTTGGGATCGAAATAGAACAATTCTATGCCTGCATAATCTGTATTGATCTTTTTCAAAACCTCTTCATTATTGGCACTGCTGTCATATTTTTTTGCTGTAAGCCTTGCAATACTTGCCTTAAAATCCTTAGGATCATATGTTTCCTGCGGAACAAAAAAGGGTAAGACAAATGGGATAACGATAAATAAGAGGATAATTGCCAGCAGCGCATAAATACCAGCGCGTTCTTTCTTAGAGAAATTGAAATATTCCATAGGTTAGTTTAATAAGGTGTACCAGATTAAACTAAGATATAAAATCCTGAACAAAATTTTTAATCAAAAAATAATTCTAACCCATCATAGGCCAGTTGAATACCTTTCGGCAGGCCTGGGTTGATATCATCATATTTCCCTAGCTGGTGGCCGATATGTGTGAGGTAAGCATGAGGAACCTTTAATTCTTGTATTAGTTGAACGGCTTCGGCCAATGTATAATGAGATATATGTTGTTGGTGTCGCAATGCATTGATTACCATCGTATTGCTCCCTTTTATTTTTTCCTTTTCTTTTTCGTCGATCCTGTTCGCATCTGTGATATAGGTAAATTTACCCAAACGATACCCATAAACAGGCATATCCAGATGCCAGACTAAAATAGGGATAACAGGGATATCCCCGATTATAAAAGGCTCTAAAGTGATGGTATGCAATTCAATATCAGGAATTCCAGGGTATTTTTTTTCTGCAAATACATAATAGAAGTCTCTTTTAATCGTTTCTTCTGTTAACGAATTGGCAAAAACTTGCATGGGCTTTTTAGAAAAATAACTAAATGCTTTCACATCATCTAAACCAGCTATATGATCCTTATGCGGATGAGTAAATAAAACGGCATCTAATTTTTTTATAGCAGCACGCAACATTTGGTAGCGAAAATCAGGGGTTGTATCTATAACAAAACTGGTGTTTTTACTTTCAACTAATATGCTACTACGTAAACGCTTATCCTTTTTATTCGAAGAGGTGCACACGGCACAATCGCAACCGATCATTGGAACGCCTGTACTGGTGCCTGTACCCAGGAAAGTAATTTTTAACGGAGGACAAATCATTGGTTTAAAATATACTATGCAAAGTAGACAATGCTAGAGAAAAAGCCAAAAATGCATAGCATATATTTAATATATGTAATAAACTGATTTTAATAGTGCAAAAACACCACATGCGAAAAAAAATTTTGTTAAATAAAATACAACGTGTATTTTGTACAACTTTTTTTGATGTAAACGATTCTGTTTGCTATAAAATGCTCCCCACGAGATTTTATTGTCAATATGATTTATTTTGTTTTAGCTATTAGAATGTAGTCCTGTAGAAGGTTTACTACAAAATGTTACTATTATTTATGAAAAGGGTAAATAATAGAAAGCGTTTTATAGGTAGTTAGCATCTATGTCAAGGACGATAGTCATTTTCGGTTTTAACAATTTACATATTTGATTTTTAACCCTTTACCCTCAGAATACACCCTTTTAATTTTATACGAAAAGAATTATATGGAAAATATCTACAAGTCTATTACATCTTATTCAAAATCAATACCATATAAGAAGTTCCTGCTAACTTTTGTAGCGGCGACATCATCTATAAAAAAGAAGCTCTCTATAGCCAACCTGGCATTTCTTATTTTTCTATTAGTTGGAAGCTTCAGCTGGAACAACGCTGTAGCACAATTTACTGATGTAACAATTAACGCTGTTGCTACTGCGGGAGGATCTTGGTCTGGCGGTACAGCGGGTCCATATGTTTTTACGCCAAGTGGGGCAGGTGCAACTGCCAATATCAATACAACAGATATTATAAATAGATTAGCAGGTACAGGGGGCTTTACGGCAGGTAATGTAACGATACTAACTACTACAGGTACTTCAGCTAATGGCGATATCACAGTTAGTACAGCATTTACAGCCGCCAACCCTTCTTCAACAACAGCATCAACATTAACTTTAACAGCAAATAGAAATATTGCGATAAATGCAGCCATTAATTTAACAGGTGCTACTGGTGCTAGTACATTGCCGGGAGCGCTTGGAGATAATATAACGCTGACAGCGGGTGCCAATGGTACAGTTATTACTGCCGCAACGGCTTCCATAACAACTAATGGTGGACAGGGTGGTGCGCCATCGGGAGGAACAAGTGCAGGTGCGGCAGGTGCAGCTGGTTCAATTAACATAGTAGGGCCAAAAGGTATAACTCTTGCATCGGGACTATTTGCAATAGGGGGGGCAGGCCAGCCAGGTTCTCCGGGTAATGGTGCTTCTGCAAGTGGAGCGGGAGGTGCAGGAGGAAATATATCATTAAGTTCTACCAGTGGTGCAGTATCAATTAATCCATTTTTATTTATAGAATCTTTAGGAGGCGCAGGAGGAGGGGGTTCAAATGGTTTTGGCGGTAATGGGGGTATGGCAGGAACAATAGGAATTACAGCATCAGGTAATATAAGTCTTGGAGCATCTGGAGGTATAGCAGCAAATGGGGGTAATGGAGGGTCAGCTACTCAAACTCCTACGCCAGGTATTGGTGGCGCTGGGAATACGGTCACGATAAATTCGACTGGTGGAACAGTTACATTAAGCAGTGGCGTGTTTTCTGAAGGGGGTAATGGCGCTTCACCAAATAATGGCAACTCAGGTAGTCAAGGAGGCGTTGGGGGAAATGTTACTGTAACAGGATCTGGTAATATAGGCATTGCAGGTATTAATACAAGCGCAGGAACACCTGGCGCAAATAATGGCCAGGCGCCTGGTGTTAATGGAGTTAATTCAGGAAATATTAGCATATCTACAGGAGGATCTGTAACGATTACAGCTGCTTTAAATACAACAGGCGGAGCTGGATCGGGCGCTACTAGCACCAGCGCCAGTGGCAATGGTGGTAACGCGGGGTCAGTTACAATAACTGGGCCGTCAGGCATTAGTATAACTACAGGAGCAATAACTGCAAACGGGGGAACTGTTACCAATGCAACAGGTAACAATGCCAATGGTGGCAATGGAGGTATCGGAGGTACAATTACACTAACGTCTTCAGCGGGTCCTTTATCTTCTACACAAAGTATATCTGCTGCTGGCGGTGCTGGCGGTGCGGCTACAGGCGGTACAGCTAATGGCGGTAATGGTGGTTCGTCAGGAGCTATTTCTCTAACTGGAAGTACAGGAATTACTATATCGTCGACAGTAGTAGCGACAGGTGGTACAGGCGGTGCTAAGGCAGGTGGTGGAACCATTGGGTCTAATGGTACAGGAAACGATATCACTATTAGCGACGGAAACACTATAGTCGGTGGTGCCAATACAGGTATTTCGGGCGTTATTTCCGGCCGTAATCTTATTACAGGAGGAGCAGGTACTATTAATATTTCTCAGGCAGAAACATATACAGGAACAACAACAGTTAATTCTGGAACCTTACAATTAGGAGCTACAAATGCTATTCCTTCAACCAGCAATGTAACGCTGGCTGGTGGTACACTTAGCTCAGGAAATACAACAGGATTTAGTGATCAGATGGGAACACTTACCATTTCATCAAATTCCACCATTAAACTAGGGACAGGTTCTCATGCTTTAAAGTTTACTTCTATCAGTGGAGCATACACAGGTCTTACAATAACAGGTTGGGCTGGTGCCGCGGGAGCTAGTGGAACTGCCGGCCAGGTGTTTATCGGTACAACTAGTGCAGGATTAAGTGGGGCTCAATTGGCGGTAACAGCATTTACAACTTATGCGGGAGGTGCAAGCATATTAGCTACAGGAGAAGTTGTGCCTACAAGCCTTGTAAATACAACAGCCGCAACATCAATTACTACTACAGGCGCGACATTGAACGGTACATTTAATACGGGAGGTACAGCTGCAGCTGAATCATTTACGATTGGTACGGTTACGGATGTTGGAGTAGGTACGCCAGCAACTATTCATAGTGGTTTTAGCAGTGTAACGGCAAGGCCGGATTCAGCATTGATCACAGCATTAACACCAAACACTTTATATACATACAAAGCCATATCAGGGGCAACAAGTGGTGCCGACGTAACATTTATCACATTACCTAACCCACCAACAATCGGTTCTGCCAGCACTATAAGCTCTACGGGATTTACAGCTAATTGGACGGCTCCAACCGGAGAGGGTGCGGCAGCTATAACATATACAGTAGAAGTTTCGACCGACCCAACATTTTCTTCTGGTGTTACTACGATAACAGGGATAGCAGGTACTTCTACAGTAATAAGCGGGTTAAATACTGCTACAACATATTATTATAAAGTCGAAACGGTTAATGCAACTGGTCCTTCAACTTGGTCTGCGGTAAGCTCGCCGGTTACCAGTAACGTTTCAAATTCTGTCTCTTGTAATACAGGTTCAGGTGCCGTTGGAAATGGAGGAACTATTGCTAGTAGTACTGTTTTACCTACAATTGATGGGCTGGTAGATCCAGTATGGTCAACTATACCTGCAAACAGTATATCAAATGTGGTGGTAGGAAGCAGTACAGGTAATACTCAGACATGGAAATCATTGTGGACACCTGACAGTTTATATTTTCTTGTACAGGTAAATGATCCTACACTTATTTCTCAGGCCCCTACGGCAAATCTTGGCGCAGGGACAGGAGGGAATGCTGGTGGGCTTGCATGTACAGCAGCGGTTGGCGGGGCTTCCCAAAGTACCCAAAATGAATACTATGGCAGTGATGGTGTAGAAATTACACTTGACGGAAACTATAGTCATACCGCTGGCTATAATGGTTATAGTGACGTTCAATTCAGGTTTAATTTAGGAGGTTGCTCTGTGAGTGGAGAATCTGGCGGTACTGCCACCAACTATAATGGTGCAGAGTTTTTAGCCGTATATCCAAAAGTCGATTACAAAGTCATAAAGACTTCTACCGGATATAATGTTGAAGCTGCTATTCCTTGGGGTACCAGTGCAGCAAATCCCGGAATAAACGATTCTACTGCTACTAATGTTTATGGTGCTGTATACGCTGGAAAGAACATAGGCTTGGACATTCAGGTCAATGATGCTACGGGTGTAGGATCAAGAAC
>DATHHR010000116.1:0-10443 GCA_035317105.1 Ferruginibacter sp. | reverse complement strand
AGGAGAAATCACTGCTACAGCTAATCCTAACGGTGCTATTCACAATATTGCAGGTATTTGCAATAAAGAAAGAAATGTATTTGGCATGATGCCGCATCCTGAAAGGGCCAGCAACGAGGCTTTGGGGAATAAAGACGGATTAAAAGTATTCGAGCACTTGTTTCAAATTTGTTAAAACGATCAAATATGCCGCTTGTCGAAAACCAGGCAGCATACACATCCGTAACTTTATCAAAACAACGCATGAAGAAAATAATACTTGCAGTAATATTTGCGACAATATTTGGTGGGGTAAAAGCTCAATTCACTATACCGGGCACGGCTGTACCTACTACAAATCAGGTCGTGACATGGTCTTTCACGGCTAAAAAAATAGCAGAAAAAACATTTGAATTGCACATGACCGCTACTATCATCAGCGGTTATCATTTATATGCCCAGGTCAACAATGCAGAAGGCCCGGTACCTACAACTTTTATATTTGTAAAAAACCCTTTACTGGAATATTCCGGTAAGGTAAAAGAAGTAGGAACGCTTGTCTCGAAACTTGAGCCAGTATGGGGTTTCAAAGTAAATTATTTCGAGAACAAAGTAGATTTTGTACAAATAGTGAGGTCAAAAGTTACCGCACCGGTTGATGGAAAAGGAACGGTCAATTTTATGACCTGCAACGATAAAAGATGTTTGCCGCCACGCGATGTTAATTTTGATATCAAGGTAGGCAGCAACTAAAATCAGTAAAGGGTCCTGTCAAGCAGGGCTTTTTTATTACCCAAACTTTTATACAGATAATGAAATATCTCTACTCATTTATAGCATTCCTTCTTGTAGCAACAACACAACATATTATTGCGCAAACAGCTAAGCCTGTATGGAAATTTTCTTCTTCAAAAAATACCACAGGAAATATTGTGCTGGCTATACAGGCCACAATACCTGGTGGTACTATCATTTATTCTAACACTAATAGCAACGATCTGCCGCTAACTACTTTCGATTTTGACAGTAGCATTGCTCATAAAATAACCATCGTTTCAACAAACGAAAAAGGTCAATTAAAAAAGAAAGATGCACAGCTAAGTGCCGAAGTAAATTATTTCGAAAAAACATTGGGGATCGATCTTACACTACAAATAAAAGGTGACCTTCCCTACATTAAGGGCCATGTAAATTATATGGCTTTTGATGGCAAAGAATTTATCGGGCCGGAACCGGAAGAGTTTTATTTAACTAAACAACCTGATGGGACATACGCTGGCGGAGAGTTTCAGCTTACACAAGCAAAGGGGAACGAATTATTATTACCAACAGTAGACCTAAACAACCCGATAAATAATTGTGGCATCGGAAAAACTACAGAGGCGGATAGTAGTTTACTGACCATTTTTATTCTGGGCTTTTTGGGTGGCCTTTTAGCATTGGTAACGCCCTGCGTTTTCCCTATGATACCGCTAACGGTCTCCTTCTTTACAAAAAAATCAGACGATAAAGCCAAAGGTATCCGTAATGCTATTCTATATGGCTTGTTCATTTTCTTAATTTATGTTTCACTTAGCCTTCCTTTCCATATTGCGGGTGGCGTAAATAAAGAGATCTATAATAATATCTCTACCAATATTTACCTTAACCTTATTTTCTTCATCATTTTTGTAGTGTTCGCGATTTCCTTCTTTGGTTATTTCGAAATTGTATTGCCGGCAAGTATGGTCAATAAAGCAGATTCAAAAAGCAGTAAAAGCTTTATTGGTATATTTTTTATGGCCCTTACATTGGCCATTGTTTCTTTCTCCTGCACCGGGCCGATATTGGGTTCTTTATTAGCAAGCACAGCATCGGGTGGCGCATGGCCTTTAACAGCTGGACTTGCCGGTTTTGGCTTTGCATTGGGTTTGCCCTTTGCTTTATTTGCTATGTTTCCGCAATGGCTTTCATCTTTACCAAAATCCGGCGGATGGTTGGATACAGTAAAAGTTACCCTTGGTTTTGTTGAATTGGCATTGGCTATTAAATTCTTCTCAAATGCAGACCTGGTAGCACATTGGGGCATTTTAAAAAGAGAAATATTTTTTGCAATATGGATCATTATCGGTGTAATGACATTTGCCTATTTAATAGATTGGTTCAACTTTAAAAAGCAATACAGCAAACCCGTAATTAGTACAGCAAGAAAAATAATTGCTTTTGCATTTTTAGCTTTTGCCATTTATTTATTACCGGGTTTAACGAATACAAAATATGCCAGGTTAAGTTTGGTAAGCGGTTTCCCTCCTTCAACCTGTTACAGTATTTATGATAACCCTGTCAATTGCAACGAGCCATTAAAAGATTATTTTGAAGCAGTAAAAGAAGCGAAAGCAGCAAACAAACCGATCATGATAGATTTCACGGGCTATGCCTGCGTGAATTGCAGAAAGATGGAAGAAAATGTATGGCCCGATCCAAAAGTAAAAGAGCTGATGGATAATTATATCCTTGTCTCTTTATACGTTGATGATAAAAGAGCCTTGCCAATAAAAGACGAATTTTTATACAAGACAAAGGACGGCACACAAAAACAAATAATAACCGTAGGTGATAAATGGGCCACTTTTGAATCTGAAAATTTTAATGCGGTTTCACAACCTTTATATGTGTTGCTATCGCCTGACGGCAAATTATTAAATCCGCCCGTTGGTTATACGCCTGATGCAGCTGAGTATGCAGCCTGGTTGAAATGTGGGTTGGATGCTTTTAAAAAGTAATCACCCATTGTTATCCGACAAGGTCAGGATCCCAATGGGTGAAATATGTTTGCAGTAAATCGTTTAAAGTAGAGTTTATCTTATAAGGCTATTTGTTTTTCGTTCATCATTCTGCGTAAATTGATTAAGCCATAACGCATACGGCCTAAGGCAGTGTTTATATTGCATTTTGTCAGTTCAGCGATCTCTTTAAAGCTAAGATCTGCATAATGACGTAAAATGATCACTTCTCTCTGATCTTCGGGAAGCATATCGATCATTTGTCTGATCTTATCATTTGTCTGATCCTGCATCATTCTGCCTTCAGCATTTGGGTCTGAGAAGTTCAAAACTTCAAAAATGTCATACTCATCGCTGGTTTTGATAGTTGGGATGCGCTTTACCTTTCTGAAATGATCTACACATAGATTATGTGCGATTCGTAGTGTCCAGGGAAGGAATTTACCTTCATTCGTATAACGGCCCGCCCTAAGCGTATCGTTAACCCTGATAAATACATCCTGGAAGAGATCTTCGGCAAGATATTTGTCTTTAACCAGTAAATAAATAGACGTGTAAATTCGGTCTTTGTACCTGTTTACAAGTGTAGAAATTGCGTCAAAATCCCCCTCCATGTAGAGGTGAACCAATTGTTGGTCTGTGTAATTTGTTAGGCATTTCATGAGCTTAAATTTTTTAGTTTAGGACTGTTGTTACAGAATCTAAAAGAAAAAACGTAACGTGTAGAGGTCTAATGTTAGATATAGGCGTTAGCTTTTTGGTTTAGGTTAATCTTCTAAATGAAAGTTAGTTAAAAATTTTAACAAAAAAAATTTATTTCTGCTTTTTTCGATGTTTGAACAATATTTTTATTTATCCACCAAAAGCAGCGTTTTTATAGGCCAAATACTCGCGCCGTTCGGTTAAATTTGTAGTAATCAATACAATGAAGGAAAAAACAGCTGCCAAATCAAAACCCGCACCAGCACCAAAACCTGTAGAAGGAATACTAATTAAAGGCGCCCGGGTTCATAACTTAAAGAATGTAACGGTTACTATACCCCGAAACAAGCTGGTTGTTGTAACCGGCGTTTCGGGTTCGGGAAAGTCTTCTTTAACAATAGATACCTTATTTGCAGAAGGACAACGCCGCTATGCCGAAAGCCTTAGCGCCTACGCCCGCCAATTTATGCAGCGCATGAATAAGCCTGATGTAGATTATATAAAAGGGCTTTGTCCTGCCATTGCCATCGAACAAAAAGTAATTACACGCACACCAAGAAGTACAGTTGGCAGTATGACGGAGGTCTACGATTACCTACGCTTATTATATGCACGTGCCGGTAAAACAATTTCCCCTGTCAGCGGACGCGAGGTTAAAAAAGACGATGTGACCGATGTGGTAAAAGCGATCGACGAATTAAAAGAAGGCGATAAGGTTTTGCTATTGGTGCCTTTTAAACAACATGCCAACAGAGACGCAAAAGAAGAGCTGAATATTTTATTACAAAAAGGGTTTTCGAGAATATATATCGAAGGTGGCGAAATTGTAAGAATTGAAGATGCGCTCGAAACAAAAGAGCTCCTAAAAAAGATCGAGACAAAAAATGCCAAGATAAAAACATTTTTACTGGTTGATAGATTAGTAGTAAAAGATTTTGATGAAGATGATAAGCATAGGATCAGTGATTCTGTGAACACAGCTTTTTATGAAGGCGAAGGAGAAATGATGCTGGAAATAAACGGCAAAACGATCCTTCATTTCAGCAATAAATTTGAACTGGACGGGATTCAGTTCGAAGAACCAGTCCCTAATTTATTCTCTTTTAATAACCCTTATGGCGCCTGCCCCACTTGCGAGGGTTTTAGCCAGGTTTTAGGCATCGATGCCGACTTGGTCATCCCAAACAAGCAATTAAGCATTTATGAGGGCGCAATTGCCCCCTGGAAGGGTGAAAAACTGGGTTTATGGAAGGAACGCTTCATAAAAGCAGCCAAAAACTTCGATTTTCCCATCCATAAGCCAATTATCGACCTAACTAAAGAGCAATATGCCGTTTTATGGGAAGGAAACAAGCATGCTTATGGAATTGATGACTTCTTTAAGGAAGTCAACCAGAACCTTTATAAGGTGCAATACCGCGTTTTATTGAGCCGTTACAGGGGTAGAACCCTTTGTCCGGATTGTAAAGGCTATCGCCTGCGGAAAGAAGCATTATACGTACAGGTTGGCGGAAAACATATCGGCGAATTATGCGAGCTGCCGGTTAAGGACCTGCAAGTATGGTTCGATAAATTAAAACTTAGTGCTTACGATGAACAGTTAACTAAAAGGATACTAATCGAAATTCACCATCGCTTAAAAACTTTATTAGATGTTGGCCTTGGCTATCTTACTTTAAACAGGTTAGCCAACTCATTAAGCGGTGGCGAAAGTCAGCGCATACAATTAACAAGAAGCTTGGGCAGTAACCTTACCAATTCATTATATATACTGGATGAGCCGAGTATCGGTTTACATAGTCGTGATACCGAACGCTTAATAAACGTATTGAAAGAATTAAGAGACTTAAACAATACAGTAGTTGTTGTAGAGCATGATGAAATGATGATGCGTGAAGCAGATTACATTATTGATATGGGGCCATTAGCCAGTCATTTAGGCGGTGAGTTAGTAGCAGAAGGAAATTATGATGAGTTGATCGCCAATAAAAAAAGCCTGACAGGCAAATACCTCAGTGGCGAATTAAAAATTGAAGCGCCTGAAAAATTACGCAAGTGGAACAAAAGTATTGTTGTTGAAGGCGCCCGGCAAAATAATTTAAAAAATATTACGGTTGAATTTCCTTTAAATGTTTTCTGTGTGGTCAGTGGTGTTAGCGGAAGCGGAAAGACAACTTTAGTAAAACAAATTTTATATCCTGCCCTGCAGAAAATAAAAGGAGAGATCGTTGAGAAGGCAGGTATATTTAAAGCAATAACCGGCGATATAGAATCCATTTCGCAAGTTGAAATGGTAGATCAGAATCCGATCGGTAAATCTTCCAGAAGTAACCCCGTTACTTACATCAAAGCATATGATGAAATAAGGGAATTGTTTAGCAGCCAGCCTTTGAGTAAGCTGCGCGGTTTTTTACCTAAACATTTTTCTTTTAATGTGGATGGTGGAAGATGCGATGCCTGCAAAGGCGAAGGCGAACAAATTGTAGAAATGCAGTTCCTGGCAGATGTTCATTTAACCTGCGAAGTTTGCGGCGGTAAAAAATTCAAAGAAGAAGTTTTAGAAGTTACTTATAATGGCAAAAATATTTACGAAATATTAGAGTTAAGTGTTGATGAAGCCATCACATTTTTTAAAGATGAAAAAGATGTAGCAAAAAAGATACAGCCATTAACAGATGTAGGATTGGGCTATATAAAACTCGGACAATCAAGTAACACTTTATCGGGCGGCGAAGCACAAAGAGTTAAGCTTGCCTCATTTTTAGGCAAAGGAAAATCGCAGGGAAGTATTTTATTTATTTTTGATGAGCCAACAACCGGACTTCATTTCCACGACATAAAAAAATTACTCACTTCTTTTAATGCATTGATAGAACAAGGCCATACAATATTGGTGATTGAACACAATACCGATGTAATTAAAAGTGCAGACTGGGTAATTGATCTTGGCCCTGAAGCCGGTGATATGGGAGGCAATTTGGTTTTCGCAGGCAAACCTGCAGATCTGAAAAAATGCAAAGAAAGTTATACGGGGGAATTTCTCTAATTGAATAAGTAATAAGTAAGATTGAAGATTGAAAAAAATATTACATATTCAATCTTACTTATTCAATGGCTATCTAAGTCTATCACTATTCTTAACTAAATTATGGTCTTTGTTAATGGCTTGTCCGGCTAAAACAAAAAACAAGATGATCGCTGAATGAAGCATGGACGTTAAAGCATAAGAACCTTGCGTAAACGTTTTTACTTTCTGGTAATAAAGAAAGATCAATACCACTTCTAACAAGATACCTACTATGCACAAACGCAATTGCAATACCCTTTGTTTGTATAAAAATAAGATCACTAAAGCCAGCATTGATACCAGGGCCGTTATAACTAAGATCACCATCCCGCCAGTTGTTCCTTTAAGCTCCTGGTAAGCCAAAGACGTATCCGTACTCATTGTGCCGCTATAATAAGGCAGCTTAAAAGTTAGAAATGCGCAAATAGATGCTAACAATAACCAAATAGATTGTATTCTCTGGATCATTTTAATTAAGAATTAAGAATTAAAAATTAAGAATAAGGAATAAACATGTTATTCTCGATAAACACTGTAGAATATATACGTTACAGTATACTTTTTGGTTTTAACTTTTGACTTTTAACTTTATTAACCTAATTCAGGATACAAAGGAAATTGTTTCATAAATTCTTTTACCTGTCCTTTGATCGTGCGCAATGCTTTTTCATCATCCGCATTCAATAAAGCGGTATCAATAATATCTACGATGAATGACATGTGCTCTTCCTTTAATCCGCGGGTTGTTATAGCTGGCGTACCTACACGGATACCAGAAGTTACAAAAGCACTTTTATCATCAAAAGGAACCATGTTTTTATTTAAAGTGATATCAGCCATTACCAATGCCTGTTCTGCTTTTTTACCACTGATGTTTTTATTGCGCAGGTCGATCAGCATTAAATGATTGTCTGTACCGCCGCTAATGATCTTGTAATCTTTTGCTACAAATGCTTTAGCCATTGCCTGTGCATTTAACTGAACTTGTTTGGCGTAAGCAGTGTATTCATCCGTCAATATTTCTCCGAACGCTACAGCTTTAGCCGCTATTACATGTTGTAATGGTCCGCCTTGTGTGCCGGGGAAAACAGCCATATCGATAAGGTTACTCATCATACGGGTATTGCCTTTTACATCTTTCAATCCAAAAGGATTTTCAAAATCTTTCTTCATCATGATAACACCACCGCGTGGACCGCGTAAAGTTTTATGTGTTGTTGAAGTAACAAAATGGCAATGATCAAATGGATAAGATAACAATCCTTTAGCGATCAAGCCTGCAGGATGTGCGATATCAGCCATTACAAAAGCGCCTACTTCATCCGCTACTTTTCTTATTCTTGCGTAATCAATATCACGGCTATACGCACTTGCTCCGCAGATGATCAATTTTGGTTTAACAGTACGGGCCTGTTTTTCCAACATATCATAATCTATCAGGCCTGTCTCTTTTACTACTCCGTAAAAATGAGGTTTGTATATTTTACCACTAAAATTTACTGCAGATCCATGGGTTAAATGTCCGCCCATGCTAAGGTCTAAGCCTAATATATTATCACCCGGTTGTAAAATGGCTAACATCAAAGCGCCATTTGCCTGTGCACCGCTATGTGGCTGTACGTTAGCATAATTAATATCAAAGATCTCTTTTAACCTGTCAATAGCCAATTGTTCTGTCTGATCAACAATTTCGCAGCCTGCATAATACCTTCTGCCCGGATACCCTTCGGCATATTTATTTGTCATAACGCCACCCATTGCTTCCATCACCTGAAGTGAGGTAAAATTTTCAGAAGCGATCAACTCTAATCCATGACGTTGACGTTCTAATTCCTGCCTGATTAAGTCGAAAACCAATTGATCTCTTTGCATATTTTTTAAATTAGGTGGCAAATATACAAACGCTTCTTTAAAGTATTAAACCCGATTGGGAAATCTGTAAAATGTACGATGTAATACAGCTAATATATTCAGGCATTTTTTGTAAAATCGATCCGTAAAATGTAAGTGCACTTAAACTATTAAACTGGTCAACATCGTACATCGTACATCAAACATCCCACATTAGCTGCCGTTTACCCAAAATTCCTTATTTTCACAACTTGTTACCAATAGCTAAATCTATTCACTTTACACTAAAAACCCCTTTTGGGGTATTGGCATGAAGGCAATCATTCCCGTCGCAGGCGCAGGCACTAAGCTGAGGCCCCATACATACACACAGCCAAAGGCGTTAATGCCGCTGGCAGGAAAAACTATCCTAAGCATCATTATTGATCAGTTGCACGAAGCAGGTATCAATGAATTTGTGTTTATAGTAGGTTACCTGGGCGAAAAAATTCAGAATTACGTTAAAGCAAAATACCCGGACCTGAACAGCCATTTTGTTTACCAGAATGAAAGATATGGTACCGGGCATGCCATAGACCTTGCCAGTGAAATTGTAGGCACGGATGAAGTTTTTATTGTGCTGGGCGATACCATTGCAGAATACAATGTGAAAGAAATGATCGACTCGCCATTTTCAATGTTGGGCGTTAAAAAAGTTGATGATCCCCGCAATTTTGGTGTTGCAGAAATAGAAGATGATGGGTTTATTAGCCGCGTTGTAGAAAAACCATCTATACCAAAAAGCAATATGGCGCTTGTAGGGATCTATAAGATCAAGGAAACTGCCGTGATGTTTTCCTGCCTGCAGAAAATAATTAATAAGGCGATACAAAGCCATGAAGAATTAAGCTTGACCGACGCTATTGAATGCATGATACAAAGCGGCGCAAAAATAAAGGCCTTTAAAATACAGAGCTGGTTTGATTGTGGCAAAAAAGAAAGCTTGCTTGAATCGAATGCTACACTATTAAAAAAATTAGGCAGTACCATTCCCGATAAAGATAAATATGAAAACACGATCATCATCCCTCCCGTTAGTATTGCTGAAGGATGTGATATAAAAAACTCTGTGATCGGCCCTAATGTTGCTATCGGCGAAAACACTATCTTAAATTATACTATTGTAAAAGATTCTATCATCGGCTCCTATTCAAAATTATATGATGTTGTGCTGGACGATTCATTGATAGGAAGTGATACCCAGATCAAAGGAGAAACAAGGTCGCTGAATATTGGCGATGACACGGAGATCGACCTCGGATAATAGTATATTTATCTCAGTTAATTATTTGTAAATCAACTTATAACAGATGTATTGCATTGTAAAGTTTTTGGTGAAGAAGAACATAACTATGTTATTTTTTTTGTCAGCCTTATTTTTTCTACCCGCGTATGCCCAGCAAATAATGCCTTCTCAACAATCATTGGGCGCACCTGGAATTGACCCAACGCAAATTCAAAAAAATAAAAATAGTTTTCAGGATCAAAATCAACAACAAGTAGAAGCTGGCGCCGACAGAAATAAACTGAGTACGCCAGATCAAAAAAATAGCAAAGACACCACAAAAAAAGATAGCACACGCGAAAACAAATACTCACCTGAAGATACCTATGGCGCTGATATTTTTACAGCTGCCGCTTCATACGATGTAAGTGAATTATCAACTCCTCCATTAGATTATCCGATCGGTGTTGGCGACCATATCATCGTTGCTTTATGGGGAGGCGGTGAATATCAGGAAGATTATGTAGTAGCAAGAGATGGTTCGATATTCCCTGCCGGCATTGGCAAAATAACAGTGCAGGGTTTAACCTTTGAAAATGCAAGAGCGATCATCTATTCAAAATTCAAAGCATCAGTTCCTGCATCAACACATATACAAGTAACATTAGGACAACCAAGATCGATCAATATCAATGTTGCGGGAGAAGTTATTAATCCCGGTCCTGTAACAGTTTCCGCGTTCGCTAATGCCTTTAATGTTATTGGGTTGGCCGGCGGTATCACTGCATTCGGTAACCTTAGAAATATCCAGGTGAAGA
>DATHHR010000115.1:0-10787 GCA_035317105.1 Ferruginibacter sp. | reverse complement strand
CTGTTTGAACAAAAAGCTTTCCGTGCTCTTATCATATTTATATGCCAATGAACCCGTACTGCTATACACTACCAACAAACTCACCATGGTAAGAATGACAACGATACCCCAGATAACACGATCCCCTTTGGTATTTTCTACCAAATTGCCACTCATATTGCTAAGAGATGGTTTGAATAATGTTTTGATATTTATGCTATCGTCCAATCTTACTATTGAATTTGTTTTATTGATTTTTGTTATTTTAAAACTATAATTCTTTTACTGCCAGTTTAAATTGATTGCCCCTGTCTTCATAATTTTTAAACAGGTCAAAACTTGCACAAGCCGGGCTTAACAACACCACATCGCCTTTTTCCGAAAAATGAAATGCGGCTTTTACTGCATCGATCGCTGAAGCGGTATCCATCATTAACGGAACGATATCGCCAAATGCTTCGTGTATCTTGCTATTATCAACGCCCATACAAACGATCGCTTTTACTTTTTCCTGCACCAACTCTTTTAATAAAGAATAATCATTGCCTTTATCGATACCACCCAATATCAATACTGTCGGCTTTTCCATTGACTCTAATGCGAACCACGTACTGTTCACGTTGGTTGCTTTACTATCGTTGATAAACTCAACATTTCTGATCGTTGCTACAGGTTCCATCCTATGCTCCAAACTGTGGAAGGTTTGTAACGCTTCCCTGATCTTTTCCTTTTTAATGCCAACTGCACTAGCCGATAGACTTGCTGCCATATTATTATAGTTGTTATGTTTCCCCTTTATTGCAAAGTCCTTAATACTCATTTGCATTTCTTCAAGCTTCCACTTCATGGTCATTTTGCCATTCAGTAGGTAGGCGCCCTGGCTTAATTCTTTACTCATAGTAATGGGGTATATGGTTGATTTAATGGTGTACTTATTTATATTTTCTTTTGTGACCTGATCATCTAAACAGTAAATAAAAATGTCTTCCTTATCCTGGTTCATTATTATCCTGAACTTACTGTCTATATAATTCTGCATTTTGTAATCATATCTATCCAGGTGATCTTCAGTAATATTTGTTAGTACCGCTACATCCGGACGAAATGTTTTACAATCATCCAATTGAAAAGAACTTATTTCTGCGATGTACAATGGCTTTGGATCTTCGGCTATTTGTTTCGCGAACGAATAACCTATGTTACCAACCATTGCACAATCGACGCCCGCATGTTTACATATATGATATGTTAGTGCCGTTGTTGTACTTTTTCCATTACTCCCCGTTATCGCTATAATTTTACTATTGCCTTTATACCTGTAAGCCAATTCTATTTCGCTAATGACCGAAATGTTTTTAGCCTTAATTTTTTTTATCAATTCATTCTTGTCTGGTATCCCCGGGCTTTTTACTATTTCATCTGCATTCAGTATTTTCTCTTCTGTATGCCCTGCTTCTTCAAAATCTATTTTGCTATCCTGTAATTCTTTTTTATAATTTTCTTTGATCGTTCCACCATCACTTACAAATACATCATGCCCGTGCTGCTTTGCTAGTAAAGCTGCGCCAACACCACTTTCTCCTGCACCTAGTATGACGATCCTCATTGCTTACTAATTTTTATCTCACTTTCAACGTAACAATTGCCAGTATTACACTTAGTATTGTTAAGATCCAAAAACGTACTGCTATCTTACTTTCATGATATCCTTTCTTTTGATAATGATGATGGAGCGGGCTCATTAAAAATATCCGCTTACCCTCTCCATATTTTTTCTTGGTGTATTTGAAATAAGACACCTGCATTACCACACTTAAATTTTCTACCAAAAACACAGAACAAAAAATCGGTATCAATAACTCTTTACGAACAATAATTGCTAGGGCCGCTATAATCCCACCTAATGCCAGGCTTCCCGTATCACCCATGAAAACCTGTGCCGGATAAGCATTGTACCAAAGAAAACCAAGACAAGAACCAACAAAGGCCGCTATAAAAATGGATAGCTCGCCAAGGTTGGGTATGTACATGATGTTCAGGTATTCTGCCAGTTTTATATTGCCGCTCACGTAAGCAAATATGCCCAGACAAACACCGATGATCGCACTAACACCTGTTGCCAATCCATCCAAACCATCCGTTATATTGGCGCCATTCGAAACTGCCGTAACAATAAATATTACGATGATGATATAAATGATATAAGTATACCCTTCTAAACTTGCCGGCAATAACTTCGCATAATTGAACTCATGGTTTTTTACAAATGGAATAGTAGTGATAGGCGTTTTTACCGATACAAATCGATGTGCTTTGCCATCGATCATTACCGTGTCTTCATTTAATTTTTTTTCTCCTCTACCGATCATTGTATTTGAGCTGGCTGTTTCAATTATTTCTCTCTTCACGGTTACGCTGTTACTGAAATAAAGCGTAGCGCCAACGATAATGCCTAATATTATTTGTCCGAAAATTTTAAACCTGCCCGCTAATCCATCGCTATCACTTTTTTTATATGCTATGCCTTTTGCCTTAGCTTTTCTTTTAGCCGCTATTTTTAAATAGTCATCCAAAAAGCCCATTGCACCTAACCATACTGAACATAATATCATTAACCTGATATATACTTTATGCAGATCAGCAAATAATAAAGTTGGGATCAGAATAGCCAGTATAATGATAACCCCGCCCATTGTTGGCGTACCCATTTTTTGTTGTTCGCCTGCTAAGCCGAGATCTCGTACACTTTCCCCCAATTGTCTTCTTTGTAAAAAGCCTATTAATTTTTTACCAAAAAAAGTAGTGATCAACAAAGACACAATTACTGATAACAATACCCTTAGTGTGATGAACTGCAATAGTCCAATACCAGGGAATCTATACCCGTGTTTTATCATCCAATCAAATAAATTATACAGCATACTGTTTTTTTGGCGACCGACGACTAACAACCGACGATCGTGATTATGTTTTGTTTTTTATTTTTATTTTCCGAGTATAACTTACTTCCATGGTCGGTCGTCAGTTGTCGGTGGTCTTAACTACTTCTCCAGCAAATCGAAAATCTCACTCAACACTTTCTTATCATCAAAATCATATTTCACGCCTTTTATATCCTGGTATTTTTCGTGCCCTTTGCCTGCCACTAAAACAATATCTTCCTTTGATGCAAGGCTCACGGCAGTTTTTATTGCCTCCTTTCTATCGGCTACCGTTATATATTTTTTTCTTGCCACTACGCTTACGCCTGATTCCATGTCACGCAGGATCTCTAATGGATCTTCGCTGCGCGGATTATCAGAAGTGAAGATCACTTTATCACTATGCTCACAAGCAACTGCAGCCATTATCGGGCGCTTTGCTTTATCCCTATCGCCACCGCATCCCACAACTGTAATAATATGCTCGTATCCTTTCTTTAATTTTTTTATAGTAGCCAATACATTCAACAAAGCATCGGGAGTATGCGCGTAATCAATAATGCCGATCACTTTGTCTTTTTTGCTTACCATATAATCGAACCTTCCTTCGGCGCCATCTAAACTGCTCAGCACTTCTAATATTTTATTTTTTTCTTCGCCTAAACAAATAGCAGCACCATAGACCGCTAATAAATTATAGGCATTGAATTCGCCGATCAATCTAAAATATACTTCCAGATCATTGATCGTCATGTGCAAACCCGTCAAGCTATCACCTAATATTTTCCCTTTGAACTCAGCCATTGTCTTGAGGCTGTAGAAATATTTTTTTGCAGCCGTATTCTGCAACATCACTACGCCTCTTTTATCATCAGCATTGCTAATGGCAAACGCCGATGAAGGAAGCCTGTCGAAAAATGATTTTTTTACTTTTATATACTCATCAAATGTTTTATGATAATCCAAATGATCATGCGTGATATTGCTGAACAATCCGCCGGCAAATTGTAACCCCGAAATTCTATGCTGGTGAATAGCATGACTGCTGCATTCCATAAAAACATATTCGCATTTGGCATCAACCATTTGTCTTAGTAAAGCATTTAGACTAATAGCATCCGGTGTTGTATGTGTTGCCGCAATTATTTTTTCTCCTATCTGGTTTTGAACTGTGCTGATCAAACCACATTTATATCCCAACCCTTTGAACAGCTTCCACAATAATGTAGCGATGGTTGTCTTGCCATTTGTGCCCGTTACGCCCACTAATAATATTTGCGCAGATGGTGCATTGTAAAAATTATGACTGATAACCCCCGCTGCTATGGCGCTGTTTTCTACTTCGATATACGTAACGCCTTCGTGCGGAATAGCAGAAGTTTTTTCGTGGATGATCGCTACTGCGCCATTCTCAATTGCTTTTTCTATATAATCATGTCCATTCGTTGTATTGCCGTCGATCGCAATAAAGCAAGAGCCTGCAGTAACTTTTCTCGAGTCGATCTGCAGGTCATTTATTTCAATGTTGGTATTACCCAGCACCGAACGAATGTTCACTTTATATAGAATATCTTTCAACATACTTTAATTCAACAGCAACGCTATTGGCGTATCTTTTGTAAATACCGTTCCCGGTGTTAGTGATTGATTAAATACTTTTCCTTTGCCTGTTACTGAAACTTTCAACCCCATATTTTCTAATAAATACACGGCATCTTTTAAACCCATACCAACAACGCTTGGTGTAATTGTTCCGGTTGTATTTGTTGGTACACTTAAAACAGCTCTGTCATTTCGCATGCTTGATGATCTCCAGTAACCACTGGCCGATGAATCTGCAAAAGGAATACTCATGTTGGTGAAAATGGAATTCAGATCGGTCTTCATTCCGAAATAATTATAATGGCTGGTATCAACAGTTGTTGTAGCAAACTGTGTTGTGCTTAAATATTTTCCGTAGATCTTATCACTGATCTCTTTAAATACAGTACCGGCAACCGCTGCACCATAGATCAGTTTTGAATGGCTGCCATTTTGAATAACGACTGCAATGGTATATTTTGGAGCAGCAGCCGGGAAGTATCCGATAAAGGCCGACTGGTAAATTTTATTGTCTTTATTATATCCTTTGTTATTCAATGCCGTTACAGCCGTTCCTGTTTTTCCGGCGATCTGGTAAGCGCTATCCATCAACGCATGTGCTGTTCCTTCATCAGATTGAACAACTGCCAGCATACATTCTTTTAATTGAGCGAGTGTTTCATCACTACATATTTTATCAACAACAACGGTAGGTTCAAATGTTTTTATATCAATGCCATATTGCCTGATCGAGTTCACTAAATACGGCTTCATCATTTTACCATTGTTGGCAACGGCATTATAGAGCATTAACATATTTAACGGCGTAACCAATTCTTCATATCCATGAGACATGAACGGAATTGTTGTTGCGTTCCAGGATGAGCTGCCCGGTTTTTTAATTACCGGATAACCCGAAGAAGCAGTGATATCAACACCCGTTAACGTATCTAATTTCAGGTCGTGCAAATGCTTTACAAATTTTGATGGTTGGTTATGATAATATTGATCTCCCAATGATGCAAACGCCACATTACTGCTCATGGCAAATGCCTCTTTTACTGATATAACACCTGTTCCTAAATGCGAGTCTGTGATCGTTAACCCGTAAAAATCTTTTTTACCACCATTGCAATTCACTTTGCTATCCGCTGTGATGTATTTATCATCGATCAAACTCAGCAGCGTTGCCAGCTTAAATATGGAACCCGGCTCTGTTCTGTTGGCAATACCATAGTTCAGGTTCTCCAAATAAATGCTATCGTGTACCTTGCCTAAATTCGCTATCGCTTTTATTTTTCCTGTTGCTGTTTCCATTACGATCGCTGTTCCATGTATCGAAGCATTTCCTTTCATCATCCCCATCAATGCATTTTCCGCAACATCCTGCATATAGGTATCGATCGTGGTAACAATATCTTTTCCATTTTCAGGATCTAATTCTGCGCCTTCAACCGGCATGTATGCCCCTGCTATGTAACGCATCAAACGCTGACCAGATGTACCTCTTAACACGCTATCATAACTCTGTTCCAATCCAACATTTTTAGTAGAGTCCTCCCTCGATAAACCAATTGTTCTGTTAGCCATCAATCCATAAGGATTAATTCTTTTGTCTCTTGCATCAATGATGAAACCACTTTTATTTTTTCCTTGTTTTACCAAAGGGAAATCCCGCAACTGCTGGTAATCAGTAAAAGATATTTTTCTCTTTAATAAATAATACCTGTCTTGATTCTGGTAAGCCAGCTCCAATTCTTTTTTATACGATGCAGCTGATTCATCTTTAAAAAGATTTGCCAGGCAAATGCTCAGCGTATCAACATTGTCTTTAAATCTTTTGCCGTCTTTCTCTCTTAATCCATCCGCACTAAAATCGATGTACACATCAAAAATCGGGATCGATGTGCTAAGCATGCTTCCATCTTCACTATAGATCGTTCCGCGTTCCGCATCCAGAGGCATATATTTCAAATGCATATTGTTCCCCATCGTTCTCCAAAAATTTCCCTGCACCTGTTGAATGTAGAAGGCTCTGCCCAACACTACTGCTCCCAGTAATATCATCCCAATAAAACAGAGATAGACTCTCCATAATATGTCCTTCTTTACATCCATAATAATTATAAACCCCCAACCCCCTGAAGGGGGCTTTGTTGAATTATTCTTTAATAACTCTACTATTTATTTTGAAGCCAACTTTTGTACTACTATTAAACATCAGTGGCGTCGCACATTTCATCTGTATGTCTTCTTTCAACTATTTAAAATAACCTCACAATTAAACGCTTGCCTTAAGCCCCCTTCAGGGGGTTTGGGGGTTAGTACTATCCAATCGCATCGGCGGACTAACCTGTTCTTTCAAACCCATGGGTGCTACTGCTTTTTCTAATTCACTTGCTTTACTTCTAAATATTACTTCGCTCTTAACTGTTTTATATTGGTATTCTAATTCTTTAATGTGTTTTTCACTTTCCCCTATCTTTCGCGCAATTTTATCTGCATAGTGTCCGTTATAGATGTACACTACTGCCAACGCAGCGAGAAAGAAAAAGAAAGGGATATTTTTCACTACCCATTTGGAAGTGAAAAGAAATTTCCAATCCAGTTTCTGCGCCGGCGGAGCTTCCTGTTCTTCTTGTTCTATGGTTGCTTCATTCTCCATTTTAAAATGCTTAATGCCGAACGCTTGATACAAAAGGCACTTATCATTTTTTGCTTTTGACTTATTAATTTTAATTTTTCTCCGCCACCCTAAGCTTAGCGCTTCTTGATCTTGGATTTTGCTTTAATTCTTTTTCACTGGCCGTTACCGGCTTTTTTGTAATAATGGTAAACGGGTTCTCCGGACGATTGCCATACACTTCGTCCACTTCAGTTTCTGTAGCACTTCCATTCTTAAAAAAATTCTTAACGATCCGGTCTTCCAGCGAGTGGAACGTTATGATAGCTGCACGGCCACCGGGATTTAATAGTGAGGGAATTTGCTGCAACAATTCTTTCAATGAACCTAATTCGTCATTGACTTCAATTCGCAGCGCCTGAAATACCTGGGCAAAGTATTTTTGAGGATTACCTTTCACCTTATCCTGTACCGCTTGCTTAAATTCATTGATCGTAGTGATTGGCATCAACTTGCGTTGCTCAACAATGGCTTTGGCTAATGTTTTAGCATTGGTTACTTCTCCATATTGCTCCAGCATTTTATGTAGCTGCAATTCTGAAAAAATTTTTAGTACATCCGCCGCCGTTAGTTTCTGCCGTTGATCCATGCGCATATCCAATGCGGCATCGAAACGAATAGAGAAACCCCTGCCTGCTTCATCAAACTGATGGCTCGATACGCCTAAGTCTGCCATGATACCATCAACGCCTGTAATTTTATGCAACCGTAAAAACCTTTGCACATGGCGAAAGTTTTGCGGTACAAAAATGATACGGGCATCATCCGGTACATTTTTTTTAGCGTCCTCATCCTGATCAAATACAACCAGCTTGCCGGTTGCACCTAATTTTTTGAGAATAGCACTGCTATGGCCACCGCCGCCGAAAGTGCAATCCACATATACACCATCGGCTTTAATGTTTAAACCATCTACAGTCTCTTGCAGCAATACCGGCGTGTGATAAGTTGATTCGTTGTTCGGTTGCTCAGCTGATGATATATTTTTCGATCTATCCATATTTTACATCATCAATTAAACAATTCAACTATCCGTTTTTTTATTCATCACATCGTTAGCCAGCTTGCTGTAGGCTTCAGGTGAAAAATTGTCAAAGAGCGCTTTATACTTACTTTTATCCCAGATCTCAATTTTTGTGACTGCCGAAACCAACACGATATCTTTTTCTAACCCCGCATATTCCATCAGAGTTTTCGGTAGCAATAACCTTCCTGCAGAATCCAATTCAACTTGTGTGGCGCCGTTTAAAAAATAGCGCCTGAAATCTCTAACTTTAGGGTCAAAATCATTCAGCTGACTGATCTCAGAAAATATAGGTTCCCAACTTTGCATTGGGTATAAACTCAGGCAAGGTTCGATGCCTCGATTGATCACAAATTGGCTCGCACTCTCTTCCAGCAGTTGCTTTTTAAAGCCTGCCGGTAAAAGAAAACGCCCTTTGGCATCAACCGTAACCTCATATTCACCAAGAAAACCAGTCATTTATGAAAATTTGTCGTATTATTAGAAATACTAACACAAAATAACACTTTTTCCCACTTTATATGCTAAAATGAAGCCAACATTTTTATCCACAGAACTGTATGTCCTGCCCAGTATGGCTTTAAGGGTGTTTTTAGGTGCTTTTGAGGTGAATTGAGTGTGGAAAACTGTGGATAGGTGTGGATTTCGGAGAAATTCGAGGAATTTTTGCAACAAAAGCAAAGAAAAAATATTTAATTTTCAATGCTCTATTGTCAATGTTCAATAGTAGTAAAAATGATGAAATGTGCGACGCCAATGAAGCTAAATAGGGAGTAAAATGTTGGGCTAAAAATCTTATTTCGCGAGCGGAAAAGTGATAATAAAAGTAGTGCCCTTGCCGAGTGTACTTTCTGCTTTGATCGTTCCATGATGTGCGTCCACCATGGTTTTCACGTAACTGAGGCCCAAGCCAAAACCTTTCACATTGTGTATATTGCCGGTGTGTGCGCGGTAAAATTTTTCAAATATCCTGCTAAGCGTTTCTTTGCTCATCCCAATACCATTGTCTTCAATGCGGATCCTGAATTGATCGCCTACATTTTGTGTGGTAAATTTTATCAGCAAATGGTCCTTGGAATACTTAACAGCATTGTCTAATAAATTGCTCACAAGGTTGGTAAAATGCACTTCGTCGACCATCACGGCATCTTTGGCAGCATCCAATTTCAATTGCAGCTTGCCCTTTTTTTCCTGTACTTGTAATTCGATATTATTTAAGGCGCTTGTTATAAGTTCATTCACCTGCATCTTTTTCAGATCCAGTTTTAATGATTCATTGTCTAACAATGCTGCTTGCAAAATAGCTTCTACCTGCTTGTTCATCCTCTTGTTTTCTTCCTTGATGATGCCGGTAAAATAGGCTGTCTTGTCTTTATCGTTGATCACTTTTTCATTCTTCAATGCATCTACTGCTAATGAAATAGTAGCCAAAGGTGTTTTAAACTCATGCGTCATGTTGTTGATAAAATCAGATTTTATCTCACTCAGTTTTTTCTGTTTTAGCAATGCCCTTACCGTAAGAAAAAATGTGCTGATGATGATCAATGTAAAGAACAAAGCGCCTGCGATCAGCCATGTCATTGATCTCCAGATAAAATTCTTTACATGTGGTACAATGATTATCAGTAACTCTTGTGGTGAATTTGTCTCTGCAACATTTTCGCTTGATGACTCTAAGGGTACAACGTGGTTTTGGTTATTGACAGAATCGCTATAGAGTGTATAAAAATTTTCAGATTCCATTTCATCTCCCATAATTGAATTTGAAGTGATCGCAAATTCAAAAGGAATATCATGCAGGCTATGTTTATCAAAAGCTTTACTGATGATCTTTCTTACCTGGTCAACAGTATATTTTTGGGAGACGGATTGTCTTAAGAATTCTAATTGTAATTTATTATCGGGAAAAGCGAGGTTGTTATTTTTTAATGCCATTAGGCTACTGTTATCCTCCGTCAGATCCTGCGATGCGGAATAGGTGGCCATGTCAACATGCTCATTAAACTTTTGCTCCTGCGTAAGCAAAGAACCTTTGATCCATAAAATTTGAAAAAAGATAATGCCCAGAAGGGAAAGCAATATCAGCACAGTTATTATGGGAAAAATCTTTTTCATTTATGCAAAAATAAAACACTGCCGGGGTTGGGCAGAAACATTAACATTTTCTATAAGTTAGCTGCTTCTTTACAAAATGCCGAATAATCTTTTTTTACCTGGGCCGCATAGCGTTTGCTGTATTGCAAAAGATCTTTTTTCCAGGAATCTGATCTTTTAAAAAAGGTAGTCAATTCATCGGCAGTGATGGAACCTTTTCTACCCGTGCTTCTTAATTGGGCAGAAGCTGTTATTTCTGCAAAAGCCCCTATTACTTCTTTGAATTTTTTTGTTTTGCCATTACATAATTGCAGGTCCATTCTGTCTTCTGTCGGCTGTAATTTTTTAGCCGTATAAGGCGCTTTTTCATGGATCAGCGTGCTCAATAAAGCCGGTGTTACATTTTGTAAATACCCCTGGATAGTGATCACTCTTTCTGCTTCATTTTTCCAAACAGGTTGTTTGACCTTAATAAAAGGTTTTACTGAAGATGGAACAGCTTGTT
>DATHHR010000114.1:0-6725 GCA_035317105.1 Ferruginibacter sp. | reverse complement strand
ATTTAGGGTATTATAGTTTAACGCATCCTTTTCCGGTGATGAAAGTGCATAAGGTCTTTGCTAAAAAAGATGCCATCTGGCCATTTACGGTAGTGGGTCGCCCGCCGCAGGAAGATACCAGCTTTGGCCAATTGATACATGAAATTGCCGGCTCAGCGCTGCAACAAGAGATCCCCGGATTAAAAGAAGTGAATGCAGTAGATGCTGCCGGCGTACATCCGTTGCTGTTAGCTATTGGCAGTGAGCGGTATACACCTTATGCGCAAACCAAACAGCCCGCCGAGATATTAACGATCGCTAATCATATTTTGGGAACAGGACAGTTGAGTCTGGCCAAATTCCTTTTTATCACTGCCGATGACGAGAATAAATTGAGCGCTAACAATATTGAAGCCTACCTGGTCTTCCTGTTGCAGCGTATCAACCTGGCGCGTGATATCCATTTTTATACAAATACAACGATCGATACCTTAGATTATTCGGGCACTTCGTTGAATAGTGGCAGCAAGGTTGTTTTGGCAGCTTACGGACCTGTTATCAGGGAGCTGACAACAGAAGTCCCAGACTGTTTACAGGGTTTACAGCAGTTCGGGAACCCTCAAATGGTACTACCTGGCGTTATTGCATTGCAAATGACAAAATTCTCCAGCTATTCTGACGCAAAAGAAGAGTTTGGCATATTTAATGCGCAATTGAATAGTAAGTTAAATGAGCTGCAAAACCTGCCATTTATTGTAATAACGGATGACACAAATTTTACTGCGGGTACCCTAAGCAATTTTTTATGGGTAACTTTCACCAGATGCAACCCATCACACGACATATATGGCATTGATAGCTTTAGCGAAAACAAGCATTGGGGCTGTAATGGGCCGCTTGTTTTTGATGCAAGGATAAAGTCGCATCACGCGCCTGTTTTGGCAATAGACCCGGAAACGGAGAAAAATATAGAAAGGATATTCAATAAAGGGGGCAGTTTGTATAATGTTTTGAGGTAATAGCAGTTCTTTTTTATACTTACTCTATTGAAATGCAAAATGCAAATCGTACCTTTGCACATTATTTTTAGTGGATTTAACCTAATTAACAATAAATTTAGCAACGTTTTCCATACTAATGGAGTCATCCTAACGTTAGGCATTCGGAAAGATTAATATAAACAAATGAGGCAATTAAAGATCGCAACGCAGATTACCAACCGTGACTCACAAGCGGTTGAGAAGTACCTGCAGGAAATTTCAAAAATATCAATGATCACTCCTGAAGAGGAAACCATTTTGGCCCAAAAGATCAAGATGGGAGACCAGCGGGCATTGGATAAATTAGTGCAAGCTAACTTACGTTTCGTTGTATCCGTAGCAAAACAATACCAGCATCAGGGCCTTTCATTAAGTGACCTGATCAATGAAGGTAATCTTGGTTTGATCAAGGCGGCACAACGTTTTGATGAGACCAAAGGTTTCAAATTCATTTCATACGCAGTATGGTGGATCCGCCAGTCTATTTTACAGGCTTTGGCAGAACAGGGCAGGTTAGTGCGTTTACCGCAGAATAAGATCGGTACCTACAATAAAGCAAATAAAGCATACATGGCTTTCGAACAGGAACATGAAAGAGAGCCAAGTACAGAAGAATTAGCTGAATTATTGGAAATGAGCGAAACGGAGATCAACAATATCTTCCAAAGCAATACACGTCATACTTCATTAGATGCTCCGGTTCACGAAGCAGAAGATGTGGCAATGGGTGATCTTTTACAAGGTGGCGATGATACGGATGAAGATGTCATGCACGATTCATTGAAAAATGAAATTCGCCGTGTATTAAAATCATTAAGTCCGAGAGAAGCAGAAATAGTAAATGCTTATTTTGGGTTAGATGGTGAAAATGGTGTTACGATCGAACAGATAGGTCAAAAATATGATCTTACAAAAGAACGTATCCGCCAGATCAAAGAAAGAGCTATCAAACGTTTACAGAAAGCACGCTACAGCGGTGCATTAAAAGCATATTTGGGATAACATATTGATGGGTTAATAAGTTATACTTCCCCGGTGAAATTTCATCGGGGATTTTTTATAGCCGACAATCAATTCCTTCAATCTTGTAATCTTCTTTTTGTTTAGTGTTATCTATTATAAGATCCCCAATATAAAATATTTCATTATACTCATTTTCTTTTTGTGTATAGCTAAGTGTTACAATAAAAATATTATTAGTGTAAACCTCTATCGTTGTATCATTAATCGTATGTGTATTTTTCAAGTAAAGGATGTTTCTTTTTTTATCTATAGAAATAATTCCTGCTTTTACTAAAGGGGAATTGTCAACAGTACCGGTATCCATCTTTCCTGTTTGAAACCAAAATTCATTTAAGTTTTTAATAGTGTTGACGTCTTTTCCAAATGTTTTGTTACAATACATTGAATCATCGGATTCTCTCAGTGTATCAATTTTAAAAATCGGATTAGTTGTGCAAGATTGTAGCAGCCATACGAAGCAAAGAAGTAAGAGAAATAAGTAAGGCTTATTATTCATAGGGGAGAAAAGGATTGAACTATTGATGTATAATTTAATTAGCAATGATCTCAATAGTAGCACCGATACCACGGTCTGTAATAGCATCGCACATTGGTTTTAGTGCATCATAGCAACCTTCTTTAACTGCATATTTTCCTTTGGAGTGAATGATCATGGCGCATTGCTCTGCTTGTTCTTCCGTATGCCCGCAAATTTCCATCAGGGTTTCGATCACCCATTCAAAACTATTTACTTCATCATTCCATACGATCAGCGTACAGGTATCCTCAGATGCGGTAAGCACATCCGTATCTTCGCTGTGTTTTGTTGAAGTATCGCCGTTAGTAATCATCAGCACAAAAGTAAGACGATTTTATGAAATATGGCAAAGGTACACTTGTCCTTTAAATACGAATCCGGTGAAAACAACATAAAAAAGGGTGTTTTTCTTCTTTCTATTTAATAGCATTTATTGATATTTGATCCAGGATATCATCCAGACAGTGAAAACAAAACTAAAAAGGATTTGATCCGTACCCTTAAAACCTATATTTCATTCCTCTGTAATTATAACATAATCTCTGTGTATCAATATATTAGTATCAAGTATCAGGAAAATTCTTGTTACCTGCTACTTTCTACTTGCTACGTTTTCGAAGAAAACCAGCAGTTTATCCACAAAAACAATAGAAGTTATTATCAAATCGCGTTTTTTTCTGATTTCCCTTCCTAATACTTACGAAAAATGGTAACTTGCTCACCAGTATTCCGAATTTCAACAAATCGAAAAGTCTTAACCAACAATGTCCTTACAGTTAACTCGTCCTATTGCATTCATTGACCTAGAAACTACCGGAGTTAACCTTTCAACAGACAGGATAGTGGAAGTAGCCATCATTAAAGTATTGCCTGATGGTACAAGGCAGGTAAAACGCAAGCTGATCAATCCTGAAATGACAATACCTGCAGTTGTTGTAGAGATACATGGTATCACTGATGCAATGGTAAAAGATGCGCCAACATTTAAACAAGCAGGTAACGAACTAAAGCAATTTATTGAGGGTTGTGACCTGGGCGGCTATAACAGCAACCGTTTTGATATACCCATGTTGATGGAAGAATTTTTACGTGCGGGTATGGATGTGGATCTAAGCGAACGTAAAATGGTAGATGTACAGCATATTTTTTATACTAAAGAGCCGCGTACACTAACGGCAGCGTATAAGTTCTATTGTGAAAAAGACCTGGTGCAGGCACATAGCGCAGAAGCCGATGTAAATGCAACGATCGACGTATTGTTATCACAGATAAAAAAATATCCCGACCTGGGTAATTCAGTAGAGACTATTTTAGCAAAAATAGGAGAGGAAAAGATCGTTGATTATGCCCGCAGGTTCTGTTTTGATGTCAAGGGTATTGAAGTATTCAATTTTGGCAAACATAAAGGCAGGCCAGTATTGGATGTATTGAAAGCTGAGCCTCAGTATTACGATTGGATGATGAAGGGAGATTTTCCTTTACACACTAAACAAAAACTAACAGAGATCCTCAATAAATCATTGTTGAAAAATAGCTAAGATCTATTAACATTAAGTTACAAAACGCTTAATCTTATTAGTGTAAATTTGTAGTCAGAAAATTATCCCGGCATTGGAAAAACTTGTTATCATACCAACGTATAATGAAAAGGAGAACATCGAAAGTATTATCGGTGCGGTAATCGGCTTGCAACAAGGTTTCCATGTACTGATCATTGATGACGGTTCACCCGATGGAACAGGCGCAATTGTGCGATCATTATTCAGCAAATATCCCGGCCAGTTATTTTTAGAAGAGCGTAGTGGCAAACAAGGCCTGGGCACTGCCTATATTCACGGATTTCGTTGGGCCTTGGCGCATGGCTATCAATTCATTTTTGAAATGGATGCCGATTTTTCTCATAACCCTAATGACCTTGATAAATTATACCAGTCTTGTAAAGCAGGTGCAGGTGTTACCGTTGGATCAAGGTATGTAAAGGGTGGGGCAGTTGCTAACTGGCCATTCGATCGTATTGCTTTATCTGTAGGTGCTTCTATTTACACCAGGTTAATTACCTGGATGCCGGTCAAAGATCCTACAGCAGGTTTTGTTTGTTACAGAAGAGAAGTATTAGAAACGATCAACTTGGATAATATTACTTTCATCGGCTATGCGTTCCAGATAGAGATGAAATTTGCTGCATGGAAATTAGGTTTCAAAATAGCCGAAGCGCCGATCACTTTTGTAGACCGTAAATTAGGCGATAGCAAAATGAATAAGGGGATTATAAAAGAAGGAGTGCTGGGGGTATTGGAATTACGCTGGATGAGCCTGTTTAAAAGCTACCGCAATAAACTAAAGAATACTTATCCTCAGGATCCTCAATCAAGCTTTAAACATAAGAAGACCGTAGTAATGTAATATTGTAGATTTAATATTGAATATTACTTATTAAATGCTACTTGATCCAATTGAACCGATACTCCAATGGGGCTTTGATTCCCGATCTTTCAGCAACTTTTCTAAACCTTGCAGGGAGCGCCATTAAATAATCTCTCGCTTTTTCTCCTTCAGCATTTAAGTCGCTCATATTCGCAATATTCCAGTCTACGATCAATGATTCTAATATCTCTGTGTAATCAAGACTTGTATAAACGCCCAATCGCTGAGCTGCATCGCTGAAGTGCGTATAGGAGGCACCGATAGATTCACCTTGCTGGCGCATAAAATGTGCGGGCATTACGATCTTCTTCTTCATCATATATTCAAAAGCCAGCATCATTTCACTTGGGTCAACCTCAAATATGCGGGTAACAAAGTTTTTGTAAGCTTTTGCATGTCTTGCTTCATCAGAAGCAATTACACCACACATTTTTGAAAGGTGACTATTGCCATGTTGCTTCGCAATAGTAGCTGTACGGCGATGAGAAACATTGGTAGCTAATTCCTGGAAAGAAGTATATACAAAATTTTTGTAAGGATCATGTGCCGTGCCAATATCAAAACCATCAGCGATCAGGTGTTGTGTACTGATCTCCATTTGTTTCATATTGACCCTTCCTGATAAGTATAAATATTTATTTAAAAGATCACCGTGCCTGTTTTCTTCTGCGGTCCACATTCTAACCCATTTGCTCCAGCCTTGTGGTTCCGTTCCGGTAATGCCGTCAACTTCCATCAACCAGCTTTCGTATGTAGGTAGCGCTTCTTCCGTAATTACATCGCCTACTAAAACGGCTAGATAATCGTAGGGCAGTTCCCTGCACTGTTCCTGTAATAATTTAATATTTGTGGTAAAATCATCCTGAGAGCTATCAGGTAAAAAATCAGCAGGTTGCCAGTTGGTGTCGATCTCTTTTAGGTAATCGCTTATAATATCCTCGATTTTTTGTCCAAGAAAATTCATCACTTCGATCCTGGTAGGCTTCAGCTTCATCGTTTTAATCTAAAATGTCTTTACTCGATAGATAGTTAGGTGTCTTATCGATTACAATACAAAGTTAATATGTTTTATCGTATTTCTGCCACTTTAAGTCATTGATAAATATGACTTTTATCATTTAGTTAAGAGTTGATAGTTGATTAGTTAAGGCCAAATATAAACCCCAAACCGTAAACGTTCAACCATCAAACTAAATGCCGTATTTGCGTTTAATATCCCTGTCTGTATCGCGTTCTTTGATCGTTTCGCGTTTATCGTAGATCTTTTTACCTTTTCCCAGGCCTATCTCCATTTTAAAAAGCCCTTTTTCTGTAAGGAATATTTTTAAAGGGATGATGGAATAACCTTTCTCTTTTGTCTTGGCTTCCAGCTTACGTAATTCCCTTTTATTGAGCAGGAGCTTACGTTCCTGCATGGGTTCGTGGTTATTGTAGGTACCAAAGCTGTATTCGGAAATATGCAGACTTTTCACATACAATTCGCCGCTGTCAAAGTAGCAATAGCTATCATTAAAGCTGGCTTTGCCTGCACGCAGGCTTTTTATTTCAGTTCCGGCAAGCACGAGCCCTGCAATATATTTTGCTTCAAAAAAAAATTCGTGGTATGCTTTGCGGTTACTGAGTTCCATCTGTGAATGCAAATGTAAGTTACTCCATAATAAAAATTTCTGATCGCTGATTTCTGATCGCTGATTTTAAAAAATCATATATCAGAAATCAGCAATCAGAAATAAAAAACGGCA